>CAYQDG010000011.1:0-19368 GCA_964416245.1 Candidatus Woesearchaeota archaeon
ATATTATAAATCTTTTTATGAATGGATTTTTGTTGAATAAAAACGCCCCGACCGAGATTCGAACTCGGGTCACTAGCGTGAAAGGCTAGCATACTTGGCCTCTGTACTATCGGGGCTTATGATTTCGATAAGAAAAGCCATTTGACAACTTAATCGAACATGAGAATAATTATCCAAATTAGTTTAAAAAACTAACTATTTCGAAAATCAAATAATCAAAAACTTTTATATATAGAATTTTTTTAGTTCTTACATAAATTGTTATAGCTGTTACATAGATTTTATGTAATGGATAATGATCTTGTAGCTCAGCCTGGTCAGAGCGCTGGTCTTATATGAAGATGATCCGCAAGGATTATTATCTCTTGGAATCTTCTAAGAGAGCCAGAGGTCCCGAGTTCAAATCTCGGCAAGATCATATTTATTTGAACTCGTCCCGAGTTTAGTACAAAGTTTTCTAAACTTTTGTGCTACGGAGAGCTTTAGTGACCCATGAATTTCGATCGGGGCGCTTTCTTTTATTCTTATAATCCCAAACCTTCCTCAATAATTTCATAAACTTCAGGGTATTCTCTTACATCTAACATTGATCTATGAAAAAAGTCAACTCCACTACAATTGCCTTCGACAAAATAATTATTAGCCCAAGACAAATATGCACTTTCATTCTTCACAATCCCATCTCCTGGTGAACCATCTGTATTACAACCAAGACCAACAATCATTGTAACGTTTGTATCAGGAACTTGTCCAAAATTCAATTTGTTCATAAATAAACTACTTTCATCCATCATATCACAATGGATATTAGCTCCAAAAACATAACAACTAGAAAGAACATATCCATCAATACCTTTGTTAGGAGTCCCAATCATAACCAAATTATCAACGCTTCCTTCTCCAAAAATTTGCATATACCTTCTAGAAACAAGACCCCCCATACTATGGGCAACAATGTTTACTTTCTTACGATTAGTCATTCTCTTAACATTCTCAACAATATCATTTAATCTCAAAGCATAAGTATCCAAACTATCAGCTTTAGCCTGCAAACTCAGAGTCTCCTCTTCATTCTGATAAATATCAAAATAATAACTAGCAGCAAAAACAATTTGTCTATTCGTTCTAGCAAAAGTTCCAGCATCATCCAACTTTCTAATTATAACATATCCTCCATCAACAATTCCACCCTCAACCAATTCATCCTTAATAACATTCAAATCACCCAAACTACTATCTGCAGAAATTTTATCATTAAAAGAATGTCCATGAACTAAAATTATTGGATATTTAGAATCATCACTCCAACAACCATCTCCACAACAAACATCGCAATCTCCTTTGTAACAACACATCGGCTCCTCAACACTCAATTCCTTCCCGGAAGAATAATTTGAATAAAAAGGCTTAGAGAGAAAACTTAAATTAAATGGTTTAAGAGAAGAATAGTTAAATTCAAAACTATAATTATTCTCCAATTCATCAAAAGTATTATTCACTTTCAAAAACAAATAATTAACTTCATTTTTTTTGAGAGCCAAATCAAAAGGCATAGTCAAATTTCCAACAAAAAAATTAAAATTTCTAACAAGATAGGAAATATCTTCATGATTATCAATACTAATATTTTCCATTATAATCAAATGAGTAATCTCTCCTCGTAATTCAAGGCCATCCAATACAAATTCATTATATGAAGAAAATTTAGAACTCAAATTATTATTAATTTCCACAAATAATTCCCGAGTATGATTTATCTTGTTAGCTAAAGCATCTTCCAAAACAGCCTCATACTCATAATTTTTCCAATCCTCTAACAATGAATCTAAATCTTCTCCAATTTTAGTTAAATTACCATCAGAGATATTTTTTAATTCAATATGCTTCGATAAGATTTCAAACATCCCCTCATTCTCTAAATCAATTCTCTGAAGTTCATCATACTCAAAAATTAACCTTTGCAAAGATTCGTTCGCTCTTTCTCTAAAATTCTTCTGACTCTCACTCAATTCATAATTAAGAGCAACCAAATAACTCCTTTTATTCACTTCTTCATTTGTTTTACAAAAAGGGGTTTCTCGACTAAAACAACTAACTTCAAACAAATACAACTTCTGACCTTCCCCAATATCTGGTGCAACCAAATTATACTCTATTTTATTTGGATTAGATATTTTTGTCGTAAAGTTTCCTCTATCCAAAACATAACCCATACTCAAATCTTCAAAAGAATAAGAACATTTAGCTTCACAAAAAAAGTTCGTAGAAACATAAGTATCAAATTCAACAACTGCAGATTCCCCATTTTCCAAGAAAAAATCCTGTTTATCTGCAGTCAACTTAACCAAAGTATCATTTCCCAATAAAAAATTAATGAATAAATAAAGTCTTGCGCCAAAAATTAAAAACAAAACTAAAACAAAAGAAACGACCAAGAAAAAAAGAAGTTTATGTTTCTCTTCAATATTTTTAATTTTCTTCCAAAAAGAAAGTTTCTTTACTTTGGAAACTTTTTTTATTCCTTTCTTAAAATCTTCCTTCACCTTCTTTTTCATAAAAGAAACAAATAATCAACATTAATAATTCTTTTCATCTAAAATCAATCCAAAACCATTCGAGCATCAACAATTGTAGCAACCCCATTCTTAACCATTAAAGGGTTTATATCTAATTCAGAAATTTCAGGATTTTTTTCCAATAGTTTACTTAAATCGAAAATAACATCTTCAATTGCTTTCCCATCGGGTTTCAATAATCCCCTAGAAGCTTGAGTATCTTTAATCATTTTTTTTATTTCTTCTCTTTCTAAGGGAGTAATCCTAAAACTAACATCCTTTTTCTCTTCAACTTTTGTCCCCCCAGAACCAAATCCGATAACATGACCAAATTCAGTAGTTTTTTTAACTCCAATCAAAAATTCTTTTCCTTCAATTTTACTCTGAAATAAAACTCCTCTGGCCCCTTTTATTTTTTTCAAATTAGAAAATTCTTCGATAGCATTAGAATAAGTTTTCACATTCAATCTAATCCCATCAACTTTATTTTTATGGACAATATTCTTTCCAGCAACTTTCATGACAAAAGGAACACCAACTTTTTTCAAGGCTTTTTTAATTCCATTCTTTCCAGAACAAAAAGCACTAGGAATAACTCTAAAACCTTTCTTTAATAAAAATTTCTCAGTTTCAACTTCTCCAACATATTTCATAAAATAACAAACAAAAAATTAGTTATATATTTTTCTACTCTCCAAAAACTCTATAAATAATAATTCCTAACTAATTTTATGGAAAAAAACCTAAATTCTTTTTTTAATGCAAAATCAGTTGCAGTAATTGGAGCCTCAAATAGCCCTGGAAAAGTTGGAAATATAATTATGAAGAAATTAGATAAATTAAAGGGCAGAGTAATTCCAATAAACAAGAAAGGTGAAAAAATAGAAGGAAAAGATTCATATAAAAAAATAGCAGATTACCCAAAAAAAATTGAACTTGCAATAATTGCAACTCCTTCAAAAACTGTTCCAAAAATAATCGAACAATGCATAAAAAAAGAAATAAAAAACATAATAATAATCTCTGCAGGATTTTCAGAAGTCGGAAATTACAAATTAGAAAAAAAGATATTAAATCTAAAATTAAAGCACAACTTAAACATACTTGGACCAAATTGTTTTGGAATGATTAATCCAAAAAAGAATTTAGATTTAACCTTCGCAAAAGAAACCGTAAAAAAAGGAAACACTGTTTTCATCAGCCAAAGTGGAGCCCTAGGAAGCTACATTTTAGATTATAAAATTCCCCTAAGAGCATTCATATCAGTAGGAAACATGATAGATTTGAATTTTGCAGATTGGATCGAATATTTCAATGAAGACAAAAAAACAAAAAAAATAGTTTGTTATATAGAGTCCTTGCATGATGGAAAAAGATTCATTGAAGCCTGTAAAAATTCAAAAAAAGAAATAATTGTCATTAAAGCAGGAAAAACCGAAAAAGGAAAAAATGCAACAATGTCTCACACTGCAAGCTTAGCAACAGATTATAAAATTTACCAGGGAGCATTTAAACAAGCAAAAGTAAAACAATCAAAATCACTTATTAGAGCATTTGGGATAAGAGAAGAAAACATTGTCTACAAACTAAAAGGAAAAAAAGTAGCAATAATCACAAACGCAGGAGGAGCAGGAGCACTATTAACTGACCAATTGGAATCACAAGGATATGAAATTTACGGACCAAAGGATATACTCGGAACTGCAACATCCAAAGATTACAAAAGCGCATTAAATAAAATCAAAGCAAACTATGATTCAATAATAGTAGTATTAACTCCACAAACAATGTCAGAACCAGAAAAAACTGCATGTATCCTTTCAGAATCAAAATTCAAACACAAAATAGTTGCATGTTTCTTAGGAAAAAGTTCAATAGAAGAAGCAAAGAAAATCCTCCAAGAAAATGGAATCAGTTATATAACAAAAGCTGTTTAATCTTTCTAAAATGAAACCAAAAACAATTGAACCAATAATGAAAATTCTTAAAAAAAAATTTCCTGCCAGCACAACAACTTTAAACAATATGCGAGGAAAAGCGGATGCTTTCAAAATTTTAATATCTTGTCTTCTTTCTTTAAGAGCTAGAGATGAAACAACAGAAATAGTTTCAGAAAATCTTTTCAAAATTGCAGATACTCCAGAAAAAATAATCAAATTACAAACACCAAAACTAAAAAAAATAATTTTTAAATCGGGTCACTACAACAAAAAAGCAATTGCTCTAAAATCTGTTTCAAAAGAAATAATAAAAAGATTCAAAGGCAAAGTTCCTAAAACATATGAAGAATTAATTTCAATAAAGCATATAGGCCCAAAGACAGCAAATATTGTTTTGGCTTTTGGATTCGACAAACCAGTAATTCCAGTAGACACACATTGCCACAGGGTTCCAAACAGAATCGGGTGGGTAAAAACAAAAAGTGCAGAAAAAACAGAACAAAAACTAATAAAAATTCTTCCAAAAAAATACTACAAAGAGTTCAACTCAATTTTTGTTCAATTTGGAAGAACAATTTGTACTCCAATATCTCCCAAATGTTCAATTTGTCCAATAGAAAAATATTGTAAAAAGATTGGAGTAAAAAAATCAAGGTAACCCAAACCTTTAAAAATAAAATTTTATTCAAACTCTTATGAAAAGAAGCTCAAGACGTTGGAAAAAGAAAGGCCAGATGAGATGGAAATGGCAAAGAAAAAAACTTAGGAAAGAAAAACATAAACGTAAAGTAAGAAGAGCAAGATCTAGATAGTTCTAAACAAAAAAATTATAAAACAAACTAATTTTAATTGAATATGGCAGTGAAAAATTGGTATGAATTCTTTACAAAAAATAATGGTGAAACTATCGCTTACTTAAAAGGAAAAGAAAATTCTTTATATTATAATAAAATTACAGAAAAAAAATTTGATTCTCAATCTCTATTTAATAATGCCCAAAATTTAGAATACAGATTGACAAAAGAAGGATCTCCAAAAGGATATTTTAAATATAAAACACACGCAGAAAAATTCAACCAAGAAATTTTAAAAGGAAAAGGAGAAATTTCTCCAAACAAAAAATACAAAAAATTCTAAACATATTCTATAAAACATATTTTTGAAAACATATTTTCTAATATATATTTTGAAAAATAACCTAAGTTTAAATTATTCATCAATCTAATATTTTAATGAAAAAAATTCCTAGAGGCCAAAATCCCAAATACTACCCAGATTTAATCGAAGAAACTCTCAATCCTAGAATAAAAAAATATAATTCCAAAAATAAAAAATCTAAACATCAAATCATGGAAAACCGCCACAAAAAAGCCCTAGAAAATATTGCTAAAGATCCCTCCTTAATAAAAATAAAAGATAGCATATTCACAGAAATTGAAAAGAAAATCTATGATTCATCAAAAGAAATTGGAGAAATTGATGGAATAATAACAAATGAGGAATTTACATATTATATTGAATACAAATGCAATGATTGTGAAACAAATAGAAAAAAAGCAAAACATCAATTAGAAAAAATACCAAAATTCATAGAAGAAAAATACCAGACAAAAAATGCAAAATTCCTCTATGTTCATGGAAAATTCAAAGTTTACGAACTAACTAAAGAGGGATTCATCCCATTTAATTATACTCCCAACCAATAACAAAGGAATGTTTATAAAAAAACAATTCTTATATTCTTCATGACATCAGAAATTTGGACAGAAAAATATAGGCCAAAAAAATTCGATGAATTAGCAGGCCAAGAAGCCATTGTAAAAAGAGTCGGAGCCCTTACTAATTCTCTAAACATACCTCATTTGCTCTTTGCAGGCCCAGCAGGAACAGGAAAATCAACTTTAGCCCTAATTGTTGTAAAAGAATTATTTGGAGAAAATTGGAAAGATAATTACTTAGAATTGAACGCTTCAGACGAAAGAGGAATCCAAATTGTCCGAGAAAAAGTAAAAGATTTTGCAAGAACAAAATCATTAGGAAACGTGCCTTTCAAGGTAATATTTTTAGACGAAGCAGATGCCTTAACACCTGAAGCACAACAAGCCCTAAGAAGAACAATGGAAAACTACGCAGCAACCTGCAGATTCATTCTTTCATGTAATTATTCTTCAAAAATAATAGATCCAATTCAATCAAGATGTGCCACATTTAGATTCAAATTATTAGAAAAAAAAGATGTGGAAAAGGTAATCAAAAGAATTGCAGAATCAGAAAATTTAGAAATTGACGAAGAAGCAATTACATCAATTTACGAATCAAGTGAAGGAGATTGTAGGCGATCTGTAAATATAATGCAATCAACCGCGTCAGTCTCTCCAAAAATAACAAAAGACTTAGTTTCAACAATAGCTTCAGAAACAAGACCAAAAGAAATCAAAGTTGTATTAGAATATGCCCTTTCAGGAGATTTCAAAGGAGCAAGAGAAAAACTTTTAGATGTAATGCTCAAAGAATCAATTTCCGGACAAGATGTGATAAAACAAATGCAAAAAGAAATTTGGAATTTAACAATAGAACCAGAATTAAAAGTAAAACTAACAGAAAAAACTGGTGAAGCAGAATTCAGAATTGTTGAAGGTTCAGATCCTTTCATTCAACTTCAAGCGTTATTAGCTTCATTCGTGCTTGCTGGTTTGGGAAAATAATTCTAAAATGAAATCTTGGGTAGAAAAATATAGGCCACAAAAACTAACAGAGTTAATCGGTCAAGAAGAAGCAGTAGGAGAAGTTGAAAACTACTTAGAAACATTTCCAAATGTAAGAAGAAAAGCACTTCTTTTGAATGGCCCCCCAGGAATCGGAAAAACAACACTTGTTCATGTATTTGCAAAAGAAAATGAATATGAAATATTTGAATTGAATGCCTCTGACTTGAGAAATAAAAAATCAATGATTGAAAAATTAAAACCAGTCTTAGAACAATCATCCTTATTCAATAAAAACAAATTAATCCTTGTGGATGAAATCGATGGTTTATCCGGAACAAAAGATAGAGGAGGAGTTTCAGAACTAGTTTCATTAATTGAAGATACAAAATTCCCAATAATTTGTGCTGCAAATGATGCTTGGATACAGAAGTTATCTCCCCTAAGAAAAAAAGTAAATATAATAGAATTAAAAGACATAACCCCCGCAGAAACTAAAAATTTATTGAAAAAAATCCTCGAACAAGAAAAAAAATCAATAAATGAAAAAGTTCTTAACCAAATATCAATTAAAGCACGTGGAGACTTGAGAAGTGCTATAAATGACTTAGAAGCAGCAGCATCAATGGAAAACCCCGAAGAAATATTCATCGATGAAAGAAACAAAAAATTAGATATATTCAAAGCAATGAGACATATTTTTCAAGATAAAGCAAACAAAGAAATGCTCGGAACTTTTGACAAAGTGGACATGCAAATGGATGAAATAATTCTTTGGTTTGAAGAAAACATTCCAAAAGCTTATTCAGGAGAAGATCTTGCAAAAGCATATCAAAGATTAGCTAAAGTGGATTTATTCAAAGGAAGAATATACAAACAACAATATTGGAGATTTTTAGTTTATGAAAACATATTCGGAAGTTACGGAATTTCACAAGCAAAAGGAGACAAAGAAATCACAGAATTCAAAAAATATTCAAAGCCAACAAGAATATTAAAAATTTGGTTAAACAATCAAAAACATGGAAAAAAGAAAACAATAGCAATAAAATATGCAAAAAAAACCCACGTAGGATACAAAAGAATAATGGCACAATGGAATGAAATAAAACACCAATTAAAAAATCCAATGATTCAAAAAGAACTAAAACTCGATGATGATGAAATAAATTATATTATGAAGTATTAAAAATTAATCATAATAAACCAGAATCCCTTATATCTCCGTTATTAAAATAAATCAAATGTTTTCCTGGTGCATACTTAACAATTCTATATCTTGATGAATTATTCCCAGGATGATTTGAAGTTTCATTAAACATTTTCTTAGAATTAAATTCTTCTTTCACAGCATCTCCCAATTCTTTCGTCATTTTAATCTCCATAATTTAATTCATTTTTAAAATATTTTCCAATTTAAATATTTTCTTATATTATAGAATAACTTTAATCTTTATTAAAACTTAATTGAAATAAAACAAAAAAGAAAATTAACAAGCACCAGTAGCAGAAGCAGCATTAGAAGTTTCTTCCCAACCAAAATAAACGCTTGGAGTGGCAGTAGAAACTTCCTCTTCACATAATTCTGGAACCTCATTAAAAGCTTCACAAGAAGCTCCCAAATAAGCACTTTCACTTCTTCCAGCTTCAACAATAGCTCCATTAATTACTAAAGTTGGACTTCCTCTAACTCCTGCGTTTTCACTCATTTCTGAATCTTCAGCATAATAATCTTCCCATCTTCCAGAGTCAACACATTCTTCCACCAGAGATTCATCCACTCCTGTTTCTTGCATACAAGTTGAAGGGTCATTCCCATTTGCAATGTAACCCCCTTCAGAATTTCCATCTCCTTCTAAGAAACATTCTAAATAATCTAAGAATTTGTCTCCTTGTTCTTCTCTTATACAAACTTGACGAGGAGTTTCAGTTTCTTCAGGTTCATGCATGAAATAATGAACAAATCTAATTTCCATATCCGCAACATCTTCTAATAATCTAGCCATAGGTAAAAATCCTTTTTCAGCTTGAGTCCCATAAGGACAATGAGTCATAATAAATAATTGAACTAAAGGCTTATCACTTTTAACAACCTCTTGGGGCTGTGTTTCTTCAACAGGTTCAGGTTCACTAACTGCTTGTGATGAAAGAGGCATAACACCCTGAACATAATATTTTCCATCTTTAGTTACATGAACTGGAATTTCTTGACCTTGAGCCAAAACAGTAACTTGATATAAACCCTCACTAAAATCAGTTGAATCAACATATTCAATTTTACTATCACTCATTGAATTAATATAATCTACAAAACTTTCCCCTGCTTTCTTAGAGGAAATATCTCCAGAAGAAGAAATAATCATAGAACCCATCAGAACTAAAGTAAGAAAAGCAAAAACAAAAGTTCCAAATTTCCAAGGATTCTTTTTAATTTTCCCAACAAAATCATATTTCTGAGATTTTTTCTTACTAGCCATGAACTACTAAAAACAAAAACCCTTTATAAAATTTTCTAAGAAATTCATAAACAATTAATATTTATCCTCTTCCATAAAAAAATTCCCTGCAGGAGAAATGGGGGAGAATCGACTTAAAACCAAAGAAGATAACTTCTAAAATTCTTCATAACCAAAGAAACCGGTATAAAGTCACTCCTGCAGAGAATATGATAATGAAACTCCCACCTCTTAAAATCCATGAAATAAGTTAATCAAAATCCTATAAAATATTAATTTAGAAAAAAGGATAAAATTTTTAATTTTTTCTCCAAAAATAATTTATTTTATTAAATAAAAAACAACCAAAACATTAAAAATAAGTTTAACCTAAACAATACATGCCATATGATATTATAGTAGGAAGAGGAGAATCAGATAAAAAACTTCTAGGAAAGAAAGGACTTTTGCATATTGGAAGAGGTTATGTAAAAATGGGCCAATATAATTCTCTTTCAAACAATATTTTTTTAGATGTTGCAAGAAGTCATGTAGTTTTAATTGCAGGTAAAAGAGGTTCTGGAAAATCCTACACGCTCGGAGTTCTTGCAGAAGAAATTTCAAGTTTATCAAAAGGAGTATCGGAAAATATTGCTTCACTAATATTTGACACCATGGGAATTTATTGGACAATGAAATATCCAAATGAAAAAGATAAAGAATTACTACACGAATGGGAAATGAGTCCAAAAAACCTTCCAGTAAAAATATTTGTTCCCTTTGGAAAATACGACGAATTCATAGATAAAGGAATCCCCATAGATGAAAAATTTGCATTAAGTGTCTCAGAATTAAATGCAGAAGATTGGATTATAACTTTTGGACTAAATCTTTTGGACCCCGTATCAAATTTAATTCAAAGAGCAATAATTGAACTAAAAGAAAAAGTAAAAAAATATGCAATAAAGGACATTTTAGAAATAATAAAAAAAGACAAAAGAAGTGAAAAAGAAACAATTAATTCCGCAATAGGTCTTTTTGAAACTGCAGACACATGGGGAATATTTGCACAAGAAGGAACAGATGAAACTAAAATAAAAGATTTAATAACTGGAGGAACAACATCTGTTCTAGATTTGTCAGTTTACAATTCAATTGGAGCATTCAATGTTCGAGGATTAGTAATTAGTTTGTTATCAAGAAAAATATTCAACGAAAGAATGATGGCAAGAAAACAAGAAGAAATAAATTCAGTTTCAAAAGGCCTTGATTATTCAAGTGGACAAGAAAGAAAAGAAACTCCACTTGTTTGGTTATTCATAGATGAAGCGCACGAATTCTTGCCCTTAAATGAAAAAGTAATTTCCACTGATGCATTAGTTCAAATCTTAAGAGAAGGTCGACAACCAGGAATATCTTTAGTTCTTGCAACTCAACAACCCGGAAAAATCCACACAGACGTAATGACTCAGTCAGATATCGTCCTAGCACACAGAGTAACTTCAAAACCAGACATCGACGCACTAAATCACATGATGCAATCCTACCTAACAAATACAATTCAAGGTTATATGAACGATTTACCAAGTCTAAAAGGTTCAGCAATAATATTAGACGACAATTCCGAAAGAATTTACCCCATGCGAATGCGACCAAGATTCACCTGGCATGGAGGGGAAGCCCCAACAGCTGTCGAAATAAAAAAAGAATTCTAATTGACCCGAATGCCAGAGGCATGGGGAGAATCTTCTGAAAGTTCAAATAAACGAACAAGTGAGTTTAAAGAATCTTTCATGGAATTGATTCTGTTGAAAAACCCCTAGCATTAATTACAATTAACTAAAGTTAATTGAGTTTCTAGGGGAACACAGAATTTCAATTGGTTGGTCGGGGCTAGGGATGGAAGATCTTCAACAGAATCCATGAAGTTCGAATTGGAAAATCACCAACAGCTGTCGAAATAAAAAAAGAATTCTAATTGACCCGAATGCCCCAAACTAAAAAAAAATAAAATACAAACTAAATAAAAAACTCATTTGTAAAATTTTCAATATATTTTCTTAAAGCTTTAGTACTTCCCTCATTTTCAAAATAACCCCAAGAATCAACTAAATTTTCTTTTTCAGAATTAATTATTTTATCAAAAACTCCATCAAATTGATATAAAGTTAAATCAATTATTTTACCTTTAGAATCAATATTCCAAGAATGTTTTTCTAATCCCCTAGAAGTTAAAACATATCCTGCGACAGGTAAAAAACCCAATTCATCATATACAATTTTTGAAGACAAAGAACACATGTTTTTTGGAAATCCAGGGTTTTCATCCTTCAAACTATTCTGAATTTCAATTAATTTGTTTTCAATATCCATTTTATCGCCCAAAAATTCTCCTAAAAAAACCTTTTTTAACAATTTCAAAATCAACTCTTAACCGAACTTTATATGGGGCAATTTCCCCGGCATCTTTAACATTCAAAATATTAATTTTTTTGCCAATTTTTTCTGCCTTTGCCCGCACCTTTTCAACAACCAAATCCTTATCTTCAACTTTACAAAAATCATAATAATAAATTTTAGTCCCAGGTTTAGAAAGCATAAAAGCTTCTTTCAAAAAAGTGTCTTCCAACTGAGGTCTAGCCATAATAATAACATCAAATTTTTTACCTTCTTTCATTAATTTAGGAGCAACCTTTTTTATATCTCCTGGAACCAAAACAACTTTCTCTTCAACTTTATTTCTAACAATATTTTCTTTGGCATATTCATTTGCTTTTCTATTCAGTTCATTAGAATAAACTATTTTTGCACGAGTGTTTTTCGCAATAACAATAGAAAAAGGAGCAACACCAGCACACATAACAAAAACTTCCTCTCCTGAAGAAATCAATTCAGAAACTTCCTTTCTCTCGTTACTTAATCTAGGAGAAAAATAAGTTTCATCAATGTTAAACCTAAACTCACAACCATTTTCTTTATACAAAACTTCCTTATTTCTTTCCCCCGCCAAATGTTTCGTAGTTTGTTTTCTAAGTCTACCACTAAATTTCTGAGACTTCTCCACAACAGTTTTCAAATTATTATGTTCTTTCAAAAGCTTTTTTGCAAATTCCTTTTTTTCCTTTTCCTTAGTCTCAAATGGGAAATTAACAATTGCAACATCTCCCAAAACACTAAAGGACCTTTGTTTAACCATAATTATCTTTGGAATTCTGAATTTAAATGGCTTTTGTAGAATCTATCTTTTTCTCAACATAAATTCTTATAAAATAAACCAAATTTATTCTTCTATGGCATCTTTATCAAAAGCTATGAGAAAGAATATAAAAGAATCAAGAAAAAAATATAAAAAACTCTTAAAAGAAAAAAAAGAAAAAGAGAAAATTGAAACTTTAAAAGAAAAAAAACTATTAGAAAAAAAACCGACAAAACAAATTAAAAAATTAAAATTGCCTAAAACAAAAGAAGCCGATTTATTAGAAAAAGAAAAGATAAGACTTTTAGAACAATGTGATTTATATGTTTCAAAAATAAAAAATCTAGAAGACAAATTAGAATATGTTTATTCAAAAACAAAATACTCTCAAAACAAAGAAAAATATGAAAAACTAATTGAAGAAATAAAAAGTTATATTTTAAAATTTAATGAAAAATTAAATTCAACAGAAGAAGAATTAAAAAAATTAAATGGGAGAATAAAAGAATTGGAATAAATTTTTTATAATTTATGTTATTTTAACATATCACCTAAATTTCTCCACATTAACTTAATCTTTAAAATTCAAAAACCACCTTCTTGAATTTTAATCTATTAAATCTGAGCTTTGATTCAGCAAAATTTTAATTTTCAAAAATCCACATATTTATAAAAATAAAATTCTTAAATAAAACATGAAAGGGGTTAAAAAAATATTTCTTGTTTTACTTTCAATAATTAGTTTAAACTTTATTTCAGCCTACCAATATGCAGGAAGTTACAAAAATTTTGGAATCCTAAGATTTTTTCAAGGCACTTTAGAATACATTCCTTTAGCTTTAGCATTCTTATTAATTTTCTGGGGATTAAATTTTGGTGTTAACAGAACAAAAATAAAAAATGGTTGGATTATTGCATTAATACTTTCAATTTTTGCAACATATGGATTAACAAAACTAAACATTCCAATTGACAATATTTTCTACAAAATAGGTTTTAATGAAAGGCTTCTTTTTGAAATTGGGCCATGGATTGTATTAGGATTTGCAATGTTCACTGTGTGGAAATGGGGCTTTGGAAAACTTTTGATAATTTTTAGTATAATTTTCTTCAATCTCGGACTCTTCAAAGTTGCACCAGAAAGTGGAGCCGCAATGATGCTTGGAATAGCAGGATTAATTATTGGATTATTAATAAACAAAAAAGAAATGCGTTGGAGAAAAGACCGAAGAGAATTAAAAAATATGAATGTTTCAGAAAGAGAATCTTATCTAAAAGAAAGGGCAGAAAATAAGGAGAGAGAATTAGCAAAATGGAATAAAGCAGGGAGAATTGCCGGAAAAGCAATAGGCGGAACAATATATGGTGCAACAAGACCAATAAAATGGGGAGCACAAGCAACAAAATGGACGTCAAATCAAATCAATAAAGGAAGCAAAATAGCAAAAAAACAAATAAGAAAAAGAAAAAGATTACAAAGACAATATAACAAATATTCTAAAGGAATAGGCAAAATTGTAAAAAGAAATAATGGACAAATTCCTCCTTTGAGCACAAAAGATGGAAAAGAATATTCAAGATTAATAAGTGGAATGAGAAGAGTCGAAAAAATTGCAGAAAAACATAATAGAAAATTAAGCTGAATTTATTGTATCAATAAATGAATTTATTGATAAATAAGTTTCATAAAAATCTTTTGTTTCTTTTAAAGTATCAACAGAATAATTAATAAAATCCAAATTTTTGTAAACTGTTTTTTTATTTCTTTCAAAATCTTTCAAAACATTTTTTTCAACACCAACAACTTTTTTTTGTTCATTAATTTCTTCATTCAAATATTTCGATTCATCAAGCAATCTAGACTTGGACTTTTCCAAAAAAGAATCAGCGGATTTTTCCTTGATTTTTTCCTTGTCAAAAATAGAATACCATAAATTCTTTGCCTTCTCTTTGAAACTCAAATCAGGATTAATTTCTTTTAATTCTTCTTGAATAGCACCATATTCATTTTTCAAAGATTCAAAGTCCTTAACAGCAAGCAATAAATTATTTTTCTGTTTTGAAACTTGAGAATTATACTTTTTGGCAAGTTCTTGAAAAGCTTCTAAATATTTTGGAGCTTCTTTTTCAAGTTTTTCAGCTTCCTTGATCCGATTATAAGCAATATCTTTTTTCAAATCAACTTTCTCCAAATCATCAGAGAATTTAGAAACATCATCTCCCAATTCTCCAAAAGAATTTTTCCCATATTTCATTTGATTGACTAAATTATTAGAATTTATTTCCTTAAATTTTTCAACATATTTTATGAAACTATTTTTGTCAGCTTCGGCTAAACCAAAATCCTTTTTTTGAATTTCAGGTAAAACAAATAATTTATCTATTGATTTCATAACATATCCAAATTTCAAAACTTTATAAATATTTCTATTATGTAATTCCTAAATAAGAGTAACAAATATCCCTAAAACCATTTATCCAATGATTTCTGATTTTTAGCTTTTTTCACTTTTTCCAATCTTTCAAGCTGAGTATCAATTCTCTCTTCACTAAAACCATGTTTCTCAACTAAAATTTCCCTAACTTTTTCAAAATCCGGTTTAGGAAACTTAATTTCCAAGTCATCAACTCTCGGAGCTCGAAATAAACTAAAAATAACTTTCCAATCAAACTGATCCTCTTCATCCATTGCCTCAATTTTATCCTTAACGGCCCCAAAAATTTTCTCAGGTTCTTTATGTTCCTTAACCAATTCCAAAGCTTTTTTCTGTCCAATTCTAAAAACACCCTTCGGATTATAATCAGTTCCAACCAAAATTGCCAAACAAATTAATTGATCTCTGTCAATTCCCCATTCATCTAATAAATCAGACAAAATAATTTTTTCAGGTTTAACTTCAACATATCCCGAATAAGTTCTTTTCTTTCTTGAAACAGTTAAATTTCTAATTAAAATTGGGGCGCCAAAAATCAAAGAATCATAATCTTGACTAACAATTCCATAAACTCCTTCCTGCCTTGCTAAATAAGCCGCTTGAGCTTCTCCTTCAGATGGTGCCTGCAAAACACAAACCCCTAAAGCCTCCAAAAGCTCTTTGCTCTCTTTAATCATTTCTTTATTCAAATGAGTTAATTGTTGGCTATATTTCCTCATCAATTCTAAATCCTCACTTTGCTTTGCTTCCTCATATTTCTCACGAGCAACTTCCCTTACATCTCCTCGTTTTTTATGAATCTTAGATTTTAATTCAGGTGCAATTCCATCAAAAACATAAACCAATTTAACTCCTTCAGAAAGAAGGGCAACATTACGATAAAGAATTCCAGATAAATGAGAAGTTATATTACCGTTTTCATCCATCAAAGGAGTTCCATCTGCTTGACGAATAGTTGACAAAAATTGATAAATAATATTAAATGCATCAACACAAATAGTTTTTCCTTTCAAATCAGGAAAATCAATCTCTTTTCTTTTAACAATCTCCCTTATATTTAATCCCATAACAAAAAAATACAAAACAAATTAATAAATCTTTTCAAGAAAAATTATTCTTCTAAACTACCAATAACTTCAAATAAATCTTCTCCTCGCTCATACATATTTTTATAAATTGCGTGAAGTCTCTTAGGATTTTTATCTAAAATTCCTTCAGGGGACATCTTGTAAGTTTTCCCTTGAACTTTTACCGGAATTTTAACTACTTCAGGAAAATAAGCTTTCTTCAAAATACCAATTTTGGGATGAACATTTTTTGATTTAGGAGAAATTTCTTTTTCTTGAGAAAATAAATAAACATCCAAACAATGTTTTCCAAAACCTTCAAAATTTTGGTAAATCCACCTTTTAGAATCATCCTTAGATCTTGATTGAATTTCATTCATTAACAAATTATATTCGGGTGTCAAAGTTTCACGAGAAACATTGTATGCAAAAAATTCATCTACCAATTCAGAACTGGGAAAATGATTATACGCAAAAGATAAATCTTCCAAATCTAATTTTTCTATTTTAGTTTCTAGAGTATCTTTCATTTGAATCCTCCAAAACATATTTACCTTGACGCTTCTCATGTATTTTTTTTCCTTCAACCCACAAATAACCAAAATCCAATGAAAAAGGATTTTTATCCATATTCATTTTATAATATAACAAAGGCAATCTTTTATGCTCAACTCTTCGAATAATTTTATTTTTATTCTTACACAAATCAATTCTTTCACAATCTTCAAAATTATCTTCTAATTTCATGTTGTTACTAATAAATAGTATTATTTAAATGTTTTGTTAATCAAGGCTTTGTTGAAAAAGTCCCTAGCAATAATAACAATTATTGTTTACAATAGTTGACTAATAGGGGAATACCCTGTCGTAGGTGGTTGGCGAACATATTCTGGCATCCTCAATTACAAATGTTTTGATGACAAGATTGAGAGAAGGGACGAACACTTTGCTTTCTCCCAAATACAAATGTTTCAGAAAGCAAAGTGAGAGTTTTAGGGATGGAAGATTGTAAAATATTTTCAGAATTGAATGTTAGAGTTTAGGAATGGAATAACCTTCAACAAAAAATAAATAACTAAATTTTATTCACATCAATTCTTTGCAAAGCAAAGTAAATTTCTCCCAAAACTCCCAACTACTTCCTTCCATCAACAACTATTTTTTCAGAATCTTTGCAAGTTTCAGAATCCATTGTAATAGTATAAACTCCTTGAGCCAAATCAAAATCATAACTTACATTATTTTCACCTGGCTGGCTATTATATTGGTCTTGTTTCATCATTCTCCCAGACATATCATAAACCGAAATTTCAGTTTCTCCAAAATCTGGTTGATAATATTTTATTGCTCGAGGATTTGGATTAGGATAAGGCGTAATCTTACATTTATTTTCCAGTTCTGAAGGGTCATCCCCCGTTCCAACCGGATAATCAGCTTCCACATTCCCTAAATAACTTTCATTACCTATAACATCTTTTAAGAAAACATCATAATACTTTTCACTTGTTTGTTCAACTAAAGTGTCCACCGGAAGTTCTGAATTATCATAAACATTTTCAACCAAAGTTTTTACTGCGTCCTCCGCACTTTGCCCCGATTCCCTTTGAACATAATAAGCCGTCAAATTCCCAACTGGAGCTTCAGTATCCCTAACTTCAGTTTTATGTTTGTAAGTCGTATCATTATCAAATTTATCTTTTGCAGTAATGTCAGTATAAAAATCAAAATTAACTTGATTAACAGTTCCATCCATAACTTGGGTTGATTCTGTTGACTTTTCCAACATTACTTCCAACTCCGAATTATCAACCGCTTCCAAATTTTCAGGAACAACATAATTTTCCAAATCCAGTGAAGTAGAATAATTAAATTCCTCATCCTCTGGAAAATTATTAATCTTCGGGGGCTCAATATCTTTCACTTCTATTTCCCAAGAAATCGAGTCCTTAATCCAAGGAGTCTCCCCAACAGCTTTTCTGACAAATTTATAATTATAAAACTCTCCTTCATATTCCTGACCCAAATTTATTTTCTCAGAATTCTCATAACTCGCTTGACTATAAACATATTGAACAATGGTATCTCCATTAAGATCTGCTGTTTTAATTGGTTTCAATTTTGAATAAACCGAATCCACTTTTTCTTCAAGACTTTCCGAAATATCCAAGTCAGACTTATAATTCACCAATTTATTTTCCGGAACCCCTTCAAAACTAATCGTATCATATTTCAAAGGATCAAACTTGATTATATTCGGACGAGATTGACTTGAATTAACATCTTCCTCATCAACCACTGCTTCCAAATTTTCATCCAACTCCCAATTTACTAAATCCCTCAGTGCAAAATAACTCCCCTCCCCTAACGGTGGCCCCCTATCCCAATTGACATAACCCTGCCAAACAAGATATTGTTCTGTATTTTCATGCATAGCAATATAATCTTGTGGATCCAAAATTACACCATTATTTTCAATATGCAAATAACTATCAATTAAATTTTCAGTAACATCTCCTTCTTCTCCCTCTCCTGCATATAATACATTTATAGCATGATCATCTGAACCATAGATATACATCATTAACATAGGAATATTAAATCTTGCATTATTAGTCGTATTTTCATGTGTGCTAAAATAAGGAGAATTTTCGAAATTTGCAAATCCTGAAAAATCAATAAACCTATTTCTTGAACGCTCTGTACAATCTCCTTCTATAGGTGCTGTTAAATCCCTCCAATAAATATCCTCCATTTTCAAATACCAATCCACTTTTTCACTTGAACTCAATTCATTCCAATGCCCCGGAGAATGAGAAATTTCTCCATCCAAATATTGCCCCAATATTTCTTTATCTGCTTCAGTTGAAGGCGTTCCATCCCCGTCAATATCCGATCTATCACTCGGAGTTGACATAATTGCTTCATAATCTTGATAATCTATAACTTCGTCATTATTGACATCTCCAGAACCATACCAATCATAAAAATTTCTTCCCAACTTCAAATGAGTATTTGGTTGAGTATGAAAATTAAAT
>CAYQDG010000012.1:0-19193 GCA_964416245.1 Candidatus Woesearchaeota archaeon
TTTTTTCTTTTTCTTTTATTAAATACTTTTTTTCTATTTCCATTTTTAGTAAATATTTTTCTTTTTTTAAAAATTTTTTTGATGGAAGAAAAAAGTAGGTCTTATGGGTGTTTTTTGACTTGGGAACAGGAAAGAGAAATCGAGATATATGTTAAAGAGATGAAAGAGAATGGAACGGAGAAAAGATTAGTGGAAGAGGCACATAGATGGATAAAAGAACATCCCGAATATAAGATTAAATTTCAAAAATAGTTGGAGATCTTGCAACATTCATAATTTTTGTTTTTCCTATTTGTTCAATTATTCCTCCACCTTCATGAATGTGTCCACAAATTAAAACGTCTGGTTTGAATTTGTCTATTGCTTTTCTTGTACCATATGAACCTGGGAAACCTAATGTTTCTATTATACTTCCAACTGGGGGGCAGTGTTGAACCATAACTTTTTTCTTTAAGTGTTTTATTTTATCATGTCCTTTTTTTAATTCTTTGAAAACCTGATCAGAATCTTCTTTGAATCCCCAGTCTGTAGTTCCTGAACCGAAAAAACCAATATTATTTTTTATTTTGTAATTTTCATGAATGCTTTTCGCTTTTGAATATTTTTTTTCTATAGTTTTCAAGATTCCTTTTGGGTCATGGTTCCCATGAACAAAAAATAATTCGGAGTTATCGGTGATTGGTTTTATTATTCCTTTTGCGTTTTCACCAAACCAAGTTAGATCTCCTCCATGTAAAACCAAATCTACTTTTTCTTTTTTTGCTAGTTTTCCAACTTTCTTTATTAATTCTGAATCTCCGTGTGTGTCTGCAATTGCCAATATTTTCATAGAATTAAAAGTAAAATTGAGGTTAATAATATTTTGTTTTTTTAATTTTCAATACTCCTTTTTTACACAGTCACAGTTGCCTTTCAGGTAAATGTTTTGTTAACAATATTGTAATAAATGTTGTCACTATCTGTTCGACATGATGGTTACAAAATATTTATAAGTAAATACATTTTGGAATATATATTATAAACTATACAAGTCCAAATGGAAGATAATTTTGATGTCTTCTTTCGAAGAAAACCTGCTTTGATGTTGGTTTCTTTGAAGAAGAATACGCGGATGAGGTATGGGAGTATATTGGCTAAAGAAGTAGACTGCACTTATAGCCATGCGGTAAAGATACTGCAAACTTTGGAACACCTTAGTTTGGTTGAATTTGATAAGAGGGGAAGAATAAAGCTTATCAAATTAACTGAAAAAGGAAAACAAGTTGCAGATTCTATTGAAGCGATTCAAGCTTTGATAAGGTAAACCGGATAGAGGTGATTGCTACCCGGCCCTGAATGGTTATTTTAATAAGGCGCTAGTATGGAATTTCGATTTCATATTAAATTTGTACTTGTTGGTGTGCAACATTGGTTATCCTGAAATTATTTTTTTTAGAAAAATTTTTTGATAAGATTTATTTTTTATGTTTTGTTAATTTTTTTATGATGGAAAATAAAAAAGACATGGTGGTTTTAGAATTTGATTTGCCTGAATTTAAACGCGAGGAGATTTCTGTAGATGTTAAAGATGATAAAATAGAAATAAATGCAAAAACAAAAGAAGAAAATAACTTGGAGGAAGAAGATTTTAATTGGTTTGAAAAGTCATCTCGAACTTTTGATTATTCTTCTAGTTTACCTCCCGTTGATGGAAAGGATGCAGGGATTAAATTTAAGAAAGGAAGATTGAAAATAATTGTTCCTAAAAAATAGAAATATTTATTTAATCTGAATGTTTTATATTTTTATATAATGGTGTTGCAATACAAAGAAAAGAAAAAAGGGGCTTATTGGAAAAAATATCCGGGAAAAAGTAAGATAAAAGGTCATCCCAGAGATTATGATTTTAGGCTCCTAAGCCATGATAAATCGAAGATTCTGGTTGAAAAAGGAACTTATGACAAAGTTTTGAAAAGAATGCGTCAGATTGAATTTTTCAAACATAAGAAAGGTTCTAGGAGATTAGGTGTTGTTGAAGGATTTATTGGAGATTAATAACTTTTTTAAAGAGGAAAACTTTTTCTAAATCATTAATATGGTTTCGTAGCTTAACTCGCAAGCTTGATTGCGATTTCTGTTACGTACTTTGCACAAATTCTGTGCAATCAAACATTGCTCGGCCTGGTCAACCAGTCTTTGCAATACATTGTATGGCTTCGTAGCTCAGCCTGGCAGAGCACTAGACTCTTAAGCACGGTTTTTTGCCGTATGTTCTTCGTGAACATTGCAAAGAAATCTAGGTGTCGCGGGTTCAAATCCCGTCGAGGCCATATTGTATTCTATTATAATAGTCTTTAAAAGCAGTATATTCTTGATTTTTTTATGTTACAAGCACTTGTTACAGATCATGATGGAACTTTAGCTCAAACAGGTGAACGTCAATTTGAATGGTTTAAGTTTTGGGCAAAGATGAATCATAAAAAATTAGATTTTAAAGATGTTAGGGAATTTTTTCCTTTCTATAATGAACAATGTAATCTTGCAGGGGGAGTTCAGAATGTTTATGATTTTTTGAATTTACCTTGTGATATGAATGATCGAGAACATCCAGTTTGGCCAGCATATGAACAATTTAAAAAAATTACTCCTGCTCCGCTTTATGAGGGAATAAAAGAATCAATAGAAGAAATTTGGAAATTAGGGCATCTTTCTTCAGATTATAAGAGAAATAAAAGATTGAGATTGGGAATTAATACTACTAATACTTGGAAATCTGTATATTCTGATTTGAGTAAAGGAGGGATTATTCATTGTTTTGATTCTTTTATTACTGAAGAAGTTTTAAGATCTTACCATGGTGCAGAAAATCCTAATTCAATTAAGAAACCATCTAAAATTTCTTTAGCTTTAGCTTTAGGTTTAATAGATAGTGAGGGTCAGTATACAATTCATGTGGGAGATACATTGAATGATTTGGCTGCTTCTCAAAAAGTAATGAGATTGAACCCCTCACATCCTGAGACATTAATTACTGTTGGAGTTGGATGGGGATATGAAGGCAAAGAGAAGTTAGAAGAAGGTCTCGAAATCCCTGGAGAAGGCAACATATATTTTAATCATATTATTGAAAAACCTTCAGAATTAGTTAATATTGTTAAAAAATATCTGAGATAATTTTAATCATAATCTCTTCTTGTGTGTCCACATTTTACACATTTGAAGAATTTTGTTGGAGATTCATCACTTGATCTTGTTTGTACCATCCAGAAATATGCTTTTTCATGTCCGCATTTTGGACAAGTTTCATTTACTACTGGTGCTGTGTTTCCCAAATCTTTTTTAATTACTGCAATTTCTGATTTTTCTTCTATTTTTTCTTTTGTAGACAAATCAACTGCTCCTTTTTTTGTGTATCCGCATCTAGGACATGAGCTATTTTTTATTTTAGTCATTAAGACTGCACCGCATTTTGGACAAAATTCCATTGTATTTGTATAATGCCTCCATTTATATAATTTATGATTATTGTTTATGACTTAAGAATACTAAATTGAGTTACAAAACCCTCTATTTCCAGAAGGTTGAGTAAATTCAAAGAAAATTAATTTTATCCATCCAAGGTATGGCGCTATGTTTGCTTTTGCTTTTCCTATTATTTGATCTTCTTTTATGGAAGTTTCAAAGTATATTTGTTCCGGGTTATTGTCTCCAAGGGTTGAAAAGATAAATTCGTCATTATTTTTTTCTATTTCTACTATTCTGTGGATTATAGGTGATTTATAATTTGCTGCAAAAATTATAACATCTCCTTTTTTTAGGTCTTCTGGTTTTTCACCCATTACAAACAATATATCTCCTTTATTGAATCCTTTCTGAAAAGGAAATTCTAAAAACATTTCTTTTGAAATTTTATATTCCCAATATTTTGTTTTTTGATTTTGGAACCATTCTTCTGTATCTGAGAATAGATTTTCTTCGTGGTACATTGAACAAGATTCAACTATTACTAGAGGTAATTTTGTTCCTGTTGCTAAAGACATCAATGGAAAAAATATTCCTTTTATTACTATAAATAAGAAGATTATTGATATTATCCAACCTTTGAAAGAATCATCTTTCCAAACAATCCACCAGAATTTTTTTAGAAATTTTTTAAAATTTGAGTCTTTGGGTTTTATATCATATTTGTTTTTCACACTCTTTTTCATTTTTGTAAAAAGAATTTTGGGTTTTTAAGCTTGGCGGGTCATTCACTTCCATAAACTAATCTAATGTAGGGGTTATGTTGATATTTTGCTTGTTCCCCTATATAGAAATGAGTTTTATGATTTGAAGAACTAAATAAAGCAAGTTTTCCTTTCACATAATCAATTAGAACTGGTTCTTTATTGTTTTCTAGTATCTCTTTTATGTGGTTTATGTCAAATTCTTTATCTTTTAGAGTTATTTTTTTTATTTTTTGATATGGTTTTTGGTTATAGTTCTTTCGTGAATCTTCTGTTACAGAAATAAAGGAAGTTTTTTTATCATTGATTTTTGCTCCGTGAAATTGTGTCATTTCGATTAATTTTTCCATTAAATTTTTATCGTCTGTTAAATCAAAAATTTTCGCTTCTAGTTCCATTTATTTATTAGTTTTTTGTATTATTTAATTATTCTTATTTTTTTGAATTAACTAAACTTTTAAAAAATGAAAAAATATTCCTCGTTTATGAGAAAAGCATTATGTGGGCTCCTTTTGGGGGCTAGTCTTTTTGCCCTTCCTTCGAAAACATTGGCACAAGACAAAAAGATGAATTACGAATATGATCTTTTATGGAAGAATTGGAATGTTGGAGAGGCTAAATGTAATTCAGATACAGTCAATTTTAATTTGAAAGAGATCCATGATTTGAATTTTTATAAGACTAAAGGAACTTACCAGGAGATTTCTAAATTTGTTGATTCTGAAGAAACTTATTTTTATGTAAAGGAGGGAGATTCTTGGAAGTTTAAGGATTATTTTTTTTCTGAGGAAGAGAAGAAAAATATCTCTAAAAAAAGACAGAGTAAGGTTGATTTAATTGGAAAGGTTTATTCTCAGGATGTTATTGTAGGCACTGAAATTTTTAGGGAACTTGAAAAAGAAATTGTTCCAGATACTTTGAGAATTATTGTTTTTGGTGAAGTTTATACTTTTGGGAAAAAAAGCGAGAAAAATTTGAAAAATGGTTTGTTTGAAGTTCAATATGATTTGCCCGATTTCCCCTTTCATGAATTAGATAAAGTTCGATTAAAAGAACCTGTTAGAGTTTATCTTAAAAAAGAGAATGATAAAAATATTGTTGTTGGGGGAAAAGCAAATATTCAATATAAACTTGGTCTTTGGTTAAATTTTAAATTTGATGTTGTTGAGAGTAATTATTTGAAAAATTAATTTATTATTTACATTTATCTAAAGTCCAATATTCTATTTCTTTTGATCTACAAGCAAAACAAGCATTTGAATATGTTTTTTGATTGTTTCCACAAACGGGATTATATTCCTGGGTGCAAATTTCTCTTTGTTTTTGTTCTTCTGTACAATAAGTTTTTGCCATATTTTCAAATGATTTTGCTTCTTTATCTAATTGATTTAATGCTAAAAAAATTACCAACAACATTAGAATTATTGCCGAATAAATTAAAAACAATTTATCTTTTTTTCTTTTCATTTTTTCATTGAGTTTTATTTATATTTATAGGTTAGGCTTGTTTGAGGATAATTTTATTATGTAAATTTTTATAAATCTTTTAAATTTTTGATTTTAATGGAATTTGATAGTTTGGATGAAAAAATTTTGTTTTATGAGAATGAATTTTTGAAAGAAGAGGGAAAGTTGCCAAAGTATAATTTATCTAATAGGCTCAGGGGTTTTTTGAAAGCTGGTGTTGGAATTGGCGCATATTTTGTTTTTGATAAAAATCCTTTGGTATTTTTATATTCTCCTTTTTTTGTTGATGGAGTGGCGGATTTTTTTAGTGGTAGAAAAGAAACATTTCATTCTAAATTTTTTAAGACCAATTCTAAGTATAAATTAAATAGATTAAAAGAACGAAGATTTGAATATAATTTTTCAAAAGGGATTGATTTTGAAAGTTAGTTTTAAATAATTGGTTTTGTTTTTTTTATTATGGATTTTATAATTTTAGTTTTGGTTGTTGTTTTTTTATTTTCAGTTTTTATTGCATATAGAATTGGGAAGAAAAATGGTGCTTTTCAAAAAGATATCTGGTGGAAAAATGAGTTACCGAATCATAGAAAAGATGCAATTTTAAAATCTCGTAGCGTTTTAAGAGGAAATTTTTCTGAGCAACTCGCTCCTTTTTTGCCTGATTTTAATTATAGCCCAACCGAATGTAAATTTTTAGGAAAACCCATAGATTTTTTAGTTTTTCAGGGACTTGATGAAAATCAAATTAATGAAATTATTTTTGTTGAAGTTAAATCTGGAAAGAGTAAATTGAGTAAAAGAGAAAAAAGTTTAAAGGATGCGGTTGAAAATAAAAAAGTTCGTTGGGAAGAATATCGAGTTCCAAGGGATTTGGTTGAAGATAAATAAAGTTTTTCGCCATAATCTTTAAATAGTATACACTTGTTTGTATACACATGGATGTTTTTGATCATACGATTCTTTGTAGGAAATGTGGAAAACCAATGCAAAAAGCAACTGCTGTGAGAAATGGTTTTCGGATGAGAGCAGTTATTTGTCCTTTGGGCCATGAAAAAATAATTCATCCTCAGGATGTTGAAGATTACAAAAGATTTAAAGAATTAAGGGATAAAGAATTTAAAGTTAAAATGAGGCTTGTTGGAAATAGCTATGCAGTTTCTATTCCAAAAGAAATTGTTTCCTTTATGCAAGAACAGGAAAAGGTTTTTAATGATATGGTTAAATTATGTTTTGAGGAGTCAGGAAAATTGAGTTTGACTTTTAATAAATTGTTGGAAGAAGAAGATGAAGAAAGATAAAAAAGAAATAAAATTGAAGGTTTCAGAAGCATTGCAGGATGATGCGTATAAAGGGATTGCTAGGTTAGATTTAGATTTAATGAGAGATATTGGAGTTAATCGAGGAGATCCTATTTTAATTAGGGGAAATAAATCCACGATTGCTATTGCTGATAGAGCTTATCCTGCGGATGTTGGCGAAGGTATGATTAGAATTGATGGTGTTTTGAGAAAGAATGCAAGTGTCTCCATTGGAGAAGAAGTTACAATTACTAAAGCAGAAGTTAAAGAAGCAAAGAAAATTACTATTGCTCCTGCTCAAAAAGGAGTGATGGTTCAAGGGGATTCAGATAGTTTGAGGAAAGGTTTATTGGGAAGAACTGTGGTTAAAGGAGATTTAGTTGTTTTGGGGGGAGTTCAGAGAAGAAAAGATTTGATGGCTGATGATATGGGAGAGCTTGGAGATATTTTTGGAAACCTTGGTGATATTTTGGGAGGAATGGGAATGGGAAATCTTGGCGGAGGGATAACTCAGTTAAAATTTTTGGTTGTTTCTACGAATCCAAATTGTCCGGTGGTTGTAAGTGAAAATACTGAAGTTGTATTAAATTCTAAAGCTGTTGATGTTATTGAAGAAAGAATTCCTACAATTAATTATGAAGATATTGGGGGGCTTTCAGGCGAAATAAAAAAAATAAGGGAAATGGTTGAAATTCCTATGAAACATCCTGAAATTTTTCAAAAACTGGGAGTGACTCCTCCAAAAGGAGTCTTATTGCATGGTCCTCCTGGAACGGGTAAAACTTTACTTGCTAAAGCTGTTGCAAATGAAACGGATTCCCACTTTATTTTATTGAATGGTCCAGAAATTATGTCTAAGTTTTATGGTGAAAGTGAAAAGAAAATTAGAAATATTTTTGAAGAGGCTGAAAAGAATGCACCTTCCATAATTTTTATTGATGAAATTGATGCTATTGCTCCGAAAAGAGAAGATACTCATGGGGAAGTTGAAAGGCGAGTTGTTTCTCAATTATTGACAACAATGGATGGTTTGAATGCTCGGGGTAAAGTTATAATTGTTGGTGCAACTAATCGAGTTAATTCTTTGGATCCTGCTTTGAGAAGGCCTGGAAGATTTGACAGAGAGATTGAAATTGGAGTTCCCGGTAAAAAGGGAAGGTTACAAGTTTTGAAAATACATTCTCGTGGAATGCCTTTACATAAAAATGTTAATTTAGATAAGATTTCTTCTTTGACTCATGGGTTTGTTGGTGCTGATTTAGAATCATTAACAAAAGAAGCAGCAATGAATGTTTTGAGGAAAAATTTGGGAGAAATAAAAGTTGATGAGGACCATATTCATCCTGAAATTTTGGAAAAATTAGTTATTAAACAAGAAGATTTTACAGATGCATTAAAAGTTGTTAGGCCTTCGGCTATGAGGGAAGTTTTAGTTGAAACACCAAATATTGGTTGGGAAGATATAGGTGGTTTGGGTAGTATTAAACAAAATTTGAAAGAAGCTGTCGAGTGGCCAATGAAACACCCTGAAAGTTTTAAGAGAATGGGAATTAGGCCGTCGAGAGGAGTTTTATTGTATGGGCCTCCTGGAACTGGTAAAACCCTTTTAGCAAAAGCTGTTGCAAAAGAATCTGAAGCTAATTTTATCTCAGTTAAAGGTCCTTCTTTATTATCAATGTGGGTTGGAAAATCTGAAGAAGGAGTTAGAAAGATTTTTGAAAAAGCCAGGCAGGTTTCTCCATGTATTGTTTTCTTTGATGAGATTGACAGCATTGGGGGAAGGCGTGGAAGTGATCAAAATAAGGTTACTGAAAGAGTTTTGAATCAATTGCTTTCTGAAATGGATGGATTGGATGATATGAAGGATGTTTTGGTAATTGCAGCAACAAATAGGCCGGACATGTTAGATACTGCATTGCTTCGTCCTGGAAGATTTGATAAAATTTTATTAGTAAATGCTCCAAGTATTGAAGGAAGAGAAAATATTTTGAAGATACATACTAAAGACATGCCTTTAGCAAAAGGAATTAGTATCAAAAAATTATCTGAGGAAACAGAAGGTTATACCGGAGCTGATATTGAGGCTTTTGTTCGTGAAGCGGCAATGGTTGCTTTGCGTGAAAATATGGATGCTAAAGAAGTTAAGAAGAAACATTTTGATGAGGCGATGAGTAAGATTAAACCAAGTGTTACAAAACAATCTATTTCAACTTATAAAAAAATTGAGGAGCAATTTTTGAATAATGCTAAGTCAGCTATTAATGTTCCTACAAGTTATTTTGGTTGATTTAATTGCAGTTCGTAGAAAAATTTAAAAATGAAAGTGTATACTTGTTGTGTATACATAAATTGGAGATTATGAAAAATGTTTGGAGATGATGATTTTTTTAATGAAATAGAAAGAGCGTTTTTTGGTCAGCCAGCAAGGGCTAGAAGAACAAGTTCAGGAAATGTTTTACAAGGTGAAAGAGAAGAAAGAGTAATTGATTATATTGAAGAAGATAAAACGGTTTATTTTGTTTTTGAATTAGCAGGATATTCTGAAGAAGATATTGATGTTGTTGTTAATGGAAAAGAATTGGAGATTAGTGCAATTAAAAAGAGTTTTGAAAACATTCAAGATTATTTATCCAGTAAGTTGGGAAAAGGAATTTATTTTAGGAAATCTATTCCAGATAAAGTTAAAACTAAAAAATTTAATTGGACATTTAAGAATGGAATTTTGGAGGTTAAATTCAAGAAAAAATGAGTAAGAAAAAACCTGAAAAATCTAAAGAGCCAGAATATTTTTTGAAATTAGCTGAGGCTTTGCAAGAAGATGTTGATAAAGGAATTGCAAGAATTTATACTGGAGATATGGAAAAAATGGATTTAGTCCCTGGAGATACTATTTTAATTAAAGGGAAGGTTCCCGTTGTTGTTCGGGTTATGAGGTCTCTTGGAGGGGAACAATCTTTAGGAAAAATTAGATTAGATGGAACTGCTCGTTCTAATTTGGGAATTAGTATAGGAGATGAAGTTGAAATTAAAAAAGTAAATGTTAAACCTGCAAATTCTGTTGTGTTGTCTCCTTTACAGGAAGGAATTCGATTTAGTGATAATCCTACTGAATTTTTTCATAATAAGTTATTAGATAAGCCTTTAGTTTTGGGACAAAGCATAGTTATTGATGTTTTTGGAACTCGTTTGAATTATGCCATTTCAAAAGTTACTCCGAAAGGAGCAGTTATTGTGACTCCTTCTACCAAAATTACAGTTTCTGATGAAGTTTATACGGGAGATGCAAGGAGCACAGGAGTTAGTTATGAAGATATTGGAGGATTGAAAGAAGAAATTGATTCTATTCGAGAAATGGTGGAGCTTCCAATGAAACATCCAGAGGTTTTTGAGAAATTGGGAGTTGGTTCTCCAAAAGGAGTTTTGTTGACTGGCCCTCCTGGAACTGGTAAAACTCTTTTGGCAAAAGCTGTTGCAACTGAGACTGATTCTGCATTTTATTCTATTGCTGGACCAGAGATTATGAGTAAATATTATGGTGAAAGTGAAAAACAAATTAGAGAAATTTTTGATAAAGCGCAAAAGAATTCTCCGGCTATAATTTTTATTGATGAAATTGATTCAATTGCTCCGAAAAGAGGAGAGGGAACTGATCAAACTGAAAAAAGAATTGTTGCTCAATTATTGGCAATTATGGATGGTTTGAAAGCTCGAGGACAAATTGTTGTTATGGCTGCTACAAATCGGCCAGATGATATTGATTCTGCTTTGAGGAGACCTGGAAGATTTGATAGAGAATTGAGAATTAATCCTCCTCGAGAAGAAGGAAGAAAAGAAATTTTACAAATTCATACTCGAGGAATGCCTCTTGGTGAAAATGTTAATTTTGATGAATTGGCAATGAGAACAATTGGTTATGTTGGTGCTGATTTGGAAGTTTTATGCAAAGAAGCTGGTTTGAAATCCATTAAACCATATTTTAATGATTTGAAAAAGATGCAGGAAAAGATTCCGACAGAAATTTTAGATAAGATTGAAGTAAAACGTGAAGATTTTATAGAAGCTTTGAAAAAGGTTGAACCTTCTGCAATGAGGGAAGTTTTGATTAAGAAACCACATGTTAAATGGTCTGATATTGGTGGGTTGATTAAAGCTAAAGAAAAATTAAGGGAATTGATTGAATTGCCTTTGTTGCGTCCTGATTTGTATCATGCTGCGGGAATTAAACCTTCTAAGGGAGTTTTATTGAGTGGTCCTCCTGGAACTGGTAAAACTTTACTTGCTAAAGCTATTGCAAACGAGGCTAATGCAAATTTTATTTCAGTTAAAGGTCCTGAATTAATTTCAAAGTGGGTTGGGGAGAGTGAAAAGCATGTTCGTGAAATTTTTAAAAAAGCTAAACAAGTTGCTCCTTCAATAATTTTCTTTGATGAATTTGACAGTATTAGTAAATCTCGTGGACAAGGTGCAACTTGTGATTCAAGTGAAAAGGTAGTTAATCAATTATTAACTGAGTTGGATGGAGTTGAAGAATTAGAGAATGTAATGGTTATTGCTGCGACAAATAGAAAGGATTTGATTGATTCTGCACTTTTGCGCCCAGGTAGGATTGATGCTCATGTTGAATTGAGTGTTCCTGATCTTGAAACTCGTGAAGAAATTTTCAAAGTTCATTTGAAAGAAATGCCTATTGAAAAAGATGTTAATGTGAAAAAAATGGTTGAAGATTCTGAAGGTTGGACTGGTGCAGATATTGAGGCTGTTGCCCGTTTTGCGGGAGTTAATGCTATTAAGAGAAATTATAAGGAAAAAGATATTAAGAAATTAAAAATTACTAAAGAAGATTTTGAAAAGGCTTTTTTTAATCTTGAAGAACAAAGAGTTCCTGGAAAGAGTGGTTTGGATATGAATGAGATTATGAAAAGTTTGCCTAAAGAAAAAATGGATGAGGTGAAAGCAGTTCATGAAAAGGCAAATAAGCAAGACAAGAAAGAAACTGATGTTGAGGAAAAGGATAAGAAAAAATTATGAAGAAGAAATGATTTTTGGGTATAATTAACTTTAAATAATGCTTTTTGATTTGAATTTTATGGAGAAATTAAATTTTGATGAATTGTTTGAATTGTATAAAAAAGATATAAATTCCTATAGAAAATATTTAGATAGTTGTTCTTGGGATGAATTGGTTAATTATACTTCTGAAGGATTGAATGATTGTAAGAAAGATATTTCTGAATTAAATCAGGGTTTAGAAAAAACTCTAAATAAAATTGATTTATCTAAATTTTATAGAAAGTATGGAGATTTACTTGGAAATCATGAGAATTGAAAGTAATTAATTTTAAATAATGCTTTTTGATTTGAATTTTATGGGAATTTTTGAAGGTTTACCAAAAAAATATGAAGTTGAAAATGGCGACATAAAATATAAATCTGGAAATTTAAATTTGATTTATTCTGTTGAAGAAAGAAAATTATTGGGAAAGGTTTCGAGATATTTACTAGATCGGGATTTTGCTACAATGCAATCTTTTCATGAGGAGAAAATTATGAAAAAATTGAAAAGTAAAGGTTATTCTGTTCCTTTGTCTGATGGGGTTTTTGGAATTTTTGAGAAGACTCGGGAGAGTTATGTTCCTGGATTAGTTATGGAGGACTTATTTAGAGAGGTTCCTTTGAGAGCAGTTCCAGGAATTTATTATGACTATTTTAAAGATTATTATGAAGATGTTTTGAATAGTGCTGAGAAAGATGGTTTTTGTTATGGGGATGTAAATGAAGGAAATTGTCTTTGTGACTTAAAAAATAAAAATATTTTTTTAATTGATTTTGGCGAATGGGAATATTGGGGAAAAGATGAGAAGATTTTAAGTCCAATTCGTGAATAATTATTCACTTGTGGTAGTTATTTTATCTTTTTCTATTAAAAAAGTGTTTTCTTTTTGTGAAACTAATTTTCCTTTTTCTTCAGTTAAAATTGAATATTGATGTATTATTCCTTCATTTTCTAATTGTCTTAAACCTAAAATTCCTTTTGAACTCAGTTCTTTTATTATCCATCTGCCAGCGAATGGTAAGTTTCCGAAATTATCTTTTATGAATTCCAAAGTTTCTCTTGCAAATGGGCTTCTTACATTTCTGTCTTCTACCCATAAATAGATATTTCCTTTTGCTCCATCGTGAACACTTCCGTTTCCATTTGTTGCAAATGGTTCTATTGCGTAAAGTCCTTCGCCCATTTCATAATCTGATTGGTTGTTTATGTTTGGAACTGAGACTCCTGCATGTAAATCAAATTGTTCCATTAAATGTCCTGAAAGATTTGCTATTGGTTTGAAACCTTTTGAGTTTATCGTGTTTTCAATTATTTTTCCTATTTCTCCTAGGGTAATTTTTGAGGAGATATTTTTTTCTGCATTTTCTAGGGCTTCTTTTGAAGCTTCTATTAAATTTTTATTTAATTCTGAATTTTCTAAATCCATTGAGAATGCTGTGTCTGCAATCCATCCTTCTATTTGAACACCGAAATCTATTTTTAATAATCCGTGTGCTGTTTTTTCATCATTATGTGATGGAGTGTAGTGTGCTGCTTGTTCGTTTATTGATAAGTTTACTGGGAATGCGGGGTATCCTCCCATTTCTTCAATTTTATTTTCAATTTTTTCTGCTATTTCTATAAGTGGGGTTCCTTTTTTTATTTGGGGTTTTATCCATTTCTTTATTTCTGAAGCAATTTTTCCTGCTTCTAATATTGATTCTTTGTCCATGTTTTAGAAAGATTTTGTAGAGTTATAAATTTGGTGGTTGGGAGTTGGATGTTGTGAGTTGGGATTGGGAGTTGGATGTTAGAGGTTGAAGATTGGGGGTAGGGAAAGAAATACTTTGTTTTCGCAATAATTTGAGGGGGCAAAATTCAATTATTTATTTTTTGTTAGAAGCCATTCTACCTTTCTAGGAAATAAATAAAATTCTTCGTTATTGTGTTTTGAATTATAAGAAAATTTTTTATTTTTGATAATATCGTTAATTTTATTTATAGATTCTCTGCCCTAAAAAAAGAAGTTCTATAATATTTCTAATTTTTAGGGAGTAACAATAACATAATCTTTATAAGGATTTTATAATATTTATTTATATGGGAGATAAAAACTTTGGAAAAAATAAAAGATTAAAAATCGCAATACATAATCCGAGGGTTAGTTATTTTTTGGGAGGCACAGAGATTACTATAATTGAGTTTTGCAAGATACTAAGTTTAAAATATGATGTGACATTAGTTACCTCGTTAAATAAAAAAACTCAAAACTTTAAAGAATTTGTCAGAGGAAATTCCTCAATAAAAGTAAAATATTTTAATTGTCCAGAAGAAAATGAATTTTTAATTACAGACAGATTAAATGGTTGGGATTTTGAAGGAATTTGTTTTGGAGAAGAAACAAGAGATTATTATGAATTAACAAACTTTGATTTAATAATTTGTTTTTATTTGGGAGACATAATCACATTAAATAAGAAAGATTCAAAAGTGGTTTTACATCTTCAGGGTTATCCTAATAATGAAAAAATTTTAGATAGAATAGCTTTTTCTAAGGTCGATTTTAAAATTTGTTGTAGTAAACATGTATCAGAGAAAATATATGAAAAATTTGGTGAGAAAATAAATAATATATATTATTCCTCTCCAAATTTAAAAGAATTTACTCCTAAAAAAATAAAGAGAGATATAGATATTTTATATCTTGGCAGATTAACAGAAAGAAAAGGAGCAGATATTTTAATCAAATCATTAAAGAATTTTAAAAAAAATTATAAATGTGTGATTGCAGGAAAAGGAGATATGGGAGAGAAATTAAAGAATTTAATTGAGGAATTCAATTTACAAAATAATATAAAATTAATTGGGGCTGTTCAAAAAGAAGATACAATAAATTTATTAAACAGATCAAAAATATTTGTTCTTCCTGCAAAAACTAAAGAACCTTTTTCAAAAGCAATTATTGAAGCTATGTGTATGGGATGCACAGTAATTTCCACTCCTGTTGGAGGGATACCTGAAGTCATGAATGATAATTATAATGGTCTGCTTGTTGAATCAAATAATGAAAGAAAATTAACAGACTCAATTGAATTTTTACTTAGTAATGAAAAAGAATTAAAAAGACTATCTAAAAATGCAAAAAAGGACATTTTGATTAAATTTGAAAAAATCAAAAAAGAAAAAGAATTTCTTGACTTGTATGACAGGATAATTGGAGGAATAAATGCAAAGAGTTAAGATTTATTCTTTGGAACAATCCTGTGATATTTGCACAGAAATTCCAGAAATAATATCCGATCTTAAATCATATGAATCAATCAATTTTATTAGAAAAAAAATTCCTGCAGGGAGGATTTCATTTATGGAAGAAAAAGATTCACCAAGAAGAATAAATGTATATAAATCAAATAATCAAAAAGTATTAGAGCGATACCCCCATTATGAAATTTCAAATCCAAACATAAGTTACAGAGATTCTCTTGCACTTTCAGAATATCTTTTAGAAAGAGCTAGGCAAGAAGAGGGAATTTACAATTTGCATTCTTCAACAGTTGGAATAAATGGAAATTGTGTAGTAATTCATGGTGCTAGCAAATCAGGGAAAACGGTAATATCATTAAATTCTCATCAAAATAAGGGATTGGAATTCCTAACAAATGAGCGAACTTTAATAGATTTTGATAAAGAAAAAATTGTTGGAGGGTGTGAATTGTTAGATATAAGAGATTATCATAAGAAATTATTTCCTTCATTAAAAGATGTTGATGAGTTTGAATTAGAAAATTGGAAATCTGAAGAATATAAAATAAAATGTATTGTTTACCCGAGTATAGATTCTGGTTTAAAAAAATTAATATTTGAAAGAAAAGATATTATTTCTGCAGAATGGTTGCTTTATCCGGAATTTACTTCCAGAATAAGGGGAGATAATAAAAGACTTTTTAATCTTAAATATCCTTTGGATTCATTAGATACAAAGGATCTTGCTCTAAAAAGAATTAATCTTTTGAACAAATTTTTGACGAAAATTCCTTTTTATTTTGTCAGAGGCAGTGTTTTGCAAATAAGTGATTTTATAAAGAATCAGTTATAATTTTCAATTATGGGTTCAAGTTCTAAGAAATGGGTTATTGTGTAATCAGGTGTTGTTTTTCCATCATATTTATTTTTTGGATCAAATAATATTGGAGAGATTCCAATTTTTGAGGCTAATAAATCTGCTTCTTTATCTCCAACCATTATTGCTTCAGAGGGCTTCACTCCAAAATACTTTAATACAATTTTAAATGATTCTGGATTCGGTTTTACGATGGAATATTCATAAGTAATAAAGAGTTTATCGATAATCTTGTCCAAAAGAGAATTTTTTAACAATTTTTCTAATATTTCTTTTTTCTTTTGGGCATATTTTGGATCTTCAAAACTTTTTATTTTTTTTTCCCAAGTTCCAGTCAAGATTGCTAATTTATATCCTTTTTTCTTTAGGTTTGTTAAAACCTCTAAAACATTTTCATATGTTTTCAATTTTATTGGAACGAGTTCTTTCATATATTCTAAAATTTTATCAAATTCTTTTACTTGTTTTTCAGTAGGATTTTTTATTATTTTTTTTAAGAATTTAAGGTTGAATTCTTTATAGAATTCTTTTAGAGAAGGATATTCTTTAGTATCTTTCATCTCTTTCCCGGCATTTTGGTGGGAGATTGCGGCAAGTTCGGGATCAATATTCCACCTTTCTTTTAAAATTTCTGCAATAATGTATTTGTAAGAGTCTTTTGATTTAAATAAAGTATTATCAAGATCAAAAATTATTAGCTTCTTTTTCATAATTTTATTATTCAAGTGAGATTTTTAAGTTTTGCTTATTACTTTTTTCTGAAATATACATGTCTTTCTTCTCCGGAAATTAATAAGTTTAATGATTCTTTTTTATTTTTAAAAAATCTATCACATGCCTTTTTTACTCCAGGTAGTATGCAATCTATCTTTATTTTTCTTCCGCTTTTTTTAGAATATTTGTTTTTATTTATTAGTTTCTCAATTTCTTTATGAATTTTATTATTATAATAATCATCAATAACAACAACGGCCCCTTTTGATAATTTTGGATAAATATTTTCTAAACTTTCTTTTATTGAAGAATAAAAATCTCCATCCAGATGAGCAAAAGATATTTTTTTAGGAAGTTTTTTTGGCAAAGTATCTTTAAACCATCCAGAAAAAATTTTTGGTTTTTTAATTTCATTTTTCTTAAAAAAATCATACACTTTACTTTCATCAGTTTTGCACCATCCTTCTTGAAATCTTGTATTTCCATCTTTTTCATTCTTTTCAGGTAACCCTTTAAAAGAATCATACAAAAATAGTTTTTTATTTGAATTATTTTCCTCTAATGTTTTTTGAATAATGGCTGCGACAGCCCCTTTATGGCAACCAAGTTCAACAACATCTCCCTCAATATTTTGCAGTAATGTTTGAGTTAATAAATGATAAATGTTCATTCCCTGTTCAATATTAATCATTCCTTCTTGATCTAAAATTTCCAAAATAAAAGTGTTATCCATTTTAATATACTTGTCTGAATCTTTATTAATCTTTTCTGAAAAGATTTATTAAGATTTTTTCCAAATTTTATGGGGATCTTTTTCTAAAGAGAATCTAAAAAGTAACTTTTCAATTTTTCTGATTAATCCAAATGTTGAAAAATAAAATCTTGTTAAAATATTTTGGTTTTTTACATAATCTTTGTCTAAAATTAATTCAGAATGTTCTCTTATGTCTTTAAATTCAGGAAAATTTTCTTTTAGGTTTTTCAAATCAAAATAAATACGCTTATATGCGATGTAATGTTTTTTCAAAGAAACAAATGGGTTAAAATAAACCATTGCATCATATCTTATTCTTATTCTATTCTTTCCATAATTATAAATGATATAATCTGGCAAATAAGAATCATCTCCCACAACTTTTTTATTTTTCGAGGGTTTATTCCAATATTTTTTGGAACGAAGAGCAAACATTCGCCCATGAAAGAAAATTTTAGATTTTAATTCATGTTTTTTAGAAGTATTTATTTTTTGAGTATCAATTTTTGTTAAATGATGATATTTTTCTACATTTAATTTACTTATCTCACTCATTGGGTGTCTAGAACGAATATTTAGAATATTGTCTAGGAATTTCTTCCATAAATTAAACCCTGAATATTTTTTAGCAAGGGGAAAAGCTCCAACTGCCAATAGTTTTTTATGTTTTTCAAATTCTTTAAGGATTATATTTAAAGATTTATTGTTAATTTCTGTATCGGAATCTATAAAAAATAATATTTTGTTTGGTGGAATGTATGACAAAACTTTTTCTTGAGCATTTAGTTTGCCCTTTTTACTTTTGAGAATTTTTATATTCAATGAAGGATATTTTTTCTTACAATAAAATGCAACTTCTTTACTCTTATCTTTACAATCGTTTAAACAAATAAAAGTTTTAATGTGATAATGAGGAATAATTTTTATTGCATTTTCTATTGAAATTATACATTTTTTCAAATTTTTTTCTTCATTGTGAACTGGAAGACAAAAATATATTTCTTTCATAGAAAAAAAAGATAAAAAGAACTTTTAAAGATTATTAATGTTGAGAAGTGGAAGTTGGGAGTTGGATGTTGGAGATTGGAGGTTGGAGGGTGGGATTTTTTGTAAAATATATCTTTTATTATCTAAATCTTTAAAATATAGTTTGAGGATATTTTAATATGGAACAAAAACCTACATATAAATTAATCTTGAATTCAGATAAAGATTATTCCAATGAACCTGTATTAAAAGAGAATTTTGAAAAAAAGTTAATGAATTATGAATATGTTGCGAATTTAATTGGAAAAGCAAAAGGTTGGGGAGGAAATCCTCGTTGGGATTTAATTATTGAAAAAGGATTGGAAGCTTTAATTAATGAAAAAGAGTGAATTCTATATTTTTTATTTATCCAATTTTATTGATAAGCAATATTATTTACGTTATTGTATTATTTTTATGTTGGAGTATATGAGATTTAGGTGCAGGAAATGTGGGGCTTGGATTGATTGCAAAGAAGATGAATTTGAAAGACAGGAGGAATGTTGTGAGTCTTGTTTTTTTGAAAATAATTGTTAATTTCAAAATATAAATATTAATATAGGGGTATTTCTTAATA
>CAYQDG010000013.1:0-2358 GCA_964416245.1 Candidatus Woesearchaeota archaeon
ACAGAAGAATTAATTTCAAGATTTCCGGGAGGCATTTTTCCAAAATGTCCTGAATGCAATGAAGGGTATTTACTTCCATTTTCATACAAAGAAGACGTGTTTGAAAAATGGAAATGTTCAAAGTGCGGGCATACAATCCAAAAAAGATAATTTTTTTCCTTTCACAGTAGAAATTTTTACCGAAACCTATATAAACTAATTTCTCACTTGTAATAACAAGTAAACGGCTTTGAGCCGATCTATTTCCGAAAGGAAAGCTACTAAATAAAATGACAAGCGTATATGAATTAGATGCTCAAGAATTTAATAAAAAGTTAGCTGAAGCTTTAAAACAATTTCCAGAGTTTGAACAGCCTCAATGGTCAAAATTAGTAAAATCAGGTCCTGCAAAGGTGAGGCCAACCGATGAGGAAGATTTCTGGTATAAGAGAAGTGCAAGTATTCTAAGACAAATTTATAAAAAGAAAATTTTGGGCGTAAGTAAATTAAGAACAAAATATGGTTCAAAAAAAGAAAGAGGCGCTAAACCAGAAAAATTCAAAAAGGCTTCAGGAAAAATAATAAGGTCAATTTTACAACAAGCAGACAAGGCCGGATTAACTGAAATAGCAAAAGAAATAAAGGGAGTTAAGGGTAAAAAGCCGGGAAGAAAATTAACAGAAAAAGGAAAGGAGTTATTGGAATCAATAAAATAAAATGGGAATAAAATATAAAGGAAAAAAAGAGAAACTAACAAAAAAAGGAAGACAAGCCAAGTGGGCACCATTTTGGGCAGTTCTAAAAAAATATGGTGTTGGAAAAAGAGTTCATCCTTCTGCAATGACCCACAATAGGAGGTCTTGGAGAAGAACAAAATTACATATTAAACCGAGAAAAATAAGAAAATCTCATTTTGGATAAGATGGAAGAAACAAACAACAAAAAGCTTGAAAGAGAATATGTTATTCCTTTGAGAGAAAAATGTAGGCCAGTTCCAAGATATAAAAAAACTCCAAAGGCAGTAAAAACAGTAAAAGAATTTTTAGTAAGACATATGCAAATTCGAGATAAAGATTTGAATAAAATAAAAATCGATAGGTTTCTAAATGAACAGCTCTGGGAAAGAGGAATAAAAAAACCTTTACATAAAGTTAAAGTTAGAGTTATAAAAGAGGGAGATATTGTGAAAGTATACTCAGTTGATTTACCAACTAAAATAAATTTCAAAAAATTAAGAGAAGAAAAAAGAGAAAAAGAAGGTAAAGAAGCTTTAGAAAAGAAAAAAGAAAGCCAAAAAACAATGATGGAAAAAGCTAAAGATCAAGTAAAATCAGCAAAAGAAGAAAAAAAAGAAGACAAAGATAATGATGGAGTAAATGATAAAAAAGAAGAAAAAGAAAAAGAAAAAGCAGTGGAAGAAGAAATGGAAAAAGAAGAAAAAAAAGAAGCAAATAAAGAAAAACACACAACAAAACCGAAATCTCCAAAAGAACAAAAAGATTCTCAAAAGAAATATAACAAATCCTCGAGAGGACAATAATCTTAAAATTAATTTTAAGAAAAATATTTTATTAAATTTTCTATCAACATAATTCTTTTATACTTAATTTTCTAATTTACATTATGCATAAAAAATTTCCTTCAATAGAGAAAAAAGCTAATTTATTATCAAAAGTGGGGATATCCGATTATTTTTCAATGCACTCACATGAAATAAATCAAACTGTGAAATATAGGAGAATTTTGGACAATGCTGTTTTAGAGAAATTAGCGATTGATCATTCAAAAAGAGAAGAGAGGAAAAAAGAAAAAAACTCTACAATCGTTTTAGTTCATCCTTTTTATTTGATGAAAGACAAAAAAAATTTAAATGAAAAAACAATAAAAGATTTTAATGATTATTTTGAAAAATTAAATTTTGTATTACACAATTCATATTACGAATTTTCTTTAGTATTATATGATTCTTATTTAAGTTATTTATCTAGAACAGCAAAATTGGCTGAAAAAGGTTGTTTTGATAAAATATTTTTTTCAGAACAAGATTCAGGTTTTCCTAAAAATAAACACAAGTTAAATTATTTTAACAAAAAGAAAGTTTTTATTGGGGGACTATATAATGGTTTCCAATTAGCTAAAGCCATAACTTCAATAAAGGAAAATTCTACTTGTAAAAAAATAAGAGGCATAAAAGATTTAATTTTGGATCCAATAATATTTCAAAATAAAACGATGAAACCAAAAAAAATTTATGACCGTTGGGGAAAAAAGGTTAGATCTGTTTGTTTGAGTGATTTATTAGATATCCTTGATGAATAAATTTTCCCCAATTCTTAAATATTCATCTTTCTCTTTAAAGATATGAAAAAAACAAAACAT
>CAYQDG010000013.1:2458-3988 GCA_964416245.1 Candidatus Woesearchaeota archaeon
CTTAATGAATTAGAATCAGGAGAAATCTCAGAAGAGATAATGGGAAAAAAATATGGAATAAATAAAGATGGGCATACCATAAAAAACTCAATCGATGCTGGAAAATATTTGATAAAAGAAATACAAAAATTTGCCCCAAAATTAAATATTCATTTATGTACAGCAGAATTAAAAAATTGGCACCAATATAAAAATAGATTAAAAAATTACAAAATACCAAAATTTGCAAAAAAAACTGATGATGGAACAATAATTTATTTTGCTCTAAAATACACAAAAAACTTTTTCAAAAGTTTGCCTCCAAAAAAAGCTTATCATGATAAAAAGAAAAACAGGATTATTCTGCACCCTAAATTAGCATCAAAATTAAAAGACAAATTTGAAATTTTTAGAATAGAAGAATATCCAACTTACGAAAGAGAAGAATGTGAAGTTGAGAGGTTAGAATAATCATAAAGTAATTAGGAGATTAAAGAAAAGTATATAAAGTATACAATGTATACATAGTATATGACCAGTACAATAAGAGTAAGTAATGTAGTAAAAGAAAAAATAGCTTCGTTCGGTCTAAAAGGCGAATCATATGATAAAATAATTTCGAGGATATATGATTTAGCAGTAAAGGAACACATGAGACAATTTTTAATGCCCTCTGAAAAATATATATCTTTAGATGAATTCGAAAGGAAGGTAAATAAAGAATGGCCAAAGTCCAAATAGTTAATTCTTTGGCAAAAGAAATTCAAAAAAAATTCAAAGGCGAATCTCACAAGATAGTTTCTTTACTAAGAACTCTTGAAGAAAATCCATATAAAGGAAAATTTTTAGGGCAAATATCAGAATTTCAAATAAAAAAATTAAAATATAAAAGTTTTAGATTTTATTTCATTGTTGATGGCCAAAAATTAAATTTTATTTCAAAAGAAGAATTAGTAGATGTTTTGATGAGATTTGTTAGAATGTCAGACAAAAAAACACAACAAAAAACAATAAATGAAATAAGAGAAATTTTAATAAAAATTGGTCCACCTGGATTTGAATAAACTATAACAATCCAAACTTCTTCAAACTCTCCTTAAATCTTTCATCCCCAATTATTTCTTTAAACCAAAAAGTATACTTGTTTGGCTTCTCTGAAATTTCATTATAGAGTCTTTTCATGGGGACTTGTTGAATCATTGAAACTTCTAAAGGATTCATATTTGCTTTTTCATTAGAAAAACTCAAGTAAACACTATCGAGTTCATGCTCAATTAAACCATTAACAAATTCTTTTTTGTAAATAAAATCATATAGGTGAATTATCCTCCCGCAATTCATACCTAATTCTCTGTATAAATTATTTGCAATTTCTCTTTTTTTAATAATGTTAGCCTCAGGATGGCTACAAGAGGTATTTGACCAAAGCCCGGGACAATGATATTTTTCATCTGCTCTTTTTTGAATATACAATCTTTTTTTACTGTCAAAAACAAATAAAGAAAAAGCACGATGCAACAATCCTTTTTCATGAACAAGAGTTTTATCCCC
>CAYQDG010000013.1:4088-16359 GCA_964416245.1 Candidatus Woesearchaeota archaeon
GATAAAACATATATCGGAATAATGCAAATGCATGGGGAAGTTGAATTTAAAAAAATAGAAAAAGCAATTAAAGAAAAATTTTTGGGAAAAATAATTCAATTACCTCCAGTAAAGTCGCGTGTAAAAAGACAAGAAAGACCAAGAACAATTTATTCTTTTGATTTATTGGAAAAAAAAGGAAACAATGTTTTATTCAAGGTTAAATGTGAGGGAGGGACCTACATCAGAAAACTTTGTACAGATTTGGGAGAATATTTAGAAGTTGGAGCCCACATGCTGGAACTCAGAAGAATAAAGGCGGGAATTTTTTTAGAAGAAGATAAAGACTACCCACTTGTTTCTCTTTATGATTTTGAAAAAGCAGTTGAAGAATATAAAGAAGGAAATGAAAATTTATTAAGAAAAATGATAATTCCTGGAGAAATAATTTCTGAGCTTTTTCCGGCAATTGAAATAAAAGAAATGTCAGTAAAAGCAATTTTTCATGGAAGTCCAATACATGAAGATGAAGTAACAAGAAAAGAATTTTTGAATTATGAGTTAAATCAAAAATTAGTTGTTTTTTCAAAAAATAAGTTTATTGGAATCTTTCGAGTAATAAAAGAAGGAAACTTATTTGCTCGCTCAGAATTCACTTTACAACCCCTTAATTAATTATCCTAGAATTACAATAACTATTTTTATATTCCAAATACCTAATATTTGTATTAAACAATGTCAAAAAATATATTTTATCAAGCAAAAAAGAATTTTTTTAAGTATGTTGCTCTACCCACATTAGCAATTTTGTCTTCTTGTTCAATAAATAAAGAATTTGCAGAAGACGATATTTATTATTCTCCAAAAGACGAATTTTCAAAAATAGAAGTTGTTTCTTCCGATTCTCTAGAGAAAAAAATCCCGAGAGATACCCTTGAAATAAAATCACTAAAAGATTTAAATTACATGGTAGACCAAGGGGCAGATGCAACACTTTATTGGGAAAATTATTTTAATTATTCTCCCTACCGTTCTTCATTGGGCGGGGATTTCGATGGAGATGGAATTGTAAATGCTTTTGACATTCATCCTTGGAGTTATGATGTCTTCGATGATGTAAATAACAATGGAATTTCAGATGAATTAGAATTTGGGCCCTATTTCTTTTCATCTCTAGATTTCATATATTGGGACTTGTATTACAACTATCCATCTTGGAGAAGAAATTTCAACTACTATTATTGGGATTCTCCTTATTGGAGAAATCACTGGGGGAATGATTTAAATTTTTATTATCTAAATTACGATAAAGATGAAGAAATAAATCATTCAGTTAGGAGAAGATCATTATCAACAATAGCCCATGAGCAAGAAAATACAAGCCGGAGGGAACGAGTCCTTTCAAGAGAGATAATAAATGGAGATTTTGATAATAAAAATCCAACAACAAGATTGGAAAGATATGAACGCCCTACAAGAAGAAATGAAATCCAAAATTATGTTCCAGAAAGAAATTCAAGGGGAACCAAAAGAAACAATTATTCTCCAAGAACAAATTCCAGAAGACAAACAATCACTAGAAATTCTTCTGTCAGGCAAAGATCAATAAATAATTCTTCAACAAATGTAAGTAGGTCCACAAAATCTTCTACAAATTCTTCTGGTTCTTCAAGAAGTTCAAGCTCTTCAAATAGAAGCGGTAGAAGAAGATAATTCTAAAAATAAATTTGCACTATCGCAATAATCGCAATGATTGCCCATGCAATTTGCAATGCCATCAGGGGTTTAGATTTACTATAAAATGCATTATAAAATAAACCTAAGGCACCTATTAAATTAATTATTTGATAAATAAAACTTTTTCCTTCAACAAAAGCATAACTAACAAGGAAATAAGCTCCCAATATAAAAATCATTCCAGTCCATCCAACAAAGCTTGCAAATTTTCTTTTATTCATAGATTTAAAAAATTGAACAAATTATAAAAAGGTTTACTATGTTTTAAATTCATGAAACATTTCATATATTTTTCAAGCCACGGAGTTACTTCTGGAAAGGCAATGAGCCAAAATAATTTAATGAAAGCTGGAAGAATGGACATTGCGATTCATTCTTTAATACAAGGAATATTTCTTTCACATGATTTTAGAAAAGATGTGACTTTCCATTTAATCCTTTATGGAATGCCTGATCCTCCAAAACACATAGAAATAACTGTAAAAGATGATACTCCTATTTCAAAAAAAGATGTAAAAAATTTGATAAAAAAAATGCTTTACAAATGTAAAGCTGGAGAAAAAAGAGAAATTTTTCCGGGATGTTTTGTTGAAAAAAAATCATTGCAAAAAGTTATAGAAGAATTAAATGAAAACGGAATAGAAGTATTTGTTCTAGATAAAAAAGGAGAATCCTTGAGAGAAATTAAAATTTCAGAAAATTGTGCTTTTCTTCTTGGAGATCATGAAGGTTTCCCAAAAAAAGAATTAAAATATTTGAAAAAATATTTAACCCCTGTTTCAGTAGGACCAAAAATGTATTTTGCATCCCAAACAGTCGCAGTAGTAAATAATGAATTGGATTTTAGGGGGATTTAGGCTTCTCCTCGACATTCCCGATTAACCCGAAGAAAAAAATCTTCCATGAATTTGTGCCTCTCTTCAGCAATTCTTTTTGCTTCATCTGTAAATAACTTATCCTTGATTTTTTTCAATTTCATATGATAATGTTGATAAGCAGTGTCTTCTTTTGAATAAGGTCTGACGTCTTCATAATTTACTTCCGGGTTATGGGTTCTTGCCCTATAAGTTCCAGAGTAATTTGCTGCCCTTAAAATTCCAATAGCACCAATGTTATCTAATTTGTCTGCATCATAAAGGATTTTCGCTTCACGACTTTCAGGAGGTTTACCTTTACTAAATCTATGTCTCTCTATACAATGTTTTATTTTTTCTATTTTTTCTGTTTCCAAACAATATTGTTTCAAAATTCCTTCAGCCATAACAGCACCAATTTCTGCATGACAAACCTTCCTTTTCAACCTATCTTCTTCAGGTCTTCCAATATCATGCAAAAGTGCAGCAATTCCCAAAATTTCTAAATCCGCGTCTTCAATTTTTCCAATATGGATGGCCAAATTATAAACTCTTTCTGTATGATCCCAATCATGGCATCCTTCGCCTTCTTCCAACAAATATTTTACTTCTTTTTTGAGTTGTTCAATGAATTCCATCATCTTATTATCAAAAACACATATTTAAAGTTTGAGAACTTCAAATGAATATGAATCTAAAAACAATTTTATTGATTTCAACTTTCACAATTTCTTCATTTTTTCTAAATGCGCAAGAATATCCTCTGAATGAAAAAGGCAAAACAACAAAACAGGGAATTGAAAGATATGTTTCAGATAAAGATTCAATTGTCAATGCAGAATTCAACAAACAATTCAATACAAAATCTCCAAGAATAAATTTTGTAACAGATGATTTGACAAAATACAATGATTACTCGGGAGAAAAAGGGATTTATTTGGGATTAGATGGTTTTGGAGAGGCCATAATAGATAACACATCTAGCTTTGAAAATTATTCTGTAAAATTACTCTCCAGGAAAAGAAAAGACAAATTCATTTACAACACAGATTTTGTAAAAGGAACAATGTTTCATGAAAAAGCTCATGCCTATTGGAAATTTGTAGAAAAAAATTGCAAAAGAAAAGGAATCAAATTATATGTTCCAAAAAGAAATGAAACTGACTTTCAATTTAGAATATCATTTTTAGAAGAAGGATTCTCTGAATATTGTGCTTGGAAATCAGGCGAAATAATTGCTCCAGAAGAATATTCCTTTCCAAAAAGTTTCAGAGATTCAATTTCGAACAAATCTTGGGAAGTTGAATATAAATATTCAATGTATTTTTTAAAAAATTTTTTAGATGTTTTTCCATTGCATTTTGCAATTGAAGTTATGTTAGAAAATGCCCCCCCGACAGAAGAAGAAATGATTAATCCAATTGAATACTATAAAAGATTAAAACACCATGAGTTAAAATTTCATTTTCAAAATTATTCTCCCAAACCCCAAGATTTTAAAAGTAAATAGGATTAATTAAAATATATAGGGAAAATGAAAAAGTCAACTAGATTATATATTTCTGGAACTGTGCAAGGTGTTTTTTATCGGGCATTTGTAAAAGAAAAAGCAGAAAAACTCAACGTTAAAGGTTTTGTAAGAAATTTAGAGGATGGGAGAGTTGAAATATTTTTAGAAGGAAATCCTGAAGAAGTGAAAAAAATGGTTGAGTTATGCAAAAAGGGCCCAAAACATTCAATGATTAAAAGTGCAGAAGAGAAGCAAGAAAGATTTCAAGATTTTAAAACATTCAAAATTTTACATATTTAATAAAATACAAAAATGATATATACAAATTCAGACGGTGGAGCACGTGGAAATCCCGGCCCAGGAGCTATAGGGCTTGTTGTAAGAGATGAAGATAAAATTCTTGAAGAATATGGTGAAGTTCTCAAAGGGAATGTAACAAATAATGTTGCAGAATATAATGGATTAATAAGGGCGCTGGAAGTAGCTTCAAAATACACTCAAGGCGAAATAACTTGTATTTTAGATTCAGAATTAATTGTAAAACAATTATTGGGAGAATACAGGGTTAGAAACCAACTATTAATGAAATTATTTTTAAAAGTACAAAAGCTACAAAACAGATTTGACAAAATAACTTACGTTCATAAAAGACGTGAAGATAAATGGCAAAAACATGTCGATTACATTCTAAACAAAAAATTGGATGAACATTTGGGGAAGGAATAATTATAAAAACCAAAACTTTCTTTTCTTAATATGGAACTAAGAGTGACATTCCATAAATGAAATGCCTCACTCAACATTTTCCAGGGAATATAAAATGCTGAAAGGAAGAGAAAAACAAATTGTTGAAGAAAGAATAAAGAAAATTAATGATTTGAAAGAAATGGGAATTAATCCTTATTCTCATAGGTTTGAAGGACATGAAAACAAGATATATTCTGAAACGATTAAGGAAAAATATTCTAAATTAAAAGAAGAAAAAAAATCAAAAGATGAAGTGATTGTTGCTGGAAGAATAATGACTAAGCGTTCTTTTGGAAAATTAGCTTTTTGTCAATTACAAGATTTAAAAGGAGAAATACAATTAGTTTTTCAAAAAGAAGAAACTCCAGAAGGAATAATGAAACTTTTCAAAAAAGTCGATGCAGGAGATATAATTGGTATAAGGGGAAATCCTTTGAGAACAAAAACAGGAGAAATTTCTGTATTAGTTCAAGAATTATTTGTATTAACAAAATCTATTTTGCCTTTGCCAGACAAACATAAAGGTTTGCAAGATGATGAAGAAAGATTGAGGAAAAGATATCTTGATGTAATAATGAATCCAGAAGTTAAAGATATGTTTTTGAAAAAACAAAAATTCTGGGCATCGATGAGAAATTTTTTAATTGAAAAAGATTTTCTTGAAGTAGAAACCCCAATTCTAGAAAATTCTGCAGGAGGTGCTGCAGCAACACCGTTCTCAACACACCATAATGCTCTAGATTTAGATGTTTACTTAAGAATTTCAATGGGAGAACTTTGGCAAAAAAAAGCTTTAGTTGCAGGATTTGAAAAAACATTTGAAATAGGAAGACAATTCAGGAATGAAGGAATGGATGCAGAACATTTGCAAGATTATACACAAATGGAATTTTACTGGGGATACGCAAATTTTGAAGACGGGATGAAATTAGTTGAAGAAATGTATAAAAAAGTTGTACAAGAAACATTGGGAACTTTAAAATTTGAAGCACATGGGCACAAAATTGACCTGGAAAAAAAATGGGAAAAATATGATTTTGAAAGCTTAATTAAAGAAAAAACAGAAATTGATATTTACAAGTCAGATAAGAAAGAAATTATGAAAAAATTAAAAGAATTAAAAATGGATTTCGATACAGAAGTAGATAAATGGAGAATGGTTGATTTGTTGTGGAAATATTGTAGAAAACAGCTCTCTGGACCAGGATTTTTGGTTGGCCAACCAGTTGAATTAACCCCTTTAGCAAAACGTTCTGAAAAAGATAGAAGAAAAGTAGAACAATTCCAAGTTATTTTAGGAGGTTCAGAAGTAGGGAATGGATATTCTGAATTAAATGATCCAATTGATCAAGAGAAAAGGTTCAAAGAACAAAGAACTTTAGGAGAAGCAGGTGATGAAGAAGCTATGGAGCATGACGAAGCATATGTTGAAGCATTAAAATATGGAATGCCTCCGGCATGCGGTTTTGGAGTATCAGAAAGGCTTTTTGGATTTTTGATGAACAAACCCTTAAGAGAAACTGTTTTGTTTCCATTAATGCGTCCAGAGCAAGAAGAGGAAAAAGAAGGAGAAAGGAAATAATGACATTAATTGTAAAATCAAACATAAAAAAAACAATAAAAGAACTTCAAAAAGGTAATGAAGAAATAACTTCAGTGGCTGAAGAAGTAGGTTTTGCTCTTGAAAGAAAAGTTGAAGAAATCTTAACCGATGCAATAAAGAGAGCAAAGGAAAATAAAAGAAGAACCTTGCATGCGAGGGATTTGTAAAATGGCAAAAAATAAATTTCCAGTTTTTGCAACAATAGTTTTAATTTTTTCAATAGCTTGGTTATTAAAAGAATTAAATGTTTATAACATTAAGCTTCCAATTTTACCTGTCATTTTGGTAGTTTTTTCAATAGGTTGGATATTCAATCGTTTTTCAAAATAAAATGCCAAAAAAACAAATATTAAAATCAAAGGTTTCAACAAAATTTGTAAGTGTTCTCGCAATTATTTCTATTTTTGGATTCACAGAAATACTGCTTCAAAATTTTTTTAATGTCTCTATAAGAGAGTATTCAGCTTTTGCTTGGTTAATGATTATGGGAATAGGATTCATGTTAGTCTCACAACCAAAAAATCTATACAAAACTTCAAAAAAAGCATTCAATGAAACAAGTTTTTCGAGACTCACAACTTTTGTAATTGGTATGATGGCAATAATTGCGGGAATTCTAAGTTTCCCTTTAATAAATATACAACATCCAATTCTTTATGCAACAATGGGAGTGATATCAATTATTTCAATAATTTTTATTGTGTTTCAAACTTGGGTAATCCGAGAAAAATAAGTTCTTCCTTACAATAAAAATTATAAATGATTTCAAATCTATTTTTTTATGTTAGAAAATTTGGTTTTGAATGTAACAGAGTTAGCAGATACATATGGCGCAGTTACTTTAATTGATAATTTAGGAGAGAGTTACAATTATTATTTTCCCAGCACATTAGATAAAACCGATCTTCAGATACTTTCAAAATCAATACAAGAGATAAAATACAATTCCCAAATTACCGAAAGTATAGAAATAATTTTTTTGTCTGATATCTGTCCCCACTTTCTTAATTCTAATTCCGAAAAGGGTCTTGCTATAGACTTATCAATTTTAAAGGCAGCAAAAAAACCACACACCGAAGAAGAAAAGAAATTAATAATGAAAAAATATGGAATAGAAAAGAAAGACAAACCTTTAGTAGTGATTGGAAACACGCATTATGATGGAGCCGATTTGCCTAAAATGATAAAAGGTATTGAAAAATATGCCCAAATTATTATTTCTGGCAGTAATCACTCTTCTCTATCATTAAAAGAACATTTTCAAATATCTGATGTCCAAGAAATTGGAGGTTATGGAATTTTGGCCGATTTATATTCAATAGCAGATATTGTAATTCCTTTTGATGATGCAAGGTCAAAGAGAATGCAACCACTCCATAACTTTTTTGAACAAACCCAAGGAGGCCCTTCTTTTTTTATCCCCCCATTAAATAAGGAACAATATGGGTTCAAATATTTTAAAGATAATAAATTGGTATTTTTATGCAACCATACAGAAGAGATAATAGAGAAAGTAAAGAATTATGCAAAAAATTTCAAAGGGAATGAAATACATCAAAAGAAATGGCTGGAACATCAAAAAATAACAGAAGAAACTTATATGCCAAAGATAAAAAATATTTTAAATTATTTAGGAACAAAAAAGCAAAATAAAAATAAATATTTTCAATATAAACATTCAGAAACAAATTGGGGGAGGGAGTTTCCCCATTCAATGGAGTTATTCAAAAAATTTTAACATTAAATTTTTAATATCCTCTTACTCTTTCTAGCTATGAACAAAGAAGACGAAAAAAAATTTATGGAGAAAATAAAAAGAGCAGGGGATTCAGAAAATTATGAAACTTCTTGGGATGAAAAAGGCCTACCAACTTCTAAAAAGAAAACAGAAATAAAGAAAGGAAAAATTTCAAAATCAAGAGGTGCAAGATTTGAATTAAAAGTTAGAAGAAATTTAGAAGAAAAAGGAAGGTATGTGGATAAATGGAATAATAACGTGGATTTGGAAGAAAATAAATTAATTATTGCAAAAAAGAAATATAATCCTTTCAAAAAAGCAATGACTTTAGGAACAGGTTTTCCCGATTTCATAGCTTTCAAAAAAATTTATGGTGGGACATATAGCATAATTGGAGTAGAATCAAAGATTAATGGAACACTTTCAAAAATAGAAAAAGAAAAATGTAAGTGGTATTTAGAAAATGAAGTTTTCTCTGAAATTTGGATCGCAAAACAAAAAAAAGTCGGAAGAAAAATTGAAGTAGAGTATGTTGACTTTCGAGAAAAATATATGAAATAATATAATAATAAATAAAAAGAATTTCCTCCTTTTCTTTTAATGAAAATTTTAAACAAATTAGTTCTTACAGGAATTTTGGCTTTTTCTCCTTTGGTTTCACTTAGCCCAGATAAATTTGAAAAAGTAATGCCCTTAGAAAAAAAATTAAGAGAAATAGAAAGCGATAAAAAAGTAATTTCAAAAAATATTTGTATGCATAAAACAATGAGATACTATATCAATGCAAGATATTCTGGGGAAAATGTATATGCCATAATTGGGCACATAAATAATTCAGATGTTTTACATTCATGGATTGGAATAGACAAAAAAGGAAAAACCCATTACATAGATTTGACTTATGATATTCCCCCCATGGATGGTTTCCCAAAAGAATTTTATAATAATAGAAAAGAAATGTGGGTTTTCAAAAATGATTTTTCAATTGGAGATTTCATAAATAGAGAAAATACTCGTAAAAAGAAAAAAGATAATATTCGATATGTAAGAAAAAATGTAAAAAATAGAAAAACTGAAAAAAAAGGATATAAAATACCTTTAAAAAAATCAATTGAAAACTACTGCAAACAGGATACTGCAGCTTGGAAATACTATCAAGAAAATATTGCCAAAAATAATCGATAAAATTTAAGAATAATTTTTCAAATTTTTTTATATGTCTAAATTATTCCTTTGTTTGATATTAGTTTTGCCCTTGGTTGTTGGATTACAAATAACGGAAGTTGAGTTAAATCCTTTGGGAAAAGATGCAGGAAATGAATGGATAGAATTTTATTCAGAAGAAGAGATAAATTTATCCCAATATAAAATAAAAAATAATGATCAAGATGAGTTAGTGATAAATCATTCTTTCAATAAATATTTCATCTATTATTTTCAAAATCAATGGCTAGATAATGTAGATGAATCAGTTTTTATTTATAATAATTCAAAATTAATTTTTCAAACCCCTTTGTTTGAAGATAAAGAAAATAATGAAAAGACATGGCAATTATGCAATAATGAATGGCTTTTTCAAAAACAAACTAAAAATAAAGAAAATTGTGAGGAAAGTCCCAAACAAAAAAACAAAACTTCTTTTAAAAATTCAACGAATGAAGAAATCCTTTCAAACGAAGAAAAAAAAGAAAATTTCTTTACAAGGAGAGACGAGAAAACTAAAAACCTATCTAAAATTTCAAAAAACATAACAAAAGAAACTATTCAACTAAACCCAAAAACTATAAAAAAGGAAAAAACTACTTCTTCCTTAGGAGAAAAGAATTACGCGAAATATTCAATTATTGGATTTTGCATTTTACTGTTTTCTCTTTATTTAATAAAATCTAAAAAAAAGAAAAATGAATGGCAATGAAGGACAAAAAATAACTGCAATGTTGATGATTGAGGTATTAGGTAGACCAAAAGAACATTTAATAGAAACTCTAAAAGATATTTCAAACAAAATGGGTGAAGAAAAAGGAGTGGAAGTAGCGGATTCAAAAATAAAGGACCCAACTCCTGTAAAAGATAAAGAAAACTTATTCACTGCTTTTGCGGAAATAGAAGTAGAAGTAAAATCTGCTGCAGTATTAATCGGATTAATGTTCAAATATATGCCAGCCCACATAGATGTAATAGAACCAGAGAATATAAGATTAAAAAATAATGAACTTGCAGAGACTTTAAGCGAAATTGTCAGGAGACTTCACAAATATGATGAGCTTTTGAGGGTAATGCAAATGGAAAAAAAAGTTCTTGAAAAGAAATTAAACGAAAAGAAATAATTATTTATTCTTCTTAGATTCTTCTTCCAAATCAACAGGTTTTGGTTTTGCTCCACGATATTTTTTTTTAAAAAACCAAGTCAAAAATAAAGCCAAGCCAATAATTATAATCCAACCAATTGTTTTTCCAAGATTAGATTCTTCCTTTTTAACGCATTCTCCTAGACAGCAAATATTGGTTGCAGAATATTCTGTTTCACCTTCACACTTCTCATCATCTTGACAAATCAATCCCCCATATTCTCCACATGGTTCCACTTCACTCTGGTTTTCATCTTCAGTCTCATTTTCAAAATCAGTTTCATTAACTTCCGTCACGCTTTCATTAACTTCACTCTGGTTTTCATCTTCAGTCTCATTTTCAAAATCAGTTTCATTAACTTCAATCACATTTTGGTTTTCAATATTTTCTTCATTGTAAATATAAGCTAAGGAATGATAACTTTCATTTTCATAAGTAAATTCCACTTTTTCAAAACCAGTATAATTTCCAATAGGTATTGCAACTTCAATTATTTCTCCAGATTTCAATACAATGGATTCTTTTGTTTCTTCTTCAACTTCTTCCTCTACTGGTTCAAAACTTCCAAATAAAGCTTCAAAAAAACCAATATCATTCCCTTCCTCTTCAACAACTTCTTCTTTTGTTACTTTTTCATAAAAAACTTCTATTTGTGTCTCAATTAAATTCCTTAATTCAATAGAATAATCTTCTTCAGCAACAAAAATAGCAGGAGCAATAGAAAATGAAGCTTGTTCTTCTAAGATTGTAAAATTAGCAACTAAATCTTCATTAACTATTTCTGTTCCCAAATAATATTCTGCTCCACTGATAATCATTGAATAATTGCCTGCGTTTTTTTCCAATGGAATGTTAACATAAAGATAATAATCTCCTTCCAATTTAAAAAAATCAAAGAAACCCATTGAACTTGATTCATGATCCCTAAAGAATTCAATATTTTCTTTCAAAGGCGCTTTAACAAAATTACCCGAAATTTTAGCAATAAAAGGTTCTCCCTTCACAAATTCATTTTTCAATTCTATGTCAATTGAAGATACAACACTAAAAGAAACAACAAACATAAAAAAGAAGAACATTATTTTTTTCATTTTACTTCCCCATATCTTTTAATTTTTTCAAAACGTCATCTAATTCTCGGGGATTTCTTCCTGGTCTTTGTACTGGCCTTCTTTGTTGAGGAGGAACTATTTTTCTTTGCATTGGAGGTCTTGTCGGACTTCTGTTGTATCCTGGAGCTGGAGGATATCCTGGTCTTCTTGGCTGTTGTCCTTCTCCTGGACCTTTTCCTTTTTTTGCTTTCCATTTATAATATAGTTCTTTTAATTTTTCTCTATAAATTATTGCAACAACTACTAAAATAATTAAGATAAATAAAACCCAAATCCACCAATAACCAATTCCTCCATCTTCTTTCATACAACAAACATCATTATCTGTACATTCGTAAACCTCAGATTCAGTGTATCCCGCAGCACAAGAGTAAGTTTCACAAACTCCTCCATTATCAATGCAATTGTTTTCCTCGTCATCTGGAATTTGTTGCTCTTCACAACTTCCTTCAACACAACAAGTTTCACCAGTGTTTAATCCAGAAACATATTCGCTTCTTCCAGAACAATATTCTCCAGAAGTACAAAGATTTCCTCCCAAATCTTCACAAGTAGGTTCAACATATTCTTCACTACAACAAACTTGAAATGAACCACTACAATAATAATCTCCCAAAATATTTCCATCTGCACATTTTCTAG
>CAYQDG010000013.1:16459-19185 GCA_964416245.1 Candidatus Woesearchaeota archaeon
GCCCAACAACCATCACTTTGTTGAACTCTTAACAACCATTCAATTGCAAGATCTTTCCCATTAAAAGATTCCCCTTTAAATGGTAAAAGGGCAAGAGCAGTATCATGGAATCTATTTCCTCCAACTCGCCAATATTCATTGCTAATTTGTAATTCTGCAATTCTTGTTCTATATGGTATTCCTCCTGTCAAGATATAAAGAAAAACTTCGGGAAAATCAGTTGTGTGTTTTCTGTATGTAGTAATAATATAAGGAATGAATTCTGATACATCTTCATTTAAGGAATCTAAAATTATTGTTGACCATAATCCTCCCAAATAGTCACATTGTCCTTGTCTTTCAAAACAATATGCTTCAATTTTTTGGTCCGAAGTCCCTCCTTCTGGGGCACTTTCAATCTGGTCTAAAACATGAATTGTGTCAGAGGTTTCTTCCCTATATAGCAAAGTTGTCAAAAATGTTTTGTCACAAGAAACACTAAATTCTTCGTCATAACAGTTACCATTATCCCTTATTTGAAACCAATATCTTCCAAATTTATTATCAAATCCTATACAAGTACCAAAAGTTCCATCCGAAATTAATTTATCTTCACCTATATTAAAATCATAAGAATTTTGTCTATATGTTAAAGTACATTGGATGGGATCCGAAGAATCAACTTGTAAATACCATACCAAATCATTTGGGACCATTTTTTGATCTAATAACCATTGTTTTGCAACATCCACATTAACTCCTCTTTCATTCAATGCCCAAATTGATTGTGCAGTCATCTTAATGTCACACCTTCCAGAAGGCCAACATTCCGGTTCATCATCCCCATTCATTTTAGCATCTTCTATTAATTCATTTTCACATTCACCTAAAGACAAAACAGCAAAGATTTTTTCAGTTAAACCCAAAGTGTCACAAGTTTTTTCTTCAACACTGTTTTGCAAACAGTTATATGCTTGAGTAACTTTTTCTTGTTCAGTCAATTCTTGAGCTAGAGCTCCATTTAATCCAAGAGTTAATACTAAAAATAGAATACCAAATAAAATCACTCTCTTTTTCATAATTAAATTACAACAATATCACTTTTAAATATTTCTCAATTTTATTGCGAATTTAATTTTCTTAATTTTTTGATTTTTTGTTCTTATTTTCCCGAAAATTTTTTTTAACAACGTAATTAACTGGATTTTTTATTCTAGAACAAAGGTTATCGGGGTGACAAACTCCTAAATTTTTGTAAAATTCTTTACAATTAGGAGGCATAATTGGCTTTCTTCTATAACTCCAAACTAGTTGAGAATGAATATATCCTCTTTTCAACGGAACTTCATTTTTTTCATTCCATTCATAAATTCTTTTTTCCAATTCTTCCTTTTCCATGCCAATACTTCTAAATAAATTAATCAAAACAAAAACTGCTCTTTTCTTTCCATCCCCCATCCCTTCCAAAATTTTCTTAACACATGGAGGAAATTGGTTTTCATTGATGTTTTCTAATTTTATAGACTTAAATTCAGAATATTTTCCTCGAGCACTCATTGCTTTTTCTTCTCCAAAGCCATTTTCTTTTGCCCAATCAAGTGCTTGCATAACCAGTTCGGCAGCTTCATCTCCATAACTTTCTGGCATAAATTCTCTTGGTTTAATTTTAATTGGATCTGCATCTTTTAAGTTGAAATTGTCAATTTCTTCAGGTGAAATGACTGCACTAGCAAGAGAAGTTTTTTCATGCAAGGAATAAGGCATTCTAAATAAATGCCTAGGTGAAACCAAAACCAAGTCAAGCCCCATTATTTCAAACAAATCATACTCAATTATTTCACTGAAATTTCCTTTTTCATCCTGCGAGCTAAGTTTGTCTGAAGTTAAATTACATTTTGAACAATGAAATGTTTCTTTGTGATTTATTTCTTCCAATGGTTTTTTACATTCTGGACAAAAAAATTGGTTTCTTGGAACCCCTCTTTCAAATTTTCTCGTTTCAATTCTTTCACATGATTTGCAATATAAATCAACTTGTTCATATGAATCAGCAATTTCTCCACATTTCATACATTTAATTCCTTTCTTTATTTTTGCATTTTTAAATTGTTCATAAAAATTTTCCGGAAGCATGTCTTTCATTATTTTTTCTGAATAATGTCTAATATACCCTACAATTTTTCTTGGTAAATCAGGAAACAAATCTTTTGTTTCAACCCCATTAATATCTTTGGGAAAAGCTTTCCATGGAACTAACAAATGAAATCCTTTAGAACCAGAAAATTTGACACCAATGTTCTGAATTCCATGTTGTTTGAAAGTTTCAAGTATGGCTTTCGCAGCCAATTTTGCATAATCAAACCATTTACAATCAATGTCAATTAGTAAATCCCACCCAATTCTAATTTTATTATATTCTTTTTCAGTCATTCCAGTAATAATTTTCATAGGGTCTTCCCAAAGTTCTTCAGAACAATGAAAAGATGTTGCTCCTTTTTTTACCATCGAAAAAATATCTCCTTTAAATCCAAAAGTATCAGGCCTTTTTCCAAACCCTTCAAAATATCTTGGAGAAATCTCTCTATTTTTTGAAAATTCAAATATTGCTTTTTGAATATCCGGCCTTGAATAATATAGTTGAGTTATTTTTCTTATTCTCTTTTCTTTTTCTGAAACTTCCCTTTTTTCCCAAGAATTATTCTCAAATTCTTTTTTTTCTGTTATTTCTTTTTTTTGCATGTGAAAAT
>CAYQDG010000014.1:0-15485 GCA_964416245.1 Candidatus Woesearchaeota archaeon
AAAAAATGAAGATTTAAATAAATTAACCGACAAATTTTTATTTACTTTAATCGGAATAAATAAATAGGTGAATGAAAGTGGCAGAAAAAAAGAAAACAAAAAAGAAGGCAAACAAAAAGCCCAAAACTAAAAAAAACAGAGTAAAGAAAGAAAAAGTAGAAGAGACTTTCGAAGTAGAAAAAGATAAAAAAGAAAAAATAATCAAGTCAAAAGGAACAGAAAATATTCCAAAAAAGAAAAAAGGCCAACTCGATAAACAAGATAAAATTCTAAGAAATTTCATAATTGGATTTTTAATAATAATGGCGATAATTGCAGGTTTCTATTTCTATACTCAAGCCCAAATAAAAATGTCCTACAATGGAATAGACTACGAAGCAAAAAGAATTGGTGCACAAGAAGGAATAATATTTTACGAAACACAAACACTTTTGAAAACAAATGATGGAACAAATCAACTATTTGGATTCAGATTAAGGACAAATCCTCGGGAATTAAAAAGAATTCCTTTTGAAAATATAGATGAGTTTACTTTGAAAAAAACAAATGGTTATACTTACCAAGGAATTGAGTTTAATTGCGAAGGACATGCAACAATTGCAATGGTAAATTTACAAAGACTTTTTCAAAAAACAGGAATGAAATTTTTGCATGATGAAAATGAAACTTGCGACCCCGAAGGAAGATATAACTTCTTCAAGTTCACTCTTGGAGATAAAACAGAAATAAAAGAAATAGGGAATAGTTGCTATGAAATTGTAATTGAAGGAAATGAAGAAAAATGTGAAATACTCCCAGCAACAGAAAAACTAATGGCAGAAATTTATTCTAAATATGCCCAATTATGATTTTAGACTTTCTTGTTCATAAAAAAGTTTTCACTTTTTTGCCACCAATCAATTTAATAAGATAAATCTAAAAAATACTCGCCCAATAAAGATATTTAGATAATTCATCAATCATTTCTTTTTCTTAAAACTAGATTTCCCATAAATATATTTTAAATCCGAGTAAAATGGAATGGATCTAACTTTATTATTTCTAACTTGCACAAACCAAATTACAACAATGAATAAAGTGCTTCCCAAATACCAAAATAATTTATGAGTAAAGTCAAAGAATTGTGAATCATTCAAATACATTAAACTCAAAACAAAAATCCTTATAATATTTATTCCTAAAAATACCAAAAATCCAAAGAGAACCATTCTTAGTCTTTTTTCCCACTTGATATTCGGAGTAGAGAAGTTTAACATTAACAAAAAATAATAAGCACTTCCAGCAACACAAGCATTCACAATTTCAATTGATCTGCCCAAAATAAAAATAGTATTTTCAAGGATAAATGGTTCATAAAAAAATCCTAACAAATAAAAAACAGGAAACTTTGTTAAGGGCAAGAAAATAAAGTAAAAGAAATCAAAACCAGGGATTGCAATTAATGCCAAAAAAAGATATCTGAGAATAATATTCAAAAATTTCTTGTCTTCTATTTTCATAAAACATTAATACAAAATCCCTTTAAATAATTTAAGTTTATTGGAAAATGTTTGCTCGAACAAAAGAATCCAGTTCTCCAACACTCAGGTGAAGATAGTTACCTGTAGGATTATTTTCAAATTCTTTAGCTTTTCCAACAAGGCTTTTCTCTCCATAAATAAATTCAGAATGTTTCATCAAGTCAGAAACTGCAGGAATTGCAGAAAATTTCTTCAAACTATTATACTCTCTTTTAACAACACCAAATTTATCGAAATTAGAAGTCAATTCATAAACAGAATCACATAAATTTTCTAAATCCTTCTCGCTAATATGCCAATAATCACTTTGTTTTTCCATTTTATATATATAATAAAATCAAATCAATAAATTACTTTCTTTTCAAGATTTTACCTGCAACAACAATAATTGAAACAAGTAAGATAATATTCAATAAAATTATTCCTGCAATTTTCCAGTCAATATCATCTAAAATTCCTGACAAAAATTCTTTAGCTTCAACATTAACTTGAACAGGTTGAGTTGAAATTAATTTATTATCTGAAAAAATATTAAGTTCGAATTCTTTTTCCCCTTCAACATCATCTTTAATTTTCAAAGTAAGCGTAACTTCTTCTCTTGCTCCAGAGTCCAAAATAATAGCATCTGAAGAGATTTCCTTCAAAACAGCCCAGTCTTGGTAATCTTCAGGATTAATTAAAAAAGTTCTAGATTTAACATCATCATTTCTAATTCCAATTTTAACAATCATTTCTTCACCTTCAATAGCTTCAGAATACAAATCCGCCGTAATTGTAGGTTCAATAATCAAGCAACTCTCTTCATTCTTGAAGAGAACGGTTAATTTAGATTCACCATCATCAGAATTTTCATAAATGTCTCCATCTTCATCATAAACTTTAAAATTCAAATAATATACTCCATCTTCTAAATCTTCAGGAACTTTAAATTTAAAATCAAAAATTCTTGAAGTGTCAAATGCATCAATTTCAGAAATTTCAAAACTTTCATAAATTTCTAAACTATCAGAATAAACTTCAACATAAACATCATCTTGGTCTTTGTCTCCAATATTCCAAGTTTCAAAAGAAACAGAATACTCCTTGTCACAATTCAATAAATTATATTCGTCAAAACTAGTCTTTTGATTATCTATTTTAACATTGTTAGCTATTACAAAATCATCAAGAATAATGTCTGCTTCTATACCATCATAATTACAAGATTTATCCCCATCATTTTCTTCTCCTCGATTATCAATTTCACCTGTAACTTTAACATACAAAACAGCATCTGCAGATTCAAAATCTTCAACATCTTTATCCAAAGTTATCGTAAAAGTAGTTGTTTCTGTGTCATCTTCATCAATATCGTCAATAGAAAATTCTCCATCATCAATTAAATCTCCCACAGTATTATATAATTCCCATTCAATTTCAATATCTTCTAAATCATGGGCTCTAGGTTCGATTTCCAATTCAAGCTCAATAACATCTCCAAGATACCACTCGTCTTCATCACCATATCCTCTCAAAACATCAAAATCTTCAATTTTAAAATCTATGTTTGCTTCATTAGAAATGTCACCACAGAAATTAAAATCATCTTTTTCAAAAACAATTTCAATCTTTTTTGTCACATTATCTAAAGCATTTGTTGCATTAACAATAGTGAATGTAATTTCTTTAGAATCTGATTCAAATAATTTAAAATCTGAAATTTTTTCTGGATTAGTAATGTTTACTAAGTATGTAACATTTGTAACATTGTTTTGAACGTTCAAATTAGTAATTTTTAAATTAAGTTCAGTTGTTCCATCAGTTAATACAAAAGAATTATTATCAAGAGTAAAATCAGCTAATCCATTAGAAGTTAATTCAAAAGTATCAGATAATTTGTCCGAATTCAAAGTAATTGTATCTTGTCCAGTAACAGAAATACTAGCACTAACTACTCCGAAAAATAGCACAAAAGCTAAAATTCCAAACGCAATTAATCCAGTTGTCTTTTTCATTTTACTATTTTGGAGTTACTATGCTTTATAAATTTTTCTATGATTAAAAGATATATTCCCTTTTCTAGTTTGCAAAAAGGTTTATATAGATATTATTCATTTTATTGACGATAAAATGGTCTTAAAATCAAAAGAAAATTCAGTAGGAGCATGGGCATTCCTAATTGGGGTAATATTAGCTGTAGTAATAGGAGTTAGCGCCAATTTTTTCATTCCAATAGAAAACTTAACAAAATACAGCTCACCAATTTATGCAATTTTAGTGTTATTAGGTTTATTTGTAGGATATAAAATAGATATGGGCGGAAAAGATACACAAAACTTCATGATTTCTGGAGCAGTATTAGTAATAGTAAGTAGATTCGGGATGGAAAGCGTGAGAGGTTCACTAATCGGTATTGGAATAGGAGACTTAGTAACATCAATTTTCTCAGCACTCTTAGTATTATTCGTTCCAGCAACAATTGTTGTAGCAATAAAAAACGTATTCTCAATTTCTAAGATTTAAATTCATCAATAAATTTTCTCAAAAAATTAGTTTTATAGAATTAATTTAAAATTTATTTGCCAATTCATTTTCCACTAATCAACTTTTCCAACTTTTCCAAATTAATTAAAGGAGCATCAACCAAATCCATTCTAGGACAAGTAGTATTTACCCAAAAATCAATCCCAAAGTTTTCAAATTCCGAAACATCAATATCGTTTGAAATAAAAATGTAAACTTTTTTATCTTTAACTTTTTCTTTAAATTCTAAAGCTTTTTCCATTCTTTCCTGTCCAGGCTTAGTAGAAACCAAAATTCCAATTTTTTTAGCATGAAGATATCCCAAATAAGCACCCTTTTCTCTTTTCTCCATCTTTTCAATTTCCTCGTCTTTAATTTTTTTAATAGAGTTATTCTCTAAAATATAGGTGGGAAGTCCACTCTCATAAGCAAGAGAAACGGAATGAAACTTTCCTTGTCCAATAATTAAAATCCCTTCAACTTCCCGAGGAAACTTAGGATTACTACATCCAAGAACTTGCGTTTTGTATACAAACCCAGGAAATTTTTTATAAATTTTTTGTGCAATATCAATAAATTGATTAGAAAAACAAAGAGCTAATTTTTTTTCAGGAATTTTTCCAATTAATTTTTTTAAAGAATCATAATTGGGTTCATTTTTAAGTTTAACAGGTACAAATAAAGTTTTCATACAACAAAATAAGATTAAAAGAATTTAAACTTAACTACTAATATTCATCAAAAGAATTTCTATTTTCAGGTTTTGTTTTTGGAACGTCTTTTTCAATTTTTCCAAAAGACGGAGTTACAATAATTGTAGTTTCTCCAAAACCAGCAATACTTCCTTCCAAAGCATCTGCAGTTTTTTTAATTTTAGAAATTGCTCTTTTCAATTCAATAGGATCTTTTTTCTTTAGAGTTTTAATATCAATAACTGCAATAGTATATCCTTCTCTCAATACATTCAGAATATTATTGGCATCATCGTAGTCCTTCAAAGTAAAAAGCTTAACAACTACTTTATTCTCTTTTTTTTCTTGTTCTAAATCAATTTCTAAATACTCGTCTCCTAAAAATTCATCATTATTAGAAGAACTGAAAGCATTTTTTATTTTTTTGAATACCATATTAATTTGACAACAGATTTCTTTATAAAGATTTCGTCAATTTTTTATAACAATCAACCTTTATTCTCAGAAGAAACAAATTCTTTCTTTAAATCCTCAACTTTTTTTCTAAAAGATTCTTCTTGTTTTTCCAAACTGTTCAACCTTGTTTCCATCAATTTCTTTTTATTTTCTAATTCTTCCTTAATTTTTTTTCTAGAAACTTTAATCATTAATTGCCCAATAATTTTGTAAACATCCTCTTTAGAATTTTCAATCTCTTTCAATGCAGAATCAGTTTCAGAAACTTCCATCTGAAAAGCTTGCTTTTGCATTAGAATAGATTGTAAACTCTGTTCAAGAAATTGCAACTGTTGTATTTTCTGATTTTGTTCTTCCATTTTTAACAACTATTCTGCTTTAACGGTCTTTACCGCTTTTCGTGGCTTAAAGAAAATTTTTGAATCACAGTGAGGACATTTGAATCTCTTCTCCAAAGCTTCACTTTCAATTTTCTTTCCACATTTGAAACATTTATATTCTGCCATTTTGATTAATCTAAATAATATGTGTTTGAAGCAAATTTTCTCTCACATCTAGGACATTTCCAAATTCCTTTTGAGATTCTTTTAACTCCAACCTTTTCGCAAAAAGGACACTTTTGTTTAATTCTTTGTTTAGTTTCAACTTTAACAAGTCTATCTTTAACAGTTTTACCATATCTTGCTCCAAACCTTCCTGCTGATTTTGTTTTTTTTGATTTCGTTGCCATTTTCTATTTTTTCCGATGGGGCTACCCGGATTTGAACCGGGGTCATGAAGTCCCAAACCTCATAGGCTAACCAGGCTACCCCATAGCCCCATAAATCAATTAGAGCGAGGGTAATTTATAAACCTATTTCTTTTCAGAGGCTTCTTCTTCACCCTTATTTTCTAATTTCAATTGTTTGTCCTGTTCCGCTTTCAATTGATCAAAATAAGAATCTAACTCCTTTCTTTTTTCCTCGGGAGTTTCTGCAACTTCATTTTCAATTTCCTTATCATACATACCTGAATCAACCTGATCTCCAACTTCACTTGCTGGTTTATTTTCAACCAAAATTCCTAAACTTGTACAACTTCCAATTGTGGTTTTTACCGCTGATTTGAGGTCATTACATAATAAATTATTCATTTTAGATTTAGCAATTTTAATTATTTGCTCAATAGATAAATTAGCAACATTTTGTTTTGCTTGAAGTCCAGAACCTTTTTCAATTCCGGCTTCTTTTTTAATTAATCCAGAAATCGGAGGTGAAAAAACTTCAACTTCAAAAGTTTTATTTCCCAAGTCAACTTCAATTTCTACAGGAACTTGCATTCCTTTAAATTCTTGTGTTGCTTTATTTACTTCTTCAATAACTTTATTAATTGGAACTCCTGTTGGACCTAATTTCTGTGCAATAGCTGGGCCAGGTTTCATTTCTCCACCGTCAACCAATAATTTTATGTTCATTCTTCTTCTCCTTCTCTTCGGATAACTTTAATATTATCCAATTTAATAGTAACAGGCAAGGGTACAACTGCACCAAGTAAACTTACTACTACTTCTTCTTTTTGTTTATCTATTCTTAAAACTTTTGCTTTTTCTCCTTTCAGAGTAGATCCAATTATTTCTACAATGTCTCCCTCTTTTATGGTAATTGTAGCAACACTTGGTTCAAGCATGTTTTTAATTTCATCATAAGAAATTGTTTTTCCAATAATTCCTTTAATATAAGGTAAATTGTAAACTGCCTCTTCTGCAGAATCTCTATCTTCTGATTCTAAAATAATGTAACCTCTAAGTCCATGAGGACATAACACAGAATGAACATTAATGTTTTTTTTCTGAACTCTATCAGAAATCATTTCCAATGCTCTTGCTTCTTTATTTGTTTGAACTTTTATAATAAATATCATCTTTTAGCTCCGCTACCTCCTAATCATCTAAGAAGTAGATATTAATAATTGAGATATTTAATTTATAAATCTTTTGTTTAATTGTTTTTTACACACCTAATTGAATAAACTTTCCAGTAGGAAGAAGTTATAAAATCCTGGTGGCCCCTAAATATTTCATCTTTTTCTATGTCAATTCCCCTAACTATTCTATAGGGAGCAGTATGTTTAGTACTTGTCCAATAAATTCCTTTACAGTTCAAATTACGATAATAAATTCCATAGGAATATTTCAATCCATACCCACTCAAAGTTAAATTAAAATCTTCTTCATTTTTCAAAATATTAGAAATTCCTTCTCCTCTCCAACCTTCTAAATCAATCTCAGTAGAATCCATTCCATAAAATTTTTCCAAATTTTTCCAATCTTGATCTGTTGAAATATGCCATCCAGCTGGGCAAGGTTTTTGGGAAGAATCATATATTAATCCATGCATTTGATAATTTTCCCAATTTCCTCCATAAACATATTCATGGTCTAATTCTCCGAATTTATATCTCAAATTCTCTGCAAACCACCAATCATCTCCTATTTTAATAATTTTATATTCCTCCCCATCTCTTTCATCAACAAAAATATCCTCAGTTAATTCTTCAACCTCCAGCTCTTTATTTATTTTAGAAACAAGTCCTCGAGAATCTTTAACTTCTAAAGTAGGAGTATAATTTCCAAAATTTTCATATTTATGTTCTTTAAAATATTCTTTTTCAAAATCAGTTTCCCAAATTCCATCTCCTTCAAAGTCCCATCTAAAAAATAAATCATCAAAATCATCTTCATCATCATAAGTCATACTAGCATCAAATTCAAAGACTGTTTTTTCAGTACCTGATTCGGGCGAAACATCAAAATCTACAAATGGTGCCAATGGTTCCTTAACTAAAATTTCCAAATTTTTAGAATCTGTTTTCCCAGATTCATCTTTAATATTCAAGTTAACTTCATAATTTCCTTCTACCTCATATAAATAATTAAATTTTCCATCAAATTCCTCTTCTCCTTCTTTTTCTATATGATCTTCACCATTGCCAAAATTAAAACAATATTCAATTATGTCTCCTGTCGAATTACTTGCATCAAAAAGAACTTCCAAAGGAAAAAATCCTTCTTGTGGAGAAGCAGTTAATTTGGCCTCTAAATTTTCACTTTCCCCCGAGTCTTTTATTTTTTTCTTAAATTCTAAAACATTTTCTTCATATGATCCAAAAGATTTTGTTAGCCATCCAGAACTAATTCCCAAAAAAACATCATAGCCCCCATACAAATTCCACCAAGGACTTTCTTCGTTGTCAACTTTCATTTCCAAATAACCTTTCATTCCTGCACTAGGTCCAGCAATCTCATTAATAATCAAATTTAATTTAGGCTTACAATATGCCTCCAAATTTCCTTTAATTGAAACTTCGGGCTCATAAAAAACAAATTCATTGTTCCAATTATTTTTGGAAGTCCAACCCTTGTCATAATAAATTCCTCCAAAACATTCAAAATTATTTTCTAATTTAGATTTCAATTCTGATTTCAATTCTCCTTGAGTTCCAAGGTATAATTCAAATTCAGGCCTTGCAATTAAAGGGATTGGTGCCCCTGGAATTTGAAAAGGTGTTCCAGATGCATGAAAAATGAGTATTTCTTTATCAAAATTTACAAATTTTGCATTAGCTACGGCTTCCAATGAAGAATTTTCTTCAATCCAATTTTCAAAAGAAAAATTAATTCCTCCAAATCCAAAGCCTGCATCAATTTCTGTTTGAATATCAAAATAAATATTTCCATTAATTTCAACTTGATCATTTGTCGTAGAGAAATCTCCATCCAAATCTATAAGAACTTCATTAAATTCAAAATTAAAATCACTTTTACCATATTTTAAGCCTTTGATGGCTTCAATTTCATTGAAGTCTTCCAAATTAAAATTTTTAGAATAATTAAATCCACCCTCTTTTATAGCTTCATCTAAAGAAGCATTGACGGTTTTTACTTTTTTTCCATCCTCTGAAATTTCAGTAATTTTTTTTAAAAGTCCACCAGGTGTTTTTTCACTTATTCCTCCTGCCAAAATATCCCCTGTTTCATAATCTTGTGCTTTTTCAAAATTAATTGTTCCAGTAGAATCAATTTCTGAAATTTCTTCTAATTTATTCTTTGAAACAATTTGAACATTCTCAAAAATTTCTTCATTTATTTCAGGTTCAAACTCTTCAACTTCTTCTTTTCTGCAATTAAAAAAAAGAGGTGTTGCCATAAGAAGATATAGAAGGCCTTTTCCAACACCTCTTTTAATTTTCGACGGAAATTTAGACATGGAAACAAAAAAGAGGTTTTTTTCAAAACTTTTATTCAAAAATAAAAAACAAATTTTAAAATTCTTGGACAAATAAATAAAAAATTTATCTAAAAATTTCCTTAACTATTATTTACTTCAGAAAGTTAAAAGACTAAATTATTTGAAGATTTGCATAACAAGTCCAACAAGAAAACCGAATAAACCTAAAATCACGATCCCAATTGCAGAAACTTTAGCAGTTGTTTGAAATTCTTCCTTTGTTGGTTTTTTCAAGACTAACCAAACTCTCCTGCATTTTTTAAAAAATGATTTTAATTTTTTCATAATAAAAATATGTAGTTTGGGTTTTTAAAATTATTCAATTAAATAATTAATAGAACACTTATTTACTTTAGAAAGATTAATTAAAAATCCAATATCCTCTAGATATTTTGAATAAACTCCCTCATAGGATATATAAGATTCTTTTGGTAAAATTTTTTGTTTATTTTCGATTTTTTGAATCATATGTTCAATATCTTCTGGGGCTTTTCTAAATGCTTCTTCATTTTTGTAAAATATTTTAACTTTTTTTTCTTCAGAAAGGAATTTTATTTCCTCAACACAACCTAACTCAAATTTTTGTCCTTCTAATTCAGCATAAGAATCTTTACCAATATAGAAATCAATCGTATTTACCATTTTATTCAATAAACTCAATTCCAAGTTCTTCTTCAATTTCTCTGTGTTTCAAAGAATCAATTGTTTCACCATCTCCCAAAACTTGAGAGCTTTTAACTCCAGTAACTATTAATAAAACTCTAATGGATTTATCCATTTCAGGAGAAATTTTTGCTCCCCAAATCATTTTGGCTTGAGGGTTTAATTTATCTCCTACTGTTCCAATAATTCCTTTACATTCATCTAAACTCATATCGGCTCCACCAATAATATTAACTAAAGCGCCCTTGGCATCCGAAACATCAACATCTAACAATGGATTATCCAATGCTTTAATTACAGCATCTTGTGCTCTATTTTCAGTATCGCTCTCGCCCATTCCAATTAAAGAAACTCCTCCTTCAACCATTACAGCACGAATATCTGCAAAATCCAAATTAACCAATCCAGAAGTTGTAACAAGTTCAGTAACACCCTTCACGGCATTAGTCAAAATTTCATCAGAAATTTTAAATGCAGTATGCAAAGGCAATTCTGGAGCAAGTTCCAATAATTTATCATTAGGAATAACAATTAATGTATCTACAACAGATTCTAATTTTTCTAATCCATAAACGGCATTTTCAATTCTTTTTTGCCCCTCGATTGTAAACGGCATTGTAACAACTCCAATAGTTAAGGCTCCTTGTTTTTTGGCAGCAGCTGCAACAACAGAAGATGCACCAGTTCCAGTTCCACCCCCCATCCCACAAGTAATGAAAACCATATCACTTCCAGCCAATTTCTTTTTAATTTCTGATTCTGATTCTTTTGCAGCTTCTTCTCCAACTTTGGGGTTACTTCCAGCACCAAGACCTTGGGTTAATTCTTTTCCAATCAATATTTTTTGATCTGCAGTTGTATACAACAAGTCTTGCGCATCAGTATTAATTGCGATAAGCTCTCCTCCTTTAATCCCAATTTCTCCCATACGATTTAAAGAATTATTTCCTCCACCACCAATTCCAATAACTTTGATTTTAGCAGACTGGCTTTTAATAATATCTGCTAATTCTCTATCAATCTCTTTTACCTCAGGAGAATTTCTTTTCTCTTCTTCAGAATAATCTATATCCATACAAAAAAAATGATGACTTAGTTTATAAAAATTGTTGTGTCTGGAAATATGCAATTATTGTTTCTTCTCTTCAATTTCTTCAATGTACAAATTCAAGTTAAGAATTTCTTTATATTTATCTTTAAACATTTCAACAAACTTTACAGCTTCTTTTGGAACTTTCATAATCAATTTTTTGTCTTTGATTTCAAATTCAAAATTTTTTCTAAAAAGAAAATCATTCAAGGCTTCAATTTTTTCATTCAAATCTTCAACTTTCTCTAAAACTTTAATCTTATAATCAACTTCTTTTCCAGCTAAGGGGTTATTAAAATCAATCATTACTCTTCCTCCAGATACCGTTAAAACTTTTGCAATTTTTCCATCAAAATTAAATACGGCTCCAGGAATTGGATTTAAATTATGCTTAATAAATTCTTTTTTTTGAATCATTTGAATCAATTTAGGATCTCTTTTTCCAAAAGCCTCTTCAGGTTTTAAAGAAACATCATATTCTCCAACATCTTTACCAATTAAAAATTCATCAATCCCTTTGATAAACATGCCTTCTCCTAAACAAAAAACAAAGGGTTTTGGATATCCTTTCACATTTGTTTTTTCTAAAATTTCTTTAACGTTTGAATCAAAGACATCTCCTTCTTTTGTTCTCCCCGTAAATTCAATTTTAACAAAGTCTTTTTTATTTAATCCCATGTTATGAAAATAATTAATTGGTTTATAAAATTAATGGGAATTTATTTTTACACAAACTTTTATAAATAAAACTTTTTTTTATTCTACATGGTAGCAAAAATTATTAGTTCGACTGAAGCAAGGGTTGGAACAAATATTACACATGAGGGCGCATATTATACTGTAAAAAAAATGGATATTTCTAAAACAGGTAAACATGGACATGCTAAATGCAGGATTGAAGCAGCAAATATGTTTACAGGAAATAAAAAAATCTTTGTAATTCCAGGACACGATAAGCTTGAAGTTCCAATGGTTAGCAAAAATAAAGCACAAGTTCTTTCAGTTGCAGACAATAGGGCAAGTGTCATGGATTTAGAATCATTTGAAACAATCGAAATTGATATCCCAGAAGAATTAAAAGATGAGCTTCAAGAAAATGATAATGTTGAATACTGGGATATTGAAGGCAAGTTAATTATAAAAAGAAAATTATAATCTTATTTCTAAAATGAATAGAAAAAGCTTAAAAACCCTTTATCTCTAAAATTATCATGGCAACTAAAATTCAAGAAGCGATGAATAGAATGTTCAAAAATGTTTTTGTATGTCAAAAATGTCAAGCAAAAATGAGGGCAGATCCTCAAAAAATTCTAAAAGGAAAAGTTAGGTGTAGAAAATGTGGAAAAGCTCAATTCAGAGTTTTGAAAAAGAAATAATTTGTTAAAAATTAACCGCCACGCTTTTAAATTAACTTTAACTTACATAAATGAAAATGAACTTTATGATTTTTGATTTAACGCTATTGGGATTGTTTCTAATCTTTGTTGTAGCTTTTTTATATAGGAAAAGAAAAAAAATTCAAAGAGAAGGTTTATTGTTTTTATATCGAACTAGTTGGGGGATAAAGTTGATTGAAAAAACGGGGAAAAAATACAAAAAAACCTTACAAATATTAAGTCATTTTTCTGTCTGGTTAGGTTATGCATTAATGGGAATAATGGTTTATCTTTTTGGAAGAATAATTTATATTTATATTTTTCATGCAGACATTGTTCGGGCAGTTAAAATTCCACCAATAATGCCTCTCGTTCCCTATTTACCTCAAATGTTTAAACTTAGTTTCCTTCCCCCCTTCTATTTTTCTTATTGGATAATTGTTTTGGCAATAATTGCAATTACACACGAATTCTTTCATGGAATTTTTGCATCAATTGCAAAAGTAAAAACAAAAACAACTGGGTTCGGATTCTTTCCATTCTTTTTACCTGTATTTTTAGCAGCATTTGTAGAGCTTGACGAAAAAGCAATGGTTAAAAAATCAAATTTCAAACAAAGAGCAGTTTTATCTGCTGGAACTTTTGCAAATACTTTAACTGCAATATTGGGAATAATTTTAATGTTCGGATTTTTCTCGCTCACCTTTTCTCCCGCGGGAGTTGTTTATGATGACTATGCATACGATGTAGTGAATATATCCTCAATAAAAACAATAAATGGATTTCCCCTTGAAAATTCTTCTGAATTAGGGAAACTCAAAACTGCAGAAATAAAAGTAAATGGCCAAACTTATTATGCATTAAAGCAAATAGACCTGAAAAATAGTTTAGTTGCATTATATTATGATTCTCCTGCGATAAATCAAAATTTGACGGGGGCAATAATTTCAATAAATGGAGAAAAAATAAAAGATTTAGGAAAATTAAATTCAGAAATGGAAAAATATTCTCCTGAAGAAACAATTATTTTGGAAACCTTTGATGGTCAAGAAAAGAAATTTAAAAACATTACTTTGGGAGAATCTCCAGAAGGAAATGCCTGGTTGGGAATAACTTTTTTAGAACAAAAACCAAAAGGAGTTTTAGCTACAATTTCAGCCTGGACAACTTCATACAAAAAAGCCCACATTTATTATGAACCAGACTGGGAGTTTGCTCAATATATTTATGATTTGTTGTGGTGGTTAGTATTAATTTCTTTTTCAGTAGCTTTAGTTAATATGTTACCAGTAGGAATTTTTGATGGTGGAAGATTCTTTTATTTAACAATTCTTTCTATAACAAAATCTCAAAAAAAAGCAGAAAAAGCATTTAAAGGAATAACAAAATTTTTCTTATTCCTCTTATTTGTTGTAATGTTTTTCTGGGCCAAAAGTTTTTTCTAAATAATTATTTTCCTTTTCTAAGTAATCCAAAGAATTTCTTTTGTTTAAATTCAATTGGTTCATTAACATATCTAACGTCCTCAATTGTGTAAAAAGCTTTTGGATTAAATTCCTGAATTATATTGACAATTTTTTTTAATTTTTTCTTATTAATAACAATAAAAATTATTTTGACTTCACCTTTTTTTCCTCGAGCATCAGCAACAGTAAGTTTATATCCTTCTTCTTTAAATTTTTCAATTAAATCTCCAGATTCTTTTTGAGTAATTATTCTAACAAGCGTTTTTCCAACCGAAAGTTTTTCCTCCAAATACATTCCAACATAAGTTCCAGCAGCAAATCCTCCCGCATAAAACAAATAATAAAACCATTGAGTTACTCCATTCATAATTTCTCCTATCGCAACAATCCAAATAAAAACTTCAAAGAAACCCAAAACAGGGGCAATTTTTTTTAATCCTTTTGAAACAAAAATCATTCTAATAGTCCCGATACTAACGTCTAGGATTCTTGCAAAGAAAATTAACAAGGGCAATACAAGATAATTGAAGTAATTAAATTCCATAGCAATATTTTCATTCAATTTACTTTTTAAATCTTCTTACAACTTTAATATCCCAAAGTTTAAAACTCATAACTTCTCTTTATTTTTATGTCAAAGCCTAGAAAACGTGTAAGAAAAGAAACTTATGAACCAGTTGGAAAACATTCAGCTGTACAATTATGTAATTGGACAAAGAAATCTTTGAAAGACGGAGGGGTCTGTTTCAAGGAAAAGTTTTATGGAATTAAATCTCATTTATGTTGCCAAATGACTCCCTCAATATTTTGTAATAATAGATGCATCCATTGTTGGAGAGATATTTCAAATTCAAGATTAGATTTTCCCGTAAAACCAGAAGATCCAAAAGATGTTTTAGATGGCGCAATAAATGCGCAAAGAAAATTATTGACTGGATTCAAAATTGATCCTCATTCAAAAGCTAAACAACTTTCAAAAGCAAATCAAGAAAAATTAGCTGAAGCACAAAATCCAAATCAATTTGCATTATCTTTAACTGGAGAGCCAACATTGTACCCAAAAATTGGAGAATTAATTTCTGAAATTAGAAATAGAAATTCAACTTCTTTTTTGGTAACAAATGGCTTGCAACCAGAAGTAATTCAAAAATTAATTGACACAAATAATCTTCCAACAAGATTATATGTGTCTGTAAATTCTTCAAACAAAGAAGAACATAAAAAATTTCATAGAAGCCTAAAAGAAAATGCTTGGGAAAAATTAATTGAAACACTCTCTTTATTTCCAAAAATAAAAAAGAAAAACACAACAGTTTTTAGAATAAACCTTGTAAAAGATTTAAACATGAATGATAAATTTATTCCAGAATTTAGCGATTTAATTAAATCATCCCACCCAGATTTCATAGAACTTAAAGGGTATATGTCTGTAGGATTCGCAAGAGAACGTTTAGG
>CAYQDG010000014.1:15585-18656 GCA_964416245.1 Candidatus Woesearchaeota archaeon
TAAACAACACCTTCTTTTGTAAGTGCCACAAACCGAACTCCCACAGGCAAACCCAACAAAGCAGAAACCAACGCCATATGTTCTTTTCCATCTCCAGAAGCAATTGAACAAGCAACTTCCATCCCTTCAAACTTCCCTTTTAACTTTTTAGAAAATTCTTCTTTCAAATCAACCAATTTTTTATTCAAATCAACTTTTACAAAATCAAAATTCTTTTCATGGGCAAATTTCTTAGCAAAATCATCCCCCACAATTACAATTTTTTCCCATTCTCCATATTTCACCAATCCAGAAACCTGTGCCCAAGTTCCTTCACCTTTGCTCAATAAACATACCAATTCCATAAATAAAAAAATTCATCTTTCTTTTTAAGGATTATCGTAATGAATTATCCTTAACGTAAATATTTCTAATAACTTTAATAAATCCCCCCCTCCTCATATTTCCATGAAAGAGGCATATCAAGAACCAATTGAAAATCTCTATAAAAAATATAATTCTTCAGAAAATGGTATTTCAGAAAATGAAGCAAAATCAAGATTGGAAAAACATGGAGAAAATATTATAAAAAAAAGAAAATCTTTTGAACCTTTCAAAGTTTTTTTCGCACAATTTAATTCATTTTTAATTTATATTTTAATAATTGCAGCAGCAATCTCTTTTTTCATAGGCCATTCTCTAGATGGTTTTGTAATTTCCTTTATTGTTATATTAAATGCAATAATAGGTTTTACACAGCAATTCAAAGCAGAAAAAGCAATATCAAATTTGAAAAAATTGATTGTTCCAACGTCAAAAATAATTAGGAATGGAGAAGTTAAAGAAATTCCTTCTAAAAATTTAGTTCCAGGAGATATTATGATTTTATCTGCAGGAGACAAAATAAGTGCAGATGCAAGAATAATAGAATCAGAAAATGCAGCAACAAATGAGGCTGTTTTAACTGGAGAAAGTTTGCCCATTTCAAAAAAAGCTTCAATAATAAAATCAAAATCTTCTCTTTCTGACTTGAAGAACATGATTTTTACTGGAACAACTTTTGTTAGAGGAACAGCAAAAGCTTTGGTTGTAAAGACAGGAAAAGAAACAGTCTTTGGAGAAATAGCAGAAAATTTACAAACAATAAGCATTTCTAAAACTCCTATACAAAAAAGATTGGATAAATTTTCTAAACAAATTGGTTTTTTAATCTTAGGGATGGTTTTTATAATAGCTGCCCTAGGTTTTTTAGATAAATTTGACTTAATTGAAATGTTTTTAATTTCTGTTGCATTGGCAGTTTCTGCAATTCCAGAAGGTTTACCTGCGGTTTTAACAATGGGTTTTGCAATCTCTTCTTTGATGATGTCAAAAAAGAATGTAGTAATTAGAAGATTGCCAGCAGTAGAGTCTTTAGGAAGTGTGACAGTAATATGTTCAGACAAAACAGGGACTTTGACCGAAGAAAAAATGACTGTTGAAGAAATGTATGCTTCTGGAGAATTTTATCAAAAAAAAGATAAATCCATAGTAAAAGATTCAAAAAAAATAGATTTGAAAAAAGCAAAAGAGCTTGGCCATTTAATCAAGACTAGTATTTTATGTAATAATTCAAGATATGAATTAAAAAATGGAGAGTATAAATTAATGGGAGATCCTACCGAAACATCACTTTTACAAAACTCTTTAGATTTAGGTTTTGATAAAAAAATTTTAATCGAACAAAATCCCAGTATAAAAAAGTTTGAATTTGATTCTGTGAGAAAAATGATGTCTATTTTAAGGGATACAGGGAAAAATAACACCCTCTATACTAAAGGAGCAATAAAGAAAGTATTAGAAAAATCTTCTTTTGAATTAAGAAATGGTCAAGTGAGAAAACTTGGAACAAAAAGAAAAGAAGAAATATTAAAAGATGCCGAAGAGATGGAAGCAAAAGCTTTGAGAGTTTTAGGTTTTGCTTACAAAGTTCTTTCAAAAAAAGATAAAGTAAGTGAAGATGATTTAATTTTTATTGGATTTGCAGGTATGATTGATCCTCCCCGACCTGAAGTAAAAAAAGCAATTGAAGAATGTAGGAGCGCTGGAATAAAAGTAAAAATAATAACTGGAGACTCTGAATTAACAGCCAAAGCCATTGGCAAAAAAATAGGTCTTGTTGGGAGAGTAGTAAATGAAAAAGAGTTATCTGAAATGTCAGATGAAACTTTATTAAAAGAAATGCCAGAAATATCTATTTTTGCTAGAGTTACTCCAAAACAAAAATTAAGAATAACAAAAATTTTACAAAGATTAAATGAAACAGTTGCAATAACGGGAGATGGAGTTAATGATGTTCTTGCTCTAAAATCTGCAGATGTTGGAATTTCTATGGGGAAACGAGGAACAGATGTTGCAAGAGATGTTTCTGATATAGTATTAGTGGATGATAATTTTGCGTCAATAGTAGAAGGTGTGCGAGAAGGAAGAAAAACATATGATAACATCAAAAAATTTACTAAATATTTACTTTCAGTAAATTTTGCAGAGATATTTCTTGTTTTATTCGCTTTAGTTTTTGGAATGCCCCTGCCTTTAATAGCGCTTCAAATTCTTTGGATAAATTTAGTCAGTGATTCCTTTCCCTCGCTTTCTTTAATTGCTGAAAAAGAAGAAAAAGTCATGGAATCAAAACCCCGTGGAGAAAAAAGTATTCTTTCGGGAATATGGTCTTATATAATAATTGCAGGAATTTTAGGATTCATCGTTAAGTTAAGTTCTTATTTGATTTCTTTAAACCAAGGCAATTCAATAGAACTAACAAGAACAATTGTTTTAACAACTGCAATATTCTATGAATTGTTTTTTGTATACACAGTTAGATCAAATTCACCGCTTTCAAAAATTGGTATCTTTTCAAATAAATGGGTAAATTATGCAGTGTTATTTTCAATAGGTTTACAATTTATAATTTTATATACTCCTCTTGGGAGTTTTTTCCAGGTTGTTCCCTTATCCTTAAGTAACTGGTTTTTAGTCTTGCCTCTCGCAGTATCAGGATTAATAATTTTTGAAATTGGAAAATATATAAAATTAAAGAGAAATAAATAAAA
>CAYQDG010000015.1:0-18615 GCA_964416245.1 Candidatus Woesearchaeota archaeon
ATAGGAAGTAAAGATTGGGAATTGGATGTTGGGAAATAATTTTACTTTGCTTTTGCAAAGGTTTGATATGAATAAAATTTCCGAAGGTAATTCTGGAAATTTTAGGGAAGTTGTTAATGTGAAAAGAGTTTAGGGGGAAGAGTTATTAGAAATTGAGAAGTTAGGGAATCGTAAATAGGGGAGAGAATCCATTTTATAATCAACTATTTTGCCAAATTTTTTCAAAAAAAATGGGGAGGCAATTACCGAAGTTCTTGGCCTCCCCGTGTGTAGAACGAATCTACACGTGAACTAGGAATGAACCTAGCCCTGATCAACTACAAGAGCTGATCATCTCAAAAAACCGAAGTTATTTGAGTGTTGACCGAAGTCAACGAGACTAACCGAAGTTAGCCTGTCCTAATCCGAAGATTAGGGCGAATAAATCCGAAGACTTATTCCCTGTCAACCGAAGTTAACAAGACTTGCCGAAGCAAGTATTTGTTTTAGGATATTTCTTTTTATAAAGATTTCTTATCATTCAATGGTGATAGGATTTTAGTAATTTTTTATTGAAAAAAATAGATTTTTTGATTAATCTTTTGGCAATTAATAAAATGAGATAATTCTTTTATTCAGAAATATTTTGAAAAGTAGATTAAAGTAAAAAAGGGAGATTAAAACCGAAGTCTCAATCTCCCAACACGAACAACAACCGAAGTTGAAGTACGCGACCTACCGAAGTAGGTATTATTGTTAATCTTTTATCTTTTATAAAGATTTTGGTTCTTGATTGATATTTATGTTTTATTTAATTTGCGATACACCGTACTATACATCTTACTAAGAATGGCAATGTTTAAAAATAATTTTTGTTTAATTATGTTGGGTGAATCGAGTTGAAGCGCGAAGATGATTTGGAAGGAAATATTTTGAAAGTTTTAAGAAATAGTGATCAACCTTTGTCGACGCAGGATATTTCTTTGAAGTTGGAAAAACCTTGGCATTCTATTCAAACTAGGTGTTTAAGATTGCAAATTGAAAGTTTGATAAATGGTTTTAGAATTGGGAGGATAAATTTATGGCAGGAAAAATAAATATTTTTTCTTTGAGCAAATCTGGAAAAATTAAGTTGGGAATTGTTTTGACTTTAATTGGTTTGATTTTGGTCACTGTCTTTGTTGGAGCATTTAGTATTCAGGAGAATTACTATTTGGGAGAAGATTTAAGGGTGGATTTAAGAGGAAAAGGAAATTATACTGCAAGATTTATCACTCCTTCAAAAACTTTGTTAAAAGAAGGGTCAAATGATTTATTTTTGTATGAGTTGAATGAATTGGGAAAGTATGAAATTAAATTTAAATTTGAAGAGGAAAGTGAAAATTATTTTTTTGAAGTTGTTGAAGAGGGAATAATTGAGAAAGAAGAAGAAATAAATGAAACGGAGACGGGTTTTGAGGGAAAAAAAGAAACTGTTGATAACCAAATTAAAAAGAAAATTGAAAAAAAAGAAAAAGAAATTTCTGAAAAAAAAATAGTTCTTCCTATAAAAAAAATAAATCAGGAAGAAATTACGGGTGAAGTAAATTTAAAGAATTCCTCTGTTTTTATTGGAAGAAAAAATATTCAAAAACCCACATTATTTCAAACTCTCTCTTCTTTAGGCCAAGTTTCTAATCAGGGTTCAAGGCCTTTTGCTAAGTTAGATTCCCCATTAAAAAATTCTTCTTTAGTTTTAGAATATCCTGTAAATTATTCTGGAAATTTTGTCAATGAAGACGAAAAAATAAAATGGAAATCTTCTAAAGAAGAAGTCCATTTTTATAAAATAAAAAATAATTTAAATAAAGAATTTTTGGAAAAATCTCCTTCAAACTCAAAAAATCTCCGTTATGTAGATTTTGGCCCCGTTGGTTTAACTGAGATGGCTGCTTATTATGAATTACCTCAACATAATGAGATGGATTCAACAATTTTTCTTTACACAACCAATGAGGATGGTTTTTCTTTTTATGGGACAAGGGATGCAGATAAAGATTTAAATTATGAAAAAATAAATATGCCTGTTGCAAGGTTTAGGACTGTTGAAAAAGGTCCGGGAAGCCCAGTAATTTTTGCGAATAAAGAAGGGGTTTTTTCAATAGATTTTTACGATAGAAGGGTTTCAGAAAATCCAGATTATTATTTGGAAATGTTGGAGAAAGCATATGATGATGTTTTGTTAGGTTATGGAATTGAACTTAAAAGTACTGGTAGTGTGATGTATTATTTAGATGGTCTAAAACCAAAAGTTGTTGGGAGAATGGGTCTTGATGGAGATTATATTAAATTAGGTTTTTATTTAGAATCTCCTTTAGAAAATCCATTATTTGTGGAAGGATTGAGAACTTATTTAAAATCTTTTAATTTCTTTTTTTCTTTTGGGGGATTGAAGGAATTAGATCAAAATATAGATTACTCTTTTGGAGAAGAGATTATTCAAAAATTTGCTGAAAATCTGGAAATGAATTTAGAAAAAGATAATCTTTCTTTAGAAGAAAATCAAATTGTGAATAGCTTAAAAGAAGAGCTTTCCTCAGAATCTTGGACAAGATATGCAAGGGGAACGAAAGCGGATGATTCTATTGAGAAGTTTGAAGTTGAAATAATTTTAAATGAGAAACCCTCAACAAATATTTTTGAATATTCTCTGGGTGCAGAGAATTTGGAATTTTATTATCAGCCCACATTATCTGAAAATCAATTGGAACGTGGAGACTTTCGGTCTGAAGAATATTTGGGTTCTTATTCAGTGTATTCTGGAAATAAAAAAGCATTTCATATTTATCGTCCATTAATTATTGATTCTTTAGGAAAAGAAGTTTGGGGAGAAATGGAAATTGATGAAGAAAACAATCTCTTAAGAATAATTGTTCCAGAAAGTTTTTTGGAAAATGCTTCTTATCCCGTACGTGTTGATCCAACTTTTGGTTATGAAACTGCTGGGGGTTCAACAGCAACTCTTAATGACAATATTCGAGGAAGTGTTTTGGAATTAAGTGAAGGAGGCATTATTACAGATATTTCAGCATACTTAACTATTGGTAAAAATAGTGATGCTGTTTTCAAATTTGCAATTTACAATAGTTCGGGTTCTCTTCTTGGGTATACTTCTGAAGGGAGTGCATCGGGTGGAGCTTATTCGGCCGTAACTAATTGGTACACTCTTTCTTTAACAGGCGATATTGCTCTTCCACCAGGAGATTATATTCTTGTTGCTTGGGGAGATATTACTAGTGGATCAAATGATGTTGAAATTCATTTTGATTCAGGTTCAACCGGTCAAGGTCAATATCAATCAAGTAGTTATGCTTCAAGCTTTCCTTCTACATTAAGTCCTAGTTCTGAAAATAGGATTTATTCAATTCATGCAGATTATGATTTGCCTACAACAGATATAACACTAAATTCTCCATCGGACCAGTCGCTTTTGGGAGATTATGAAATTGAATTTAGTTATACTCCAACGACGGACACTTTTTTTCATAATTGTTCATTGTGGGATAATTCTACGGGGATGTGGCATTTAAATCAAACAAATTCTACACCTATTTCAAATGGATTAACAAATAAAATTTCTAAAGAATTTGTTTCTTTGGGAAGTTATTCTTGGAATATTCAATGTTGTAGTGAATTGTCTGGTTGTAAGTTTTCTCCTTCTAATCGTTCTTTTGAAATAAGAATTCTTCCGAAATTAGAATTGGATTTAATTTATCCTTTTGGGAATACAGGAGTTATTAAAAATGAATTTTTCAAGGTAGATTTAAATGTAAGTTGTCTTGAACAAAATTGTGGATTGATTAATGTAAGTCTCTTAGAATATTTTGATGAAGGAATAGGAATTGTAGAGAATGCAAGTACAATACAAGATTCTGCTTCTGATGCTTGGTCACATTCATATAACAACCCGGAAGAAGGCGATTTAATTTTAATAGGCCTTCATAATCGGGCAGCAACAGTTAGTTCAATAACTTATGGGGGAGTGATTCCAACTCTTATTGCCTCTTCTGCAGATGATTGGCCCCAAACTTATCTTTATGCAATCTCTTCAAATAATCAACCAACAAGAGGGGAATCACATGATTTAGAAATAAGTTGGAGTTCAAGTAATCCAGGGGCTTCTTCAATGTTAAAACTGTCTGGAGTAAATTCCGAAATCATTGAAAATTTAAGTAAAATAGTTAGCGAAGTAAATTATGCTCCCAGCTCTTCTTCAATTTCAACATCAATTACTCCTGAAGAAGAAAATAGTTTTATTTTAGACATTGTTACTGGTCGAGAAAGTGGGCCAAATTTTATTCCAGGGATTGAACAATCTCTTTTATATTATGATGAATTTCAATCTCCCAGGGGGGCTGGTTCAAGTTATAAAATCTTTGGGCCACTTATTGAAACTTCTATGTCTTGGTCTGGAGGACAAGCAAATAATCGTATCAGGCAAGTTGTCGCAGCAATTGCTCCAAGGGATTTGATAAACCTTCTTTCTACTTCTGTTGGGGATACTCCTTTGTACACTAATAATTCAAATCCATTCCAGATTAGTTCTTTGAATGCTGGAGAAAACCAAATAGTTTCTTTTTTTGTAAATGCTTCTGGACAAATTGGAAGTAATCACACTCTTTTTTCTACAGCTAAGTTAGATGCATATCCAAGCGTTTCTGATTCAACGGATTTTTGGAATATCACTATTGTTGAATATGTGCCTCCAGTAATAATTGATTTACACAATCCTTCTGGAAATTTGGGTGACCCAACTCCTTTATTAAATTTGACTTTGTCTGGTTCTCAAGCTGATAGTTTATGGTATAATTTAAATGACTCGACTAATGTCTCGATTTGCACTTCTTGTTCAGGAAATATTTTTCAACCTATTTTTGTAGATAGCGAAGGAACTTTCGAATTAAATGTTTATGCAAATAATTCTAATGGTGAAATTGAATCTGAAAGTTCAATTTTTAATATTGATTTGAATAATAATTTTTATGATTCTTTTGAAGACAATCATTCAGTTTTAAATTACGATTCTGGGATTTTTTGGGAAGAGGGGAGTTTGAATTATAGTGGTTCAGTTTTAACTAGTAATTTTTATGATTTTGAGTTAGGAGATCTGGGAGATGATTGGGAATTTTATTCCAGTAATGCTTATAGTCGTATTGGGGTGAGGGATGAAGACTCTTATTCGGGTTCTTATTCAGTTATTGCAGATTCTTATTCAAATAATGAATATGAATTAAGTGAATTGATTAGTACTTATGATTATTCTGGGACACAAAATTTTATTTTGGATTTTTGGTATAAAGAAGAAAGTGATGAAAATGATGGGGGAAGCGACCATAGCGGGCATCAAAATGCTGATGCAGTTTATTTTACTTGTGATGGCAATTATTGGTATCATTTATATAATCTTTTTGGAACTGACACCTGGCAAGAAGTTACTTTGGATATTGGTTCTGATCCTAATTTTTGTTCTGAGGTAAATTCTAGTTTTGCAATTAAATTTACCCAGTATGATAATTTTGGTTTAACTTCTGATGGGATAATGTGGGATGATATAAACATAACTTACGATGGTTCTGGCTTTTCTACATCCGAATCAAGAATAATTTCAATGGAAAATGTTATTGCAGAATTTACTAATATTTCTTGGAATTATGGAGGTGACAATGGTGAAGTGAATATGCAGATTAGTGCTAATAATGGAACTGATTGGTATGATGCTACAAACAATCAAGGATTAGTTAGCTTGAATGCGGGAAATGACTTAAAATATAAAGTTTTATTTGAGGGTTCAGGATATGTGGATATTGCTTTATTGGATTTGAATGTTTCTTGGTCCAATACTGCTTCACCTCCTCCAACAATAACAATCAATTCCCCTTCTTCTGGAGCCTTTCCGGATGTTACTCCTGTTTTGGATATTAATTTGGATTCAATGGCAAACAATCTATGGTATAAATTAAATGGGGGAAGCGAAATTCCTTTATGTTCTTCTTGTAGCGGGGAACAAATAAAGACCCTTTATTTGGAAGAGGGAAGTTATACATTAGTTGTTTATGCGGATAATTCTGTGGGAGATACTAATTCAGAAACTGTTTCATTTACTATTGATATGGATGGAAATTATTATGATTCTTTTTCGGACGATTCTCAAATTTGGTCTTTAAATGGTCCACAATGGATGAAAGGGAATGTTAGTTATCAAGATAGGGGGATAGGGGGGTTAGTTTATGAGCCTTTTGATAATATGAGTGCTTGGACTCCCACCGGAGGAAGTTGGAGTATAGTTGATGGAGAAATGGTTTACTCTTCAAATGATGGGGACCCAGGAGTTTTTTCAATTTATGATGGTTTGGAGATGGAAGCAGGAAAAGGATATAATATTTCTTTTACTGCTTATGATGATGATAATGACGAGAATGCTTTGGTTTTTAGATATAAGGATGCTAGTAATCATTACAAATGTGCATTTGAGTTACAAGATTTAGCAAGTTCTGAACATGGTTTGATAAAATTTGACGATGGAACTATGACAGTTTTAGATACAGATGCAACAAAAACATATACGCAAGATGCTTACAATGATTATGCTGTGAAAATAGAGGATAACAATATTACTTGTTACTTGAATGATGAGGCTGTTTTTTCTGCAATTGATTCAACTTGGGAAGATGGCCAAGTTGGAGTATATTCAGATTATCATCAAGATGTAAGGTATGATAATTTTTCTGTTGTTTCTTGGGCAACTGATTTAGTTTCATTTGTTTCTTATCCCATTACTTTAACTTCGAACATTGTGGAAATATTAAATGTTAGTTGGAAGAGTTATTTTGAAAATAGTGATAATAGTATTTCTATTCAAGTTAGCCCTAATGACGGAACTAATTGGTATGATGCTGTTAATGGTCAAGGGCTGGGTTCTATAAATTTAGGAAAAAATTTAGTTTACAGAGTTATTTTTGATTCTGTTGACGACAGCAAATCAAGTTTGTTGGATATTAATATTACTTGGACCCATATTGCGTCTCCGCCCCCAATAATTGATGTAACTAATCCAGGAACTATTGTAAAAGATACAACTCCAATAATTGAAACTTCTTTAAGTGGTCCTGCGGAATTTTATTGGTACACAATTAACGATGGTTCTAAAAATGTAATTTGTGAGGATTGTACTGGCAACCAAGACGTTTTAATTTTATTGGAAGAAGGAGATTATGAAATTGATTTTTATGCAAATAATTCTGTTGGAACTGAATCTACAAATTCTATTTCTTTCGAAGTTGATTTAGAAAGAAATTATTTTGATAGTTTTTTGGATTCAAGCCAAATTGCAATCAATGATTCTGTTATTTTTAATCTGGGCAATTTGAGTTATGTTGGCAACGGGAATATTGGAATTTATGATGAATTTGAAAGGTCAAGCTTGGGAGATGATTGGATAAATTATTCAAGTTTAGCTTCAGGAGTTGTAGAAATTAGTAATTATGTTTCTCACAGTGGGAGTAAATCTGTTGCATTTTATACAAATGCTGCTGGAACAAATACATTGAATGAGTTAATTACAAATAAAGATTTTACTGGGACAGAAAGCATCAATTTAAATTTTTGGTATTTTGAAGAAGAAGATGAAAATACAGCTGGAGCAGATCATTCTGGACATTATAATGGGGATGCGGTCTATTTTACTTGTGATGGAAATTATTGGCATCATTTGATGGATTTCACTGGAACTACTGGTTGGCAAGAAGTTGATATAAATGTGTCTAATGACCCTGATTATTGTTCTGAAATAAATTCTAATTTTGCAATCAAATTTGCTCAATATGATAATTGGGATTTGGGAAGTGATGGGATTTTAATTGATGATGTCAATATAAGTGTTCCTGGAGGGAGAGCAACCTTAAGGTCGCATCCCATAAATGTTAGTCAGAATATAAGGCGGATTGCTAATATTAGTTGGGAAGAAGTTGGAACTAATTCAAATAATAAAATTTATTTAAATTTAAGTGTTGATGGAGGAAACAATTGGTTTGAGGTTACTAATGGGGAGAGCGTTGAAGGATTTAGTGAAGGAAGTAGTTTAGTTTATGATGTTTTGTTTGATTTGAATGATTTTGTAGAAGTTTCTTTATTATATTTGAATATAACTTGGGAAGAACCACCCAGCGTTAAAATAGAATATCCTGAAAATAATTATGTTTATAATTATCCTATTAATAAAATGAATTATTCTGTTAGCGTTTCTGGAAGTGAAACTCTTGATACTTGTTGGTATACAGATGATGAAGGAGCTACAAATTATACTGTTATTTGTGAAGAAGATATCCCAATGAATTCTACTGATGGAGTAAATAAGTGGAGAGTTTATGCAAATGATTCTAGTGGAGCAGTTGGTTCCGATTATGTTCAATTTATCATCGATACTTCTGCTCCTTCAATTGTTTTTATCAATCAAACTTCTTCTCCCGTAGATGAGGGAAGTGATTTTACAGTTAATTTGAACGTGACAGATTCAAACACAGACAGTGTTTGGATTGTGATTTGGGAAAATGTTATTGGAGGAGTTCAGAAATTTAGTGGTTTTTTAAATAATGTTTTTGGAGATTTGTTTAACACAAACATTCCAATAGATTCTACCTATAATTTAACTCATAATTATACTATTTATGCAAATGATACAACCGGATTGGAATCAAATTATACTGGTTTTTTTGATGTTCTGAAAGCATGGTTTGTTTCGGATTTTAATCCAATTTATTCTGATGGAACTAATCCTGCCTATATTTCGGGAGAGTTAGAATTAAGCGATGGAACTAATCTGGTAAATCATCCTATTAATATTTGGTTTGAAAATGAATTGGTTCCAATTGAAAATTTAACTGGAAATGGCGTTTATCAAGACGTTTTCAATTTTACTGGACATAAGGACATTTTTAATAAAAGTTATTCTGAAAATGTTAGTTATAACGGGACTTTTGCAACTTTGAGTGGTTCAAATACTTCTGGTTTGATGATGGGGATTATGGATGCAGGGGCACTGGTTTCATGGGAATCTGTTAATTGGGATTTATTGACGGATTCTTGTAGTGATACAGTTATTTATTATGGGGGAAATGAAGGTTACTCTGGAACAATGGACACCTATATTGAAAGTTCAAATCCTACTACAAATTATGGTGTTTCACAATCTTTGCTTCTGGATACTTCTCCAGATATTCAGAGAATTTTGTTGAAGTTTGATGAAATTTTTGGATATGGTAAAAATAAAATTCCTTATAGTTCTACAATTAGTTCTGCAAACATGCACTTTAATGTTTATGATACAGGAAATGCATTTAATGTCTATGAAATTTTAGAAAATTGGAAAGAAAATGAAGCAACTTATAATGGTCGACTTGCAGGAGTTAGTTGGTCGTCAACAGGAGTTGCTGGAAGTCCTTCAAGATCAACAACATCTCTTGGAACAATTAGTGCAACAACAGTGGGAACAAAATCTTTGAGTGTTACTGATTTGATTAGTTCTTGGAATAATCATAGTAAGGAAAATTATGGTGTTGTGATGGAACCAGGGGGATCAAGTGGAGTTATGATTAGGAGTAGCGAGTATACTGTTGCTTCAGATAGGCCATCGCTGGAAGTTTCTTTTTCTTCATCAGAATGTGCTGGCATTGAGGTTTATGTAAGAACTTCAAGGGATAAAATTATATGGAGTGATTGGGAGGAATTGTTTATTGGTGAAAGTATAAATGATTCTTTCGGTATGAGTCGATATCTTGAATATAAAATTGTTTTTGGTTCTTATGATGGAATCATTAAACCAAATCTGTGGGACATTGAATTTAATTATACGGCAATTTCAACGGATTCAAGTGGTAGGTATAATTATAGCTATACAACCCCTTCAACTTTTGGAACTTATGATTTGAATTTATCTTCGGGTTATAGGACCATTTTTGCAAAAGAATATCTCGAGCTAAAAGTTCAATCTGGAATTGATCCAGTTGTTGAATTATTAAACCCCTCTAATGATACTTGGTTTAATTATAGTAATGTTTCTTTTTACTATAATGCAACAGATTTGAATCATGATTTGGATAGTTCTATTTTATATGTTGATGGAATAAATGTTTCTTATAATCAATCCCCTTTAATTGAGGGAGTAAATGAATTTAATCACTCTTTTTTGGAGGGAGAATATTTGTGGTCAATAAAAGTTTTAGATTCTGGTGGACTTTATGATTTAAGTGAAAATAGAACTATGGGGATTGATTTGACGGATCCAAGTGTTACACTCAACTATCCGCCTCATCAGAGCACTTTTACTGCAGGTTATTTGAATTTAAGTTTTGTTCCAGAAGATAATCTCGCGGAAGAATTAGTTTGTAATGTTACTTTGGATTCAGTGAATATTTATGAAAATGAATTGTATTTTAATGGGAGTTTAGTCAATGTTTCATCTGGGGCCCTTTCTGGAGGATTGCATTATTGGAATGTAACTTGTGTTGATGAAGCTGGAAGAAAAATTAATAGTGAAACAAGGGAATTTAATATTTCTGATACTCCTCCAACTTTAAATTTAATTAGCCCTTTTAGTGGATATCTTTCTTCTGTAAGTGATGTGAATTTTACTTTTATTCCAGATGATAATTCTGGGATTACTAGTTGTGAATTATTAATTGATGGAATTTATAAAAACAACATAACAAATCCAATTTTGAACAAGAATGCAACGATTTTGGCAACAAATATTTTAGAAGGATTTCATAATTGGACTGTTAGATGTTTTGATTTAAGTTCAACTGAAGTTATTGCTCCGAATAGGAGCATTGGAATAGACTTGAATTCCCCAACTATAGAAATATTTTTTCCTAATGATGGGCATAGTACAAATGATGCATCTTCTTATTTTGATATAAGAATAAATGATACGATTGATTCTGAAATTAGTTGTAATTTGACTATTGATGGGAATGTTTCTGACTCATTCAATGCCACAAGTGGACAAAGATTTAATTTTACTTCTTCAATAATTGATGATGGGACACATTCTTGGTTTTTTAATTGTAGCGATGATGTTGGACATAGTAATACCTCTATTTCTCGGAGCATAACCATTTCAGAGCCTCCGGAAGTTTCGTTAAATATTTCAAATAACACACATTCTTCTGGAAGTAGCTTTAGTATTTATTATATTCCAACAGATAATGGCGAAATAAATTCTTGTAGTGTTTATTTGAATGGTGCATTGAATCAAACTTCTTCTTCAGTAAATAATGGGGTTCAAAATCTTTTTGATTTGGATAATCTTGGTGATGGGATTTATGATTATTATGTTACATGTCAAGATGGAATTGGTTTAGAAGATTCAACTGAAACAAATAGATTTATTATTGACAATGTTGCTCCAACTATTTATCCTTGGTTCCCATTAAATGAAGATGTTTATTCTGTGAATATAACTTTTAATTTCACGGGGGATGATTCTTTGAGTGAAGAGTTGAATTGTTCAATTTTTGTTGATTCTGAAATTAAAGATTCTAATATAGTATTTTCTAATTATACAAATGTATCTCGAATTGTTTCAGGAATTAATGATGGAACTCATGATTGGCATTTAACTTGTTATGACTTAGCTGGAAATTTTAACAATAGTGAAACTCATAATTTTACTAGGTATACTGCTCCAGGTGTTAATTCAATCTATCCTGAAAATAATTCTTGGATTAATGAATCTGATTTTCAATTTATTTATTTTCCTCAGGATGACGCTGGTTTTCAGAAAACTGAACTTTATTTGAATGGAGCTTGGAATATGGATAATGAAACTTCTGTTGTAGATAGTGCTAATAATAGTTTTAATATTAGTTTGTCTGATGGGATTTATGATTGGTATGTGCGAGTTGTAGATTCTACTGGGATGCCTGCAAATAGTGAAACTAGAAGAGTTTATGTTGATACAGAGAATCCTGTTTTGAACTTAGGGTTGCCTTCTCAAGATGAAACGTATGACAATAATAGTGTTAGATTCAATTTTACTGCGAATGATAATTTAGATGATTTTTTAAGTTGTGATTTATATATTGGAGAAGACTTGGAATGGTCTGGAGAAGTTTTGAATAATTCTGAACAAATAACAAATATTTTGTTAGTTGATGGAAATCATAGCTATAGAGTTAAGTGTAGGGATAATGCAAGCAATGAAGTTGTGAGTAGTGAAGTTAATTTTACAGTTTATGCCCCCCCAATTATTGAATTGATTAATCCAGTTAATGAAAGTAGTTTTTATGAATCAGTTTTGAATTTTAGTTATATTCCTTATGATGCTTTGGGGTTAATTGAGTGTAAAATTTATTTGGATGGAAACTTGGAGGATACTAGTTCTTCTGTCGTTGAAAATGTTTTGAATAATTTTACTATTCCAGGGATTCCCGAAGGAGTTCATAATTGGAGTGTTGAATGTACAGATAACGATTTGAATACCGTGATGAGTAATTATAGTTATTTTTCTCGAGATATCACTCCTCCTGAAATAGTCTTGGATGTTCCTTTGAATGAATCTGGAATTGATTTTAATCGAGAGAGTATAACCTTTAGGTGGAAAGCTGTGGATTCTTTTGAAAATTTTATGAATTGTGATTTGTATATTGATGACAATCTTGAAGTTAATAATAAATTAGTAAATAATGATACATTTACAACTGAAATTATTTCTGGAATTTCTTTTGGCGAACATAATTGGAATGTTTCTTGTTGGGATAGTGTTAATAATACGGGTTTCAGTTCGAAAAGATTTTTTAATTATACTTATCCGGATTTTTTTGTGAATGGTTCAAAAATTATTTTCAATGTTAGTGAAGCAAAAGAGGGAGAAGAAGTTTTGATTAATGCTAGTATTGAAAATCTCGGTTATGCAGATTCTGAAAATGTTTTAGTTCAGTTTTTTGAAGGGAACCCTTTTTCAGGAGGAACTCAATTTGGTGAAAATCATTCTATAAATATTAATTGGAGTGATTCTTTTGAGTTAACTGGATCATTTTTTCCGGATATTGGATTAAATGAGATTTATGTTGTTGTTGATTATTATGACGATTTAACAGAATTTGAGGAGAATAATAATTTAGGTAATAAAAATTTGAGTGTTGGTTCTTGGCAATTCTTTTATGGGGAATTAAACAGAGAATCTAATTTTGCTTTGGCTGGAGAAGGAGATTTGATTTCCTGGAATGTGAGTTCTTTTGAAGATGGAAGTATTTTTGTTGCAGATAAAGAGAGTTCTATATCCTGGTTAGATTTATTGCCTTTGGGAGAAGATATTTTTGGATCAGGTTCTACAGGAGATTTTGCAGAAGCAGATTCTTTATTATCAATGACGGGAAATGAAGATTCCATTGAAAATTTATATGTTGGGGAAACTGAATCTTTTTTGGTTTTTGGAAGTTTTATGGAAAGTGTTCCAATAACCAATTCAACCAATAATTCAAATTTTGTTACTGGAATCTTGTGGGATTCGTTGGATGACTTGGGAAATCGTGAATTTGATTCTTCTGATGAGGAAGACTTGGTTTTTGTTACAAAAGTTAATGAAGGCAGTCAGGGAGCATATGGGTTTTATGATTATGAGTTGAGGGTTCCTGCAAAGCTTCGTGAATATGCGGGGGAAGAATCTGAAGTTGTTTTTTATGTTGAATTATTTTAGGAAATTTATCGTTGGTTAATTGAAAATTTATTTGTTTTCTTGACGTGATTTTTTGAATTTATTTTTAGTATATTACTTTTTTTTAATTTTGTCGTCGACATTTAATTTTTTTACTTTTTGAAAGGGACGATTTTTTTGGAAAGGTTTATAAAGATTATTGTCAATATATTCGTATATTCCAATTGATACAAGGTATTGAAAGGAGGTAAAAAAAGAGGGAGATGAAGAGTTTTAATAAATTGTTGTTGTCTGTGTTAGCTTTGACTTTTTTAAGTCTTGGTTTAGTTAGTGCAGTTGTTCCTTTTGGTGTTGAAAATATAGTAGAAGGACCTTCAACTCGAGCTCCAGAAGATATTGCTGATAGTACTCCGGCTCTTGCAGGTAATGTGACTGAAATTTCTATTTTTGGTTATACTATTACTCAGGCTTGGCAAGGTTATTTCGGTAATGTTACTGGTACTATTCAATTGGCGGATTCTGTTGACAATGTAATGTATAATTGGTCATTGGCTGATCCGGAAGGTGAAGTTTATGCTTCAGAAAACGGTTCTATTAATTGGGTAGGAACTTATTGCTGGGATATGAATACTAATATTGATTCTTTAGAATCAGCATATGGTATTGTTAGTAATGATGTTGACGGAATTGATGAAACATTTAATTGGGCAACACATTCTGAGTTTTATGTGAATAATATCCAGATTCCTGCTGGCGAATGTAACAGTACAAGAATTTTTGATTCTACTGGAACAGGAGTTAACGAGAATTATGAGCAAGTTATACTAGAAGGAGGAGATGGAGAGATTATCTGGACTGCAATAATTGAAGAAGATCCCATCATTGGTTTTGATGGAAAAGATCATGATTTTCAGATGTTAGTTCCTGAAGATGGACATGGCACAGATACAGCTACTCGACCGTACTACTTTTACGTAGAGCTAGAATAAGATTATTTTGTTTTTGTTTTTGTTTTTTATAAAAGTCCGGCCTCGGACTTTAAATGAGGCTCTTTAGAAAAAGGAAGAGACGAGTGAATATGAAAGAAAAAGAAGAAAGAAGAAAACAGGAAAGAATTTTGATATTGGGAATTATATTATCAATTTTTTTATTGGGTTTTGTAATTGCTGCAGATCCTGTTTCTCCAGACGGAATTACTTATGGAGAAAATGAAACAAAGAATGTCTCGGATTCTTTAATGGTTAATATTTCTGGAGGAGTAATTTCAAATTTTAATTTGAGTGCAACAATACAAAATCCTCGGTGGAAGGCTTTTGTTGGTCAAGTTGTTGGGAGTTTTACTTTGAGTGATTCTTTGGGGTCTACTATTTATGATTGGACCTTAGCAACAGTTACCGGAAGGGTTTATGCTACAAGAACTAATGGGGAAGTTGCGTGGACATCTATTGGTTGTGCAGATACTGCGGCTCTTGAAAGTGAGAACATTGAAATGAGTCACTCGAATCCAGATGATAATTTAACTGCTACTTTTTCAGATACTACGCATGATTCTTTTTATGTTGGAGCAAATGCAATTACTCAAGATTCTTGTTATTCTTTGAATACTTATGTTAACAGCATTAAAGATGAAAGTGCTGGCCAACCTTTTGAAGAAATGGCATTACATGATGGGAGCAATTTAGTTTTTGCAACAATTTTGGAAGAAGATTCAACTGGTTATAATGGAGAGAGTTATGATTTTCAGATGATTGTTCCTGAAAATGGTTCGGCAGGATTTACGAGTGCTACTCCGTATTATTTATATGTGGAAATTGGAAATTAAAATGAATGAAAATGCAAAGAAAAAAATTGGAATAACAGTAGGCGTGTTTCTTTTCTTAGAAGTTATTCTTGCATTTTTCTTACTTTCTCCGTTCACTTCTTTTGTTTCTGGAGGGGCTGGGGGAAATGTTACAGTTCAAACTTTTTTAGATGTTGGGGCAAGTTATCCTGAAATTTTGAATATAACTGTGGATGATTATGCTGATGAGATTATTCTAACTGCAAACTCTACAAAAACGGTAACTTGTACTGCATTAATGGTTGACTATAATAATGATACTGACATGGTTAATTTGAGTGGAGTTTTTTATGATGCAACTGCTTCAGATTCTAACCCTGATCCTACAACTTTAGATGATAATAATTATCACTATACAAATTCAAGTTGTATAATTAATTATGATACTGGAGGATGGGGTGCACCTGATGATGAATATAACGCAATAGGTAATTGTACTTTTGAAGTTCATTATTATGCTAATCCTGGAAATTGGAATTGTTCTATGACTGTTATAGATAATACTTCTTTGTCTGATACTCAAGAAGATGATATTTTAATGGCAGATTTACTCGCGGTTGGTTTGCCGGATTCTATTAATTATGGAACTGTTAACGCTACATATGTTTCTTTAGAGCAAACAACTTCAGTTAGTAATGCAGGAAATGTAGAATTGAATTTAAGTCTTAGTGGTTATGCTCAAACTGAGGGCGATGGGTTTGCAATGAATTGCTCTTTGGGAAGAGAAGGAGTAATTCCAATTGAATATGAAAAATATAATTTGACTGAAACAACTCTGGGAGAAGTTAGTTTAACTGTTTTTGAAAATTTATATCTTAATTTAACAAGTTCTCCTTTTGTGAGAGAGTTTAATTTAAATGTTCGAGAAGATGATTTAATTAATGACGCGGTAAAAGATTCTTTTTGGAGAATTTATGTTCCAAAAGGAGCTGCTGGAACTTGTCAGGGTAATATTGTATTTGGTGCAACACAATCTCCAGGAAGTTAAGATGGCGTTTATTTCTTTTTTTGATTTTGAATATTTTTTTAGTTTTGTTAGATATAAAACGCAGTTGGTTGTTTCTCCTTTGTTGGAGTTTGTTGGTTTTTAGTTTATGTTGGCTTTGTTGAAAATCTTCCATCCCTAACCCAGACCAACCAATTGTGACAAGGCTTTCCCCCATTAGTAAATTATTGCAAACAATAATTGTTATTCATGTTAGAGACTTTTTCAACAGAGCCTTTTATATCGAAATCTTTAATAATAACTTTGAGGTTAGTTTGTTATGGACATTAATGAAAAGTTGAAATTGATTAAGAGGAATACTGCCGAGATAATTGGTGAAGAAGATTTGGATAATTTGTTAAAAGAAAAAAAAGCTCCTGTTTGTTATTTGGGTACTGCCCCTACTGGCGTTCCTCATGTTGGTTATTTTGTTTGGGGATTGAAAGTTGCTGATTTGTTAAGGGCTGGATTTAAAGTTAAAATCTTACTTGCAGATTTGCATGCAGCATTGGACAATACTCCCTGGGAGATTTTAGAATATAGATATGAATTTTATTCTAAAATAATTCCTCTTATGATTTCTGCAATGGGTGCGGATGTTTCTAAATTAGAATTCGTTAAGGGAAGTGATTTTGAATTGAAAAAAGATTATATTATGGATTTGTATAAATTATCGAGTTTAACTTCTGTTCGTGATTGCCATAAGGCTGCTAGTGAAGTTGTTAAACTTGGTGAGAGTCCAAAATTATCTGGTTATTTGTATCCTTTATTGCAAGCATTGGATGAAGAATATTTGGGAGTTGATATGCAAATAGGGGGGACGGACCAGAGAAAGATTTTTGTTTTTGCTAGAGAAAAATTGCCCCAAATTGGATACAAAAAAAGAATTGAATTAATGAATCCTTTGATTCCTGGTTTAATTGGAGAAAAAATGTCTTCTTCTGTTGAGAATTCAAAAATAAGTTTGATTGATTCTAAAAAAGAAATTGAAAAGAAAGTGAAATCTGCTGATTTTGTTGAGGGTAATTCAGAAAATGGCGTGATGGCTTTTTTGAAAAATATTATTTTTGTTTTGAAAAAAGATGGGGGTGAAAAGTTAATTATTGTGAGGCCTGAAAAGTTTGGAGGTAATTTGGAATTTGAAAATTATGAAGATTTAAAAAAAGCAGTTTTGGAAAAGAAGGTTCATCCATTAGACCTAAAAAATTGCGTCGCTAAAGAAATTGTTAATTTGTTGGAAGGTGTTGAAGAAAATCGGAAAGAACTTGAAAAACTTTATTCTAAAGCTTATCCTAATTAAAAATGGAAGAAGAAATAAGAAGATATGATTTTGAATGTGTTCGAATAAAGAAAGGGATAGAAAAAGAGTATAGATTTATTTTTAGTTCTGATTTTGGAGAATATCATTTAGAATTGGATGAAGAGGATTATGATTTGTTTAGGCCAGGGCATAAATATGGGGGAGTTGTTAGAGTAAGAGGAATTCCTGATTTTATTGGGGAAGAAGATAAAATGGAAAATATTTGCACTGTTTCATATAATCTAGAAAAACTTCTTCAAAATGAAATTGTTGTTTGGGAAAATAAACGCCAGAAAAAATAATCATTTGGTCGTAAATTCTACGGTGTCCATGTCTTTTAGTTCGTGATTTAATCCGATGATTTGTCCAGAAAATTTTGAGGAGGGCCCCCAAATTTTTGTTTTTTTAACTTTTTTTGAAAATCCTTTTAGTATTTTTTCTGCAACATCTTTTACTGTTGAATGTGGAGTCATTATTACTGGCTTAGGAGATTTGACTTTTCCTGGTTCTTTTGTAAAAATTCTTATAATATCAAATGAGGAAAAAATTTTTATTTTCAGGTCTTCAATTTTGTTATCTGGCCAATAAGGGATGCAAGAGATTATTTCAAAATTGAATTTATTTGATTGCAAATTTGCTTTAATTTTTCTTTTTTCTTCTTCTGAGAGCTTATCGGATTTGTTGTAGATAATTATTTTTTTTCCAGTAACCATGTAGAGTTTTTTTTCTATTTCAGGGATTTCTTTTAATGAATCAATCATGATTAGAACTGTGTCTGCAGTGTGTGCCAATGATTTATCAAATTCTTCACTTTCGATTGC
>CAYQDG010000016.1:0-7681 GCA_964416245.1 Candidatus Woesearchaeota archaeon
TATGAAAAAATTATTAACAGTTGTTCTTTTGATGATTTCTCTATGCGCACTTTCCCAAAATAATTTTGACATAAGTTTGGCAGGCGGTTTTGATATTTCTAGGGGATCATGTTTTAGAGGAAACAAAGAAAAAAGCCTTTCAATCGGTCCAGAAGTAGGGTTAAAATTTCAAAGAAAAAAGATGCGACTTTATCAGAAATCAGAGAATTTTACAAATTTGTATGCTCTTTTCTTTTATGAAATTTCAAACATAGAAACAAAAAATAAACAAAGAATCACTTCCTTGGGATTCAAAGGAGAAGTACAATTAATTGAAAACCAAAAAAATTGGTTTGTTTCAGGATTACTTTTTGGATTGAAGGCAGGGTATTTTGATTTAAAAGAAAGTTCTTTTTTTGAAAATTTATTCCTTTCTTCTAGTGGTTTGGTTATTGGAGCAAGCTTCAACTTTATTTTCTTTGAACCAGTGAGTTTAATTTTTGGTTTCAAATATGATGAATACTTTTTCAAAAAAGAAAATTTCGAGATATTGTCGCTAAATATTGGAACAAGAATATATATAAAATAAAAAATTATGAAAAAATTAACAATTGTCCTAACAGTAATTTTTGCAACTCTGGTTGCAAATGAAACCTTCTCTCAAAAAACGGAACTTTATTTGAATTTTGAAGAATTAATGGAATCGGAAAAGAGATATACAATTTATTTTTCTGCAAGCATACATAGGATGAGCATTTTTTACAAATATAATTTAAAAGCAGATGAAATAAATGGGATTGTTTCCTTAGATAAATGGGAAAAGTTTCCGTTCCAAAAATTTCATTCGAATAAAATTAAAATTTTTTACACAATTGAAGGAGAACATAATTGTGTTGAAGGAAAAATTAGAAAAAAAATAAAATTGGGGGAGAAAAACTTTTTCAAATTCAAAGAATCTATTTTTGGATTGAAAGTAAAAAAATGTAAAAACTTCAACTGCGAATAACGTAAAAATCTCCTTTCTTTTTGATTGGAGATTTTTTAAAAAATTATTGTTAACAATATTGACAACAAACTAATGATTTTATTAATTAATTAAAAACTTTTTATTATGAAAAACTTAATGATTATTTTAACAGTTGTTTTTGCTCTAGCAGCAAATGAAACCTTCTCTCAAGATATTATTATCCTTCAAAATGGGGATGAAATATTTTCAAAAGTAACAAAAGTAGGTTCAGATGAAATCGAATATAAAAAATTTGAAAATTTAAGTGGTCCAATTTATTCTTTGGAAAAATCAAAAATCTTTATGGTTAAATATGAGAACGGGACTAAAGATGTTTTCAAAAAAGAAAAATCCCATTCACCAGTGATTGAAAAAGAATCGGGAAAAGAAAGCCATTCTGAAGTTAAAGCTCCGAAAGAAAAACAAGATAATTTTGATTTTGTTTTAGGATTGAATGTTGGGATCGGAACTCTTCAAGGCTCCGATGTTCAAAAGGTATATAATAAAGGAGAGACTCATTTCAGAGTTATGGGAGGAACGAGGATAAAGCATGCAACTTTGTTTTTATTCTATGAAAAAACTACCGCTTCAGGTCATCCGGTGGATGAAAATCTCAATCAATATTCAAATATAGAATCTAAATTTTACATGAGTTTAGTTGGAATTCAAGCTAACTTTGGCAAAGTGGATAATTCATTCTATTTAGGTCCCAGGCTTGCTGATGTAATCGGTAAAGAAAAATTTAGCTTTGCCGGAGAAACTGCTGAAGCATCAATTTCCGGATCAATGGTGGGAGCAGTTTTCGGATTTAGAACACAAAAGCGTTTTGAACTTTATGGAGAATTAACGCTCGATTATTTTTCTTTTGAAAATGGAGGAATAGACGAAGAAGCACTTTTGGAGGGAGGAGCAAGTTTTTTTAGAATAGGAGTAAATGCAGGATTCCGCCTCAGACTTTAGTTAATTTGATAAATAAAACTTAAAAAAAGAAAGGAAAAATTATGAAAAACTTAATGATTATTTTATTAGCAATTTTCTTCATGGGGTTTTTATCCTGCGAGGAGGATTTAGAAGAATATGTTCAAGAACCCGAACCCCAAGAAATGAGGGCAAATGTTCAATACTCTGGTTTCATTAATCATTATTTTAGTGATTATGATTTGTACGTGCTTATTTGGGAAGAAGAAAATCGAGTTTCCCCTTTAATAAACTATGATTTACATCCCTCTGCAGAATCCCTAAAAAAGTGTGTGGAAATAAATTTTGACCATGAAAAATTACCTCCAGGAGATTATGCAGCTTATGCCTGGTGGGATTTAGAAAATGATGGCTTGTGGCACGATTATGATCCCGAGTCAGAAATAGTAAGTTTCACAATTGATGGTTTCAATGAAGCATCTTTCGAATTAAATTTGAAAGATAAAGTAAATTCTCCGGAAGGATGGATTGAACTTACTATAATTTGTAATCGGGACGATTATGGGCCGATTTATCTAACCTTAAGAAATTCTTCTGACTTTTCAAAAGAAATTAAATTAGAATTTGATTTTGGAAGTTGGTACAAATATGATTATTTGATAGAAGATTTGGAAGGTGCCCGTTATGATATCAAATATTTTATGGATTTGAATTACAATGGCCTTCAAGATTCAAACGAACCATCTGACAGACTTATAGAGGAGATTTATTCAGCAACCCCAAAAAGATTCGAAATAGTATTCGATTAAACTCAATAAAAAATATCTCCTTCCTTTGTGTTGGAGATATTTTTTTTAGAAAATTTCCTTGCCTTTAAATATTCAAATATTTTTTTTGCAATTTTTCCAAGGAGAATATTTTTTTTGCTATAATATATGAAAAATATTTCATATAATTGTTTTAAAATTTAATTAAAAAAATAATTTCAGAAATTTTTATAAAAAACATTATTCAAATAAATTAAATTTATTTTAATTTGACTTCTTTTAGTCTTTTTTTCAAAGCTTCAACTGATTTTTTAAACATATCTTCAGCAGAAATTTGACCAAACGATTCAATTGTAACAACAATCTCATCAGTATCTTTTACTTCAATTTCTTTTTTTGCTTTAACTGCCAACCCTTCACAAAAATCAACAAGAGACTTTTCTCCATCATCTTTCACTACTATTTTATTTCCTTTTGTAGAAATATTTGAGTCAGGAAAAATTTTTTTTATTTCTTCTTCAAAAGATTTATCCAAAGTAATTTCAGTTAAATTTCTATAAAATAAAATTCCAGGACTAAATTTAGCATGATTTTTTCCAAGACCCATTTTAGTTGTAGCCTTAATTTTTAATTCTTGATCTTTTTTTAATAAAGTTATTGGAATTTTATCGTGAACAAATTCGCATTCTCCTTTAGTTTCTCCAGAATATACCATCCCTTCTTTCTTAACATTCAATTTCAATTTTAAAACAGTATCATCTTTCCAAGATTTTTCCATTTTTATTGGAAGAAGTCCCATTCTATGTGCAACAGTTTCATCGTATAATGCAGAATCATTTTTAGAAATTTCTAATTCATCAATTGCCATGATTGGAATCAAACCTACGCTTCTTCTAATGGAGTTAACCAAACTTTCATTCGTTTTTTCTATAAAAACAATTTTTTCTGGTGTTTTTTTTATTAATTTCATTTTAACTTAAAATTTTGCACTATATATAAGGCTTATGGCCTTCTTCCCCTACGTCCTCCTTTCTTCTTTGGACCTCCTCGAGGAATTCGAGTGTTATCTAAAATATTAAGGATTTTGAATCCTTCTCTTGTCAAACTTTTTACAATCGCATTTGCTCCCGGACCAGGTGCAGGATTTCTTGTTTTTGCTCTAATTCGAATATAAAATGATTTTACTCCCAAATCTTTAACATCTTCAGCAATTCTCTTTGCAATAAACATCGCGATTGTAGGATTTGCTTTAAGCCTATTATGTTTTGTAACCATCCCCCCAGTAACTTTTGAAATAGTTTGCCCGGCCATATCTGTAACATGAACTAATGTATTGTTAAAAGAAGTATAAATTGTAATCACTGCTTCAGCTTCTTTACTAACCGTTGGTTTCCTAGTAATTTCGTTTTTTTGCTCAACTTTTTTTGGCTTTTCTTCTATCTTTTCTTCTTTTTTTACTATTTTTTCTTCAACTTTATCCTTTACTTTTTTTTCTGCCATTTTATTCTTCTTTCACTTCCTTTTTTGGTTTTTCTTTCTTAACTGGTTTTTTAGCAGTTATTTTATTTTCCAATTTAATTGGAACAATATAAGAGGGAATATTTACCGCTTTTCCATCAACCAATATTTTTTTATGTGTAATCATTTGTCTCGAAGTTTTAACAGTTGGAGCAAGTCCTTTATTTTTAACAATTGTTTGTAATCGTCTTTCGAGATAATCTGCTTTATCAAGTCCCAAGACATCTGCAATTGATTCAACTTTCAATCCAATTTTTTTTAATTGTTCGAAGAGCGCTTGTTTTTCTTCTTCACTAGCTTTAATAAGTGTTTTGGCTTTTTGTCTCATAATCCTCACTTTTGCATCTGCTCTCCAAATTTCCTTTTTATTTTTTAAACCATACTTTTCTTTAATTATTACTTCTTCATCAATTCTTGCTTTATCAAAAGGTCTTTTTGGTCTTGAATAAATTTTATGTTTTCTTTTCATTTTATTATTTCTTTTTTATTCCTGCTCCTTTTTTTCTATTTCTTCTAAAGTTACCTTTAGTTCTTTGCCCTCTGCTTGGTAATCCCAGAGCATGTCGGCTTCCTCTATAACATCTGATTTTTCTTAATCTTTTTATATCAAATTCTTTTTTTAATTCCAAATCACTCCCAAGTAAATGTTTATTTTCTCCCGTTTCAAAATCTTTTCTTCTATTAAATAAATATTCTGGAATAGGAGGATTTTTCAAAAATTCTGATATTTTTTCTATTTCAGAATCTGTTAATGCACCAATTTTTTTAGTTTTTGAAATTCCTAAAAGATTACATGCGGCATTAGAAAGGGTCCAAGAAACTCCTTTGATTTTTGCAAGTCCTGAATAAACGGTCATTTTTCCTTCTATATCTCTTGCTAATATTCTTACTATTCTTTCTTCGCTTTTTTGTTGTTTTTCTTCTACCATTTTCTTGTTTTTTATTTTATCCTGTAAATAGATTGTATCTTTCCATGTTTGTCAATTCTTGGAAGATTCTTTTTTCTATTGCCTTTTCCGGATCCGGTAAATTTGTAACTCTTTTTTTCATATCAAGAAAAGAGTCAAAAGGTTCTTCTTCCCTTTGTTTCAATATTTCTTGCATATGTTTTTTTCCAAGTCCAGGCAAGAGTTCAATTTGATGTAATCTCTTATTTATTGCGAGTGATTCATTAAAAAACTTAACGAATTTTTCTTCTTGTTCTTTAACTATGTCCTTGATTATTTCTTGAAGTTGATTTTTTGCTGCTTCTGTCAACTTTTCTCTTTTCAATCTTCCAAGGATATAATAAACTTTTTCTCGCTTACCTTCACCAATGTAGACCTCTTCTCCGATGTCTAATGAAACTCCTCTCCTAGGAACTAATTCTAGAAGAGTGAAATTGTTTTTACCGATAGCTTGAGCTATGGGCATCATTTTTCTCTCCAACGGATAACCGTTTGGCAAGTATTCTAGTATTGTTGCATAATCTTCTTTTGTCATTTTCCTTATTTGAATTCTTTAATTGTTTGTAATATTTTATTTGTTTCATCTTCGTCAAAATTCGCATCAAGAGCGATTTTGTTTAATTCTTCTTTATTTTCTGGAAGCATATCAATAAATTTCGCTATGTGTTTTTCATTTAGTTTAATTAAATCTAAGTCTTCTAATTTCTCTCTTAATTTTTTAGCTTTTTTTTCATCTATCTCAACAAATTTCTTGATATAGGCTTTGGTTTCATCGTTTTTCAAATAACCCAAAGATTCTGTCATGCTGATTGGTTTTGCGTTCTTTATCATTTTATTTCTTGATTTGTTTTATTTTTTTTAAATGTATTGGCTCAATCAAAAATTGCTTTTCTTTTGAGATGTCTTTAATTTTCACTAAATAGGCTTTTCCTCTCTTTTCCTCAACAATTCCGGTTTTTCCTTGAATCCTTTTTGGAAAATTAACTTTAAGAGATATATCTCTTTTAACAGCAACACTATCTCCTTCTTTGAATTTTTGAAAATATTTACTAAGAGAGATTTTTCCTCTAGTTCTAATTTCTTTTCTTCTTACCATAACTTATTGGAAAAAAATCCCCTTTAAAAACTTATCCTTTCTAGAAAAATATCTTCTAACAATCTTATTGCTAGAGGTTAGTCTCATTACACAAATTTCCTTCGATTCTCGCCGTTTCCATGTTCTCTTTTATAGCATTAAACATCTTTTCTCCCCAGACTTTAATCCCACAAGAATCACAAAAATCAATAACGCTGTTTTCAGAAACTTCTGCATTACAATATATACATTTTTTTGTCATTTCCTCTTTTTGTTAACTTGTAACTCTCCTAATGTAATCTTTAGAAATATTTTCTTTTTAAACATTTATGTTTACTGGAAAATAAATTCCCCTTTTCAACAGTAACTTTTAAAAACCCACTTAAACCATATATAATTATGATAATTCCAGTAAGATGTTTCTCCTGTGGAAAACCAATTGGTCACCTATGGGAAGAATTCAAAAAAAGAAAAGAAGAAGGCGAAAATGAAAAACAGATTCTAGATAATTTAGGATTAGAGAGATTCTGTTGCCGAAGTGTTTTCTTAGGTCAAGCTGATACTCTTGAATTAGTTTCAGGATTCAAGAAAGCTTAAATATAATTTTTTGTTTGGTTGTTTATGAAAATAGAATTTTATGAAGAGTTTCCAAATAAATCTAATTTAAAAAAATTAAAAGATTTGAAATTTCCAACAAAGATCTTTCTTGCAGCTAAATCTATTGAAGAATTTAAGAGACATGAATCAATTGCCAGAAAATACAAAAAAGATTTAGAAGTTGCATATTGGCCGATAGTGAAAAATTCATATTGGATTTCTCCTTTCTCAAATCATAAAGATTTATTGATATTATTCCGTGAATTAAACACAATCAAAAATCCTTTGTTAATAGATTTAGAATTACCTTTAGCAAAACGATGGAAAATGTATTTTAAGAATATTTTCGATTTCAGAAAAAATAAAAGACTCATTCAATCTTTTCTGGAACAAAACAAGAATAGAATAACAACAGCAGAATATGCACATGTGTTTTCTAAAATGAGGAAAATTTTAGGATTAAGTTACAAAATAAATCATGAAAAAAGTATAATGTATTACACAAGTGTACGTTCAGAAAAATTGAACAAAAAAATAAGGGAAAATCTAAAACAAATAAAAAATAAATCAAACTATTCTATTTCTTTAGGAACCATTTCAATTGGAATTTTAGGTAATGAGCCAATTCTCTCTCCCCAAAATTTTGAAAAAGATTTGAATTTTGCAAATAAAATTGGATTTAAAAAAATAATAATATTTAGATTAGAAGGATTAAATAAAAAATACTTAAAGGTAATTAATAAATTTCTAAAAAAATAATATGTCCGAATCTATAGAATTTCGAATCCTGAATGTTTTTGAATTTACAAATAAACTTTAGTTTAAAGCAAGATTCAAAGGCATGAATAAGGTCAACTTGTTGACTCGGAAAAAA
>CAYQDG010000016.1:7781-17535 GCA_964416245.1 Candidatus Woesearchaeota archaeon
GTTTAAAGCAAGATTCAAAGGCATGAATAAGGTCAACTTGTTGACTCGGAAAAAAATAATATGCGCGGACCGGGGGTCGAACCCGGGTCAACTGGGTGGAAGCCAGTTATACTAACCACTATACTATCCACGCATATACTATTACCTTTTATTTTTATTTAATAAACTTTACGTTTTGAAAAATAAACGCACAAGACAGGATTTGAGGCCTTCAGGCCATTCCTTTTGGAAACCTGCGAAGCAGGTGAGAAACGCCCAAGACAGGATTCGAACCTGCGACCTATTCCTTAGGAGGGAATCGCTCTATCCAGCTGAGCTACTCGGGCATATTGATTTCAAATGCAAGGGACAGGATTCGGTTTCGTGAACAATTCACGAACCAACAAGTTGGATGCTCGCCGACACAGTCGCTTCGCATAAACCCGAGGCTTCAAATCGCAGCCAATGCAATGCAAGAGACAGGATTCGAACCTGCGTAGGAATACACCACTAGAGCCTTAATCTAGCCCATTTGACCACTCTGGCACTCCTGCATTATCTGTGTGCTGGACGAACCAAAGTATATTGGTGGCCAGCAGCTTACATATTATTACAAAATTAACACTATAAAAAGTTTTATAAAGCCATCTTTCCCAATAATTTTGAAGACGGCCATAGTAATTTGGGCAATACCCGGTCTCTTTCCGAACCCGGAAGTCAAGCCGATTACGTTGTCTGTTTTAGTGTCCTACAAGACGCGAACCTTTCAAGCTGTCTTCATCTATTTTTTTATTATATTCTCTTCCAATAACCTTTATATACCAAACTTTTTTCTTTGAATAATGGAAAGAAAGAATTGGCATGATAAAAATTATAAGAAATTACTAGTTATTCCAGCAATTATTATCTTGTTTTCAGTTTTTTATTTAATTTCTTTTAATTCTCAAAACGGAGAGTTCATGAAAAGAGATATTTCTTTAACGGGTGGAACTTCAATTACAGTTTTTGAAAAAACAGAAATAACTAACCTGGAATTAGCACTAAAAGATGAACTTCCAGATTTAACAATAAGGACTATTTATGAATTAAGGACAAGTGAACAAAAAGCTTTTGTGATAGAAACAACCGCGGATTCAGAGACAGCAAAAAAAGTAGTTGAAGATTTTTTAGAAATAGATTTAATTGAAGGAGAAAACGCAGACATAATTTCTACTGGATCAATGTTTGGAGAAGATTTCTATAAACAATTATTAATTGCAATCCTTGTGGCTTTTGTTTTCATGGCAATTGTTATATTAATTATTTTTAAAACAGCAGTACCTTCTTTGGCTGTAATTATCTCCGCTTTTGCGAACATTTTGATGACTTTAGTTACCTTTAATCTTTTAGGTATGAAAATGTCTTCTGCAGGAATTGTAGCTTTCTTAATGCTTATTGGTTATTCAGTTGATACAGACGTTTTATTGACAACAAGAATGATTAAAAGAAAAGAAGGAACAATTAATCATAGAATTGTTGGGGCAATGAAAACCGGAATTACAATGACTCTGACTTCTTTATTCGCATTCCTATTCGCTTTATTTGTGGTAAGATCTTTCTCTCAAGAACTAACACAAATTTTCACAGTTTTGGTAATTGGTTTAGGTTTTGATTTGATAAATACTTGGGTTACAAATGTTTCAATACTAAAATGGTATGTGGAGGCTAAAAAATGAAATTTACTTTCAAAATTTGGTTAATGATTTTTTTCCTTGCCATGTCTTTTTTGGCAATTTTTGCAGGTTCAGGTTTAACAAAATCAGGAGTAGAAGTAACAAGTATAGATTCAGAGAATAGTTCTCTCTTCGATCTAGGATTAAGGCAAGGAGACATAATAATTTCTATAGATGGACAAGAAATAGAATCTTTAGAAGACTACTCATCAATAATTTCGAACAAATTTACAGGGGAAGAAGTAAAAACCATAATTAATACAAAAAATAACGAATATATAATTTTAACAAAAGAAATGCCAGACATAACAGTGGATAATATTCCCAATACAAATTTAAAATTAGGTTTAGATTTGGCTGGAGGCTCAAGAGCAATTGTAAGAGCAGAAAACAGAACCTTAACCCAACAAGAAGTTAATGATTTAGTAGATATAACTTCAAATAGACTTAATGCATTTGGTTTGACTGATTTGAAAGTTTCACCTGTTTCAGATTTAGCTGGAAATAATTTCATGAGAATTGAAATTGCAGGAGTCGCACCAAAAGATTTGAAAAAATTAGTTTCAGAACAAGGAGAATTTATAGCTAAAATAGGAAATGAAACAGTTTTTATAGGGGGAAAAGACGAAGGAATTGCTTCTGTTGGAAGATCTGGACAAGAAGCTTATGTTGAAAAACCAAAACAAAATTCTGACGGAACTTATTATTCTACTTTTAGATTTTCACTTTATTTGAAAGAAGCAGCAGCAAAAAAACATGCAGAAGTTACAAAAGATTTAGAAGTAAATGTAACTCCTCAAGGAAATTATTTGTCTGAAAAATTAGATTTATATTTGGATGGGAATTTAGTTAATAGTTTAGCAATAAGCGAAGGATTAAAGGGAGAAGTTACAACTCAAATTTCTATTTCGGGTTCTGGTTCAGGCCAAACACCCGAAGAAGCAGTAGAAAATGCCAAAGTGGAGATGAAACAACTTCAAACAGTTTTAATGACTGGAAGTTTACCTTTCAAATTAGAAATAGTTAAATTAGATACAATTTCTCCAAGCTTAGGAGAAGAATTTACAAATACAATTCTTTTCGCGGGATTGGTTGCAATTTTAATTGTGGCTTTAATAATTTTCATTAGATACAGAAGTTGGAAATCATCTTTATCATTAATTGTTGTAACTGTTTCAGAAGTTGTAATAGTTTTAGGAATTGCTTCTTTAATTAGATGGAACTTAGACTTGCCTGGAATTGCGGGTATTTTAGCTACAATTGGAACTGGAATCGATGATTTGATTATTTTAATGGACGAGACTGGAGAAAAATTCTTGAGCTTGAAACAAAGATTGAAGAGAGCTTTCACAATTATTTTAGGGGCCTATTTCACAACTTTTGTATCTCTATTACCTCTAATGTGGGCAGGAGCAGGATTGTTAAAGGGATTCGCAATAACAACAATTATCGGGATTTCAGTGGGAGTATTCATAACTCGACCAGCATTTGGAGACATGTTAAGAAAATTTAGGGATTAAACTCTTTTTCGTATGAAATCTTTTATTTCATCTATCGTTTTTTGTTGATTCTTTTTATTAGACATTTTTAAGAATTTTATTAATATTTCATTTATTTCTTTCAAATTTAAAATTCTCAATCTATATCCGCTGATAATAAAATAAAATCTAAAATTTTTATATTTCATTTCCTTAATCATTATTCCAGAAATTTGCCCTAATTTTTTTCCTTTGTTCGGATTTTCTTTTAAAGAATACATTAATTTGAAAACTTTTTTGGATTCCTGTTTGAATTTTTTTAGAATTTCTCTTTTTAGATCTTTACTTATTTCGACCCTGGCCATTTTTCATTAGCCTCCTCTAGAGCCTCTTCAATAGAAATAAATCCTTCTTTATTAAAAATTAAATCATTCAACAATTTGTCTTCTGCCGTCCTACATAATCTTTCAATTATTTGTGCATAAGATTCACCTTTTAACCCATACTCTGCCAATGTTTCTTTTAATTTCATAGGTATTGCAATAGTAGTCATCTTCATAATTTTATAATTATTATAATATTTATAAGATTTATGGAATTTTTATGCAAAATAATATAAACTAATGAAATTTAATTTTTCTCATGCGACCAAAATATCATGTTTTAATCGGATTTATCATTTCCCTCTTTTTATATTTAATTTTTCCTATTGGGGTATTGGGAGCAAGTTTAATTTTTTTATCCAGCGTCTTAATAGATTTTGACCATTATCTCTATTATATTTTCAAAACAAAAAATTTCAATTTGAAAAAATCACATTCTTGGTATTTGGAAAAAGAAAAAGAACTAAAAAAATATCCAAAAAAAGAAAGGAATAAAATTTATTACGCTTCTTATATATTTCATGGATTGGAATGGATTTTAGTTTTTATTTTACTCGGTTATTTTCTTAGGGATATTTTTTATTTTATTGCAGCAGGAATGTTTTTACATCTTTTTACAGATTTAATTGAAAATATCTTCAATAAAAAAAGAATTTTTAAAATTTCAATTATTGCAGATTTGATAGAAAGAAAAAAATTAAAAAAAATGTGATTTTTTAAATAAAACAAAGAAACATTTATATATGTGTTTTCACATAAATATTTATGGCAAATATAACTTTATCCGTACCTAACAAATTACATGAATCAATGAGGAAGTTTTCAGAAATTAGGTGGAGCGAAATAGCAAGAAGAGCAATAAAACAAAGAGTTGAGGAATTAGAAGAAATTGAAAAGATTTCTAAAAAAAGCAAGTTAACAAAAAAAGATGTGGATAAATTTTCCGAATTAATTAAAAGAAAAGCATCATCTAAATTTATTGAATGAATATTACAATTGACTCAAATATTTTATTTTCAGCTTTGATAAAAGAATCTATAACTAGAAAAATAATATTAAATTATCCTAATAAGTTCCTATTTCCAGAATTTGTTTTTCAAGAGTTTCTCAAATACAAAGATTTAATATTAAAAAAATCAAAATTATCTCCAAAAGAGTTTTATTTTTTGCTCAATCATCTTTTAAAGAAAGTAAAGATAATACGAAATGTAGATATATCTATGTATAAAGAAGAATCTCTTAAAATTTTAAAAAATATCGATTTGAAAGATGCACCTTTTATTGCAACATGTTTAAGATATAATTCAATTTTATGGTCTGATGACAAAGCTCTAAAAAATCAAAACAAAATAATTATTTTAAACACAAAAGAATTTATCGAATTCATAAAAAATCAGTGTTAATTCTTTAGAATTTCCAAACCCAACAACATTTAAAAATCAAATCTTCTTGTTAAGAAAATGAATAAAGACGTTGAAAAATATTACAAAGAATCGAAAAAGTTTTTACAAAATAAAACAGTCCAGAATACAATTGTAATAATTTTATTTTTAGCAATTTTAATTTTAGGAACCACAATTAGAATTCAACCAATAAAAACAGGAAATTTAATCGACGAAACAACTGGAGATTACACGCCTTTAGCCTTAGATCCATATTATTTTCTAAGAATTTCAGAAACACTCCTTGAAACCGGAGGAAATCTCCCAGAAATCGATTCTATGAGGTCACCCCACTTAGGAGTTACTTGGCACAACGAAATCCTCCCCGATACAACCGTTTTAATTTACAAAACTATTAAACCATTCAACCCCGAAGCAACTCTAAACTTCGCAAATGTTTTAAATCCCGTAATATTTTTTGTATTAGGTTTAATTGCATTCTTCATTTTGTCCTGGATTTTGACTAAAAACAAATGGATTGCTTTAATCGCATCCACAATCTTAACTTTAATTCCTCCCTATTTATACAGAACTCTTGCAGGTTTTTCAGACCACGAATCAATTGGAATGTTTGGATTTTTCTTAGCACTGATGTTCTTTTCAATAGGCCTATTTTACTTAGACAAGAAAAAACCCAGCCCTTACAAATCTGGAGCTCTAGGTTTAGCAGCAGGATTAATGACTGTTTTTTCAATCGCAACTTGGGGAGGAGTAGCAAACTTCTTATTCATGATTTTTCCCTTGGCATTTTTAATTAGGTGGTTTGTAAGAGAAAACAAATCAATGTGGGAATCAGTTCTTTTTTACGGCTTATGGATTGTAGGAATAATTTTCTTCGGACCTCTTTTTGGATATGAATCAATGTTTTTAATAAAAAGATATATGCTTTCTTCTTCAGGATTGTTAACTCTTTTTGCTTTAGGCTTCACCTTAATTGAATCAGCAATTTTAAAATTCAAGGAAATTCCAAAATTATTAAAAAAATATTCTTTTGTTTCTTCAATTGTTTTAGTTTTAGTTTTAGGAGGAATTGTTTATCAAATTTTTGTAGGTAATTTCTTTTCTTTAATCTGGGCATTAGTCGAAAAAATAATTTATCCTTTTGGAACAGGAAGAGTTGGTCTAACTGTTGCAGAAAACAAGCAACCTTTCTTATCAGATTGGATGGGACAAATTGGGAAATTCATGTTTTACACTATGTTTTTTGGAACTATTTTGATTGGAGGAAAATTGGCTTCAGGGATAAAAAAGAAAAATTTTAGATATTTATTCACAGGAGCATTCGCATTCTTCATTGTTGGAATTTTATATTCTAGAATTTCAGAGAGTTCTCTTCTGAATGGAACAAACTTCATCTCAAAAGCACTTTTCTTCATTTCGTTTTTAGTAATTGCAACAGTTTCAATCTATATCTACAATAAATCCGAATGGAAAATAAAAACAGAGTGGATTATAATTGTTGCTTGGATGATTCCAATGCTCTTAGCAGTTCGTTCAGCAATTAGGGTTTTCTTTGCAATCGTTCCTTTCGTTTCTTTCATAATTCCCGTAGCAATTTTTGAAGTTGCAAAATGGGGAAAAAATAAAAAAGATGATTTAGTTAAACTTTTATCAATTGTTTTGACAATCTTTTTGGTAGTAATGCTTCTAGTGACTTCAATAGGTTATTATAAATCTGTTAAAACTCAAGCAAGCTATCAAACACCTTCATATAATTCTGATTGGCAAAATGCAATGGAATGGGTTAGAAATAATACGCCAGAAGATTCATTATTCTTGCACTGGTGGGATTATGGTTATTGGGTTCAAACAGGAGGAGATAGACCAACTTTTTCAGATGGAGGGCATTCTCAAGGAAGTTTTGGTAATCACCTGGTAGGAAGATATGTTTTAACAACACCTTACCCCGAAACTGCAAAATCTTTCATGAAAACTCACAATGTTTCATATTTGTTAATAGATCCAACTGACATTGGAAAATATTCTGCATATTCTTCCATTGGAGATGATGAAGAAACTTCTGATAGGGCTTCTTACATTGCAACATTTGTTTCTGATTTATCAGAAGTTCAAGAAACAAGAAATGCAACAATTAGGTTTTACAGGGGAGGAATGGTTTTAGATGATGACTTGAGATATAAAGATGAAAATCAAGACGTATTTTTACCAAAAGGAAAAGCAGGAATTGGAGCAATTAGTTTAGAAAAAACTCCGCGAGGTTATTCTCAACCAGAAGGAATTTATGTTTATAATTCCAAACAATACAAATTACCAATTAGATATTTATTTGTAAATGACGAATTAATTGATTTCGAAAAAGGAGTTAATGCAACAATGTATGTTTATCCTAATTTAGTTAATTCTCAAGCTGGGCAACAAGCAGATCAAGATGGTGCGGCAATGTATTTATCAGAAAAAACAAAAGACTCACTTGTTGCGCAATTATATTTAATGAATGATCCAAATGAATTGTATCCAGAATTAGACTTAGTTCACGCAGAATCAGCATATCCTTTTGCATTCAATTACCAAGGTTACAGAGGACCAATAAAAATTTATAAAGTGAATACAGATGAAATGACCAATATTTTAACATACGAAGACTTCAAGAATAGATCCGGAGAATATGGTGGCTTGGATGACTTGGAGTTTGTTAGGGGTTAATTTTTATAAATAAAATCATGGTGATCTAAATCTTCAAAGAATAAAACATTCTTTGATTTGTCATATCTAAATATTAAAACAAAACTACCAACATGAACCCTTTTATATTCGTTTAAGGGTTTTTTTAAATTTTTATAATTTTCAATATTGTATGAATTAACTATTTCATTAATTTTTGATAAAGTTCTTTCAAGAAGTAATTTATCTTTTTTGTTTAATTTTTTTAATGTTCTTTCTAGTTTTTTACTTAGAAAAAATTTTCTCATCTTAGTCTAAAAGATTTTTTCTAATTTCATTAACTGAAGAATATTTTTTTCCATAACCTTCTTCTCTTGTTTCTTTCAGTTTTTGAATAAATAAAGGGTTTAATTCTGGTTCTAAAAAACTTTCCGCATATTTGTTGATTATGAAAGAAATCGCTAAAGATTTATTGGAAAATCCTTGTTGAGCTTTAACTATGTTCAAAACCTTCTCTTCATTCAAATCAAGATTAATTATGCTTTGTTTCATTATAATTTATTATAAAACATTATAATTTATAATATTTTCTATTTTTCTAAAAATAAAAAACTTTAAATAATTAAGATATCTATAGATATCTATGCAAACAAAACAAATTAATCTAAAACTTCCTGTAAATCTTTTAAAAAATGCAGAAGTTTATGCAAAAAAACACGGGTTTCAGAATATACAAGATTTAGCAAAAACAAGCATTAGAGAAAAAATATATCCAAAAATAGAATATGATAATTCTTATTCAAAAAAAGAGTTAAAGATTATTGGAAAAATAGTAGATAAAATAATGGCTAAAGGAGAATTTGTTTCTGAAGAAGAACTTTTCAAATCTTTATCCAAATAATTTATTAAAATCCCCTTAATTCACCAAATATTAAAATTTCAAATCTTGTAAAATCTATAAATTTCATGCATTGCCAGCGCAGCGAATAATTTAATATATTGATTATGAACGAAGTGAATCAATTCTGTTAAACTTTCCAAAATAAAATAACTTACAAAATATATATCTTTAAATAAGTAAAAATATTGGTTTTTTTACAATGAAAAAACAAGAAAAAATTGCGATTGTTATCGGAACGAGAGCCGAATTAATCAAAACTTTTCCAGTTATGTTAGAATTACAAAAGCAAAAAATACCCTATTATTTTATTTCTTCAGGTCAACATTCTTTAGGAAATTTATGTGAACAATTTGGAGTAAAAAAACCTGATATTGTTTTAACAGAAGAGCCAAACAAATCTTCTAAATTTAATTCTAATGAGAAAAAAGCTATTCTTTGGAATATTGGATTATTATTTAAAATAAAAAAAGAATTGGGTTCTTTAAAAAATTTGAAATATGTTTTATATCATGGAGACACTATGACTACTGCTACAGCTTCAATGGCTTCTTCAAGATTGTTAAATATTTTCAAGAAATATAAAAATGTTCATCTAGAAGCAGGATTAAGAAGTTTCAATATTTTTGAACCTTTTCCAGAAGAAATTTCAAGAAGGATTGCTGGAAGTTTTTCAGATATTTTATTCGCCCCATCAGTTTTATCTCAATTCCATTTAAGAAAAAAGAAAAATAAAAGAATAGAAATAACTGGAAACACGATAGTAGATTCAGCTTTACACGCACTAGAAATAGCAAAAAAGAAAAAAGTAAAATTATTGTCAAAAGGAAAATTCGCTTTGATTACGGTTCACAGACACGAAAACATAAAATCAAAAGAAAGATTAACTAAAATTGTGGAAATATTAAATTCAATACCAATTACTTCATATTTTGCAATGCATTCAAACACTGAAGCTAAATTAAAAGAATTTGGGCTATATGATAAACTTATGAACAATAAAAAAATAAAAATCTTGCCTTCAATGGATTACCCTTCGTTTATTAGACAAATGGAAAAATGTTCTCTGATTGTTTGTGATGGAGGTTCAATGCAAGAAGAATCATTAATCTTTGGAAAACCCTGCATAGTTTTAAGATACGCAACAGAAAGACAAGAAGGACTAAAAACAAATTTCCAATATCTAAGTAAATTAGATGTAGAAAAAACAAAACAAAAAATAAAAGAATATGTTGATCCA
>CAYQDG010000017.1:0-10795 GCA_964416245.1 Candidatus Woesearchaeota archaeon
CATACGAATTAATAAAATTACCTTTTGAAACAAATTCTCTAGAACCGCATATGGATAAAGAAACTGTAGAAATCCATTATGGAAAACACCACCAAGGATATGTTGATAAATTAAACAAAGCACTTGCAAAATATCCAGAATTAGAAGAAAAAACAATTGAATGGTTATTAAAAAATCTATCCAAAATTCCAGAAGATATAAGGCAACACATAATCAACAATGCAGGGGGGGTTTACAATCATAATTTCTTTTGGTCAATTTTAAAAAAAGACATCTCATTTAATCCAAAATCTGAAATAGGAAAAGAAATATTAAAAAAGTATACAACCTTTGAAGGTTTCAAAGAAGAATTCACAAAAAAAGCAACAACTCTCTTCGGGAGTGGATGGGCATGGTTAGTTTTAGATTCTAATAAATTGAGAATAGTAGAAACACAAAATCAAGATTCAGTTATTTCAAAAAATATGATTCCTTTAATCGCAATAGATGTTTGGGAACATGCATATTATTTGAAATATAAAAATCTTCGTCCAGAATACATCAAAAATTTCTTCAACATAATCAACTGGGAGAAAGTTGATGAATTGTTCACCACAAGAAAAAACTAAACTCCCACCAAAAATAGGTCCAAGAGACCTAAAAATAAAAAAACCGCTTGACGGTACAATCGGGCAGCGCTGCAATCTCTTATTGGGATTGCATCTGCCAAAATATATTCGCATAAAACAATAAATAAAAACTATTCTTTAAAATTCAATGAATACACGAAAAACTATTTTAGAAATCAAGGGCATCCTCATTTTAATTTTAGCTCTCTATTTCATATTAGTAATAATTGGAAACTTAACAGACTATGGAACCAATTTTGCATTTGTAGAACATGTAATGAGAATGGATACCACATTCAATTCAGAAAACATGATGTGGAGATCAATTGATTCGAATATTTTCCATCACTTATTTTATTGGATAATTATTTTAACTGAAATTCTTGCAGCAATTTATTTAGGAATCGGAGGATCAAAAATTTTAAACAAAAATAAACTTATCCAATCCAAAGGAAGAAAAATTTCTCTAAAAGGTTTATTTGTTAGTATGATTTTATGGTTTGGTTATTTCATAACAATTGGAGGAGAATGGTTTTTGATGTGGCAATCAGAAACATGGAATGGAATAGGTTCAGCATTTAGAATGTTTACAATTTCCGCAATATTATTCATTGCCTTGCTCCACAAAGATTAATCTTAAAAACATATTTATCTTCTTAAAGCAATGATTTTCAAATTGTCTGGAATAATTGGATTGATTTTTTTAATTCTAGGAAACTTTCTAACTCTCAAAGAAAAAACCAGGAAAAAATATTCTTATCTCCTCTTCTTTTTCGGAGGAATTGGTTTATTAATATATTCAATTTCAATAAATGATTTAATTTTTATAATCCTGCAATCTGTTTTCATCTTAATTACAATATATGAAATAATTTTAATAAAAAACAAAACCAAATCTTAAAAACTCTTTTAACGTCATACTAATATAAAATGAGGTACGAAAAACTTGCACAATTGTATGAAGGCTTATCTTCAACAACAAAAAGACTAGAAAAAATTGATATTCTTTCAAAATTTTTGGAATATGTTACAAAAGAAGACTCCTATATTTTATATTTAATCCTAGGGGAAATTTATCCAGAATATGATGAAAGAAGAATAGGTATTTCAAACCAATTAGCAATAAAAGCAATTGCAAAATCAACTGGAACAACTCCCCAAAAAGTAAGCAATGAATGGAAAAAAATTGGAGACATTGGAGAAGTAGCAAAAGAATTAACAAAAAAGAAAAAACAAACTACCTTTAGTTCAAATACAATAACAACAAAAAAAGTAATTGATAATTTAAGAAAATTACCCGAACTAATAGGAAAAGGAACAATTGACAAAAAAATTGGATTAATAACAGAACTGCTAACCTCTGCAACCCCAATAGAAGCAATGTACCTTGTAAGGACTTTAATTGGAGATTTAAGAATTGGAGTTCAGGAATCAACTGTGAAATATGCAATGTTAAAAGCTTTTTTCAATAACAATAAAGAATACGAAGATAAAATACAAAGGGCAATAGATAGATCAAACGACTTAGCAATTGTGTTTGAAATCGCCAGAAAAAGAAAAATCAAAGAATTAGAGAGAATACAATTAGAAGTAGGTAAACCAATAAAAGCAATGCTTGCTCAAAAAGCAAAAAATATAGATGATGCATTTAGACAACTAGGAAAACCAATGGCAATAGAATACAAATATGATGGATTTAGATTATTAATACACAAAGCACACGGAAAAATCACTTTATTCACAAGGAGTTTAGAAAATGTAACAAAACAATTTCCTGAAGTAAAAGAATACATAGAAAAATACGTTAAAGGAAATTCATTCATACTTGATTCCGAAGCAGTAGGATACAATAAAAAGACAAAACAATATACAGACTTTCAAAAAATTTCTCAAAGGATTAGGAGAAAATACAAAATAGAAGAATTACAAAAAAAATTGCCCGTAGAAATAAATGTTTTTGATATTTTATATTACAACGGAAAATCTCAATTGGATGTTCCCTTCAAAAAAAGAAGAGAATTGATAAAAAAAATTGTCACAAATCATCCTTACAAATTAATTGCTTCAAAATTTAAAATAACATCAGACAAGAAAGTAGTAGAAAATTTTTACAAAGAAGCACTAAAAAACAAACAAGAAGGAATCATGATGAAAAACTTGGAAGCTGAATACAAACCAGGAAGAAGAGTTGGCCACATGTTAAAATTAAAACCAGAAGAAAATGAATTAGATTTAGTAATTACAGGGGGAGAATGGGGAACTGGAAAAAGAGCGGGATGGATATCATCTTTTATTTTATCATGTAAAAAAGGAAGAGAATATTTAGCAATAGGAAAAGTTGGAACCGGAGTAAGAGAATTAGAAACAGAAAATAACAAAATTACTTTTGAAAACTTAACAAAAATATTAAAACCTTTTATAGAGGAAGAAAAAGGAAAAAATATAAAAATAAAACCAAAAATTATTGTAACAGTTCATTACCAAGACATTCAAAAATCAACAAATTATCCCTCTGGATATGCTTTAAGATTTCCAAGAATAACTTTACTCAGGGAAGACAAACCTCTCTCAGAAATTGCAACTTTAGAAGAAGTTGATGATAGTTTTATTCATTCAAAACACCAAAATTATCGATATGGATAGAATGAAAAAAATTAATTTTTATAAAAAATAAAAAAAGGACAGATTTTATTTAAGGATAGATTCCCAAAAAAATGAAATTAAAGAGTCAAACCTAATTGAACATATTGAAAAAAGATTTAAAAAAATTATTAATTAATTAACTTTGTAAATTTTCCCAAAGTCTCATCAGTAAATTTATTTATTAAACATTTTTTACGAAATTCTTCACAATAATTTTCATTAAATGCTGAAGAACGTGCCGAAAAAATTAATGTATTTGAAAATAAAGTTTTTTTATAAATTTGAATATCTTCAGTAGAGGTCTCTTTTTTCTCACTCCCCGGATAAACTGCCAAATTATGTTCATATTTAATAACAAAACCTGGTTTCTTCAAAACATAAGAATCTTCACATGAATCGAAATCTCCTCCCAGCCCAGCAGAAGGAACATAGTACATACCAGAAGTATGTTTCCCATTATCTTTGGCAATTTTTTTTGCTTTTTCAAAAATTTCATTGACTTTCATAAACAAAAAGAGAATGTATCTTTTTTAAAAATTTATATTCTAAAAACAAAAATATTACCAAAAACCTTTATAAAGAGTTTTTTCTTTTATAAAACAATGGCAGCAAAAACAAAAAAAGAATCTGAATATAAAATACAAAATATTGTAGCTACCACTGCTTTAGAAAAACCTATTCCTCTAACTAAATTAGCAAGAACACAACCAAATACAGAGTATAATCCTGAAACTTTTCCTGGATTAGTATTGAGAATTAAAGAACCAAAATCAGCAGTTTTAGTTTTCTCTTCAGGAAATTTAGTTTGTACCGGAACAAAATCGGTTCCCCAAGTGAGAAAAGTAATTGACGAAGTAATCAAACAATTAAAAAAAGTTAATGTCACTGTAACTATCAAACCTAAAATAACAGTACAAAATATTGTAGCCTCAGGAACAATTAATCTTCAACTTAATTTAAATTATTTAGCTTTAGAAATGGAAAACACAGAATACGAGCCAGAACAATTTCCAGGACTAGTCTATAAATTAGAAGACCCAAATGCAACATTTTTGCTTTTTTCAAACGGAAAATTGGTTTGTACTGGAACAAAAAATAAACAAGAACTAGAAGAATCAATGGATAGGCTCTTACACAACATAAAAGAAGCCTTAAAAGGATACAAGAAATAATCTAAAATCTTAATTCAATCCCACTAATTTTTATAAACTGTATATACATTTCTTACATATGGATGACTTAGATTTCACACAAAATTTACCAGAAGAAAAAGAGAATAAAGAGAAAGAACCTAATTCTAAACAAGAAGAGATAATTCTTGAAGCAAAAACATTCATAACTTCTTATAAAGAAAAATTAAAAACTTCTCTAAGAGACGAAAATAGCGTTATATTCATAGACTTCATGGAAATTGCAGAAGAAACTCCTTTTCTTTCAGAAGAAATAGTGAAAAATCCTGAAGAAACACTTCGAAGTATGGAAGTTGCAATTGAAGAAATGGGTCTGGCAAACAATGTAAGAGTTAGATTGACAAATTTGCCAAAATCTAGCGATGTTTTAATCAGAAACATTCGATCAAAACACCTAAATGAATTAATAGTCCTTGAAGGAATAATTCGACAATCCTCCGACGTTCGACCACAAGTTGTAAATGCCAAATTCGAATGCCCTAGTTGTGGAACAATAATTTCAGTTTTACAAATGGAAAAAAAATTCCGTGAACCAACAAGATGCTCATGTGGAAGAAGAGGAGCTTTCAGATTACTCTCAAAAGAAATGGTTGATACCCAGAGATTAATAATAGAAGAAGCTCCAGACATGCTTCATGGAGGAGAACAACCAAAAAGAATTAATGTATTCGTAAAAGAAGATCTTGTGGATCCAAAAATGGAAGAAAGAACAACACCAGGTTCACGTGCAAAAGTGATTGGAATTTTAAAAGAAGTCCCAGTTCCACTCTCAACAGGGGGAATGTCAACAAAATTTGAATTAGCAGTAGAAGTAAACAACATAACTCCCTTAGAAGAAACATTTGAAGAATTAGACATAACAGAAGAAGATGAATTGCAAATAAAAGAGCTTGCTGCAGATCCAAATATTTATGAAAAACTACGAGACAGTGTTGCACCATCTGTATGGGGATTTGAAGAAATCAAAGGATCCCTGCTCCTACAATTGTTTGGAGGAGTAAAAAAAATGAAACCGGATGGTCAACATTCAAGAGGAGATTTACATATTATGATGATCGGTGATCCCGGTGTAGCAAAATCCGTAATCTTAGGTTTCATGGCTAACATTTCCCCAAAAGGACGTTATGTTGTAGGAAAATCCACTTCTGGAGCTGGACTAACTGCAACAGTTGTAAGAGACGAATACCTAAAAGGTTGGTCTTTAGAAGCAGGTGCAATGGTTTTAGCAAATAAAGGTCTTGTTTGCATTGATGAATTGGAAAAAATGACTCCGGAAGACCAATCATCGATGCACGAAGCAATGGAACAACAAACAGTTACAATTTCAAAAGCAAATGTTCAAGCAAGCCTAAAAGCAGAAACCTCTGTTCTTGCAGCAGCAAACCCTAAATTTGGAAGATTTGATCCTTCTCAAGGAATACCTCAACAAATTAACTTACCTCCGGCACTAATTAATAGATTCGATGTAATATTTACAATGAGAGATATACCCAGTAAAACCAATGATTCAAAAGTTGCAGAACACATGCTGTATGAACATCAAACAGAACCAAAAGAAATGATGATTGACAGAGATTTATTTAGAAAATATATTGCATATGCAAGACAAAGAGTTCAACCAAAACTAACAAATGATTCTGTAGAAAAAATGAAAGAATTTTATGTAGAACTTAGAAACAGACCGATATACGAAGGACAAGAAATGAGAACAATTCCTATCTCTGCAAGACAATTAAATTCACTTGTTCGTATGTCTGAAGCAGCTGCAAAAATAAGAATGTCTGAAACTGTAGAAGAACAAGATGCAGAGGTTGCAATAAAACTAATGAAATATTATTTAGAACAAGCTGGAATGGATGAAGAAGGAAATATAGACATGGATAAAATTTCTGGAAGAATGACTTCAAGCAATAGAAATAAAATTTTCACAGTAAGGGATGCCATACAGTCTCTAACAGAAGAAATAGGTGAATTAATACCAGTAGAAAAAGTCGTAGAAAAATTAGAGGGAAAAATGAAAGAAGAAGAAGTCGAAGATGCTATTGAAAAATTAAAAAGAGAAGGAACTCTTTTTCAGCCTAGAAGAGGATTTATTCAAAAAGTTTAATCTATCTCTCCACTACTCAACAATCCACATAAATATTTAAAAAAGAACTTTTCTTTCATCACTCATGGCAGACCAATATAAGAGAAATATAGCTTACAAATATAGAATTGGAGATATTTTATTAGCGAAACCAATTTTTGATAATGATAAATTCATATACCTTGAACTTGGAGAAAAGAAAATTTCCAGAGTGAATGTTATAGGAAACATAGTAGATAAATATGACAGCGAAGGAGAAAAACAATATTCATTTTTTACTTTAGATGATGGTTCTGGCCAAATTAAATTAAAAGTTTTTGGAGAAGACACACAAAAATTTAAAGGAATAACCCAGGGTCAAACTGTGGCAGTAATCGGAACAATAAGAAATTGGAATAATGAAACTTATATCCAACCAGAAATTATTTCCGAAAAGGATCCAAAGTATTTGCTTTTAAGAAAACTAGAAATAGAAAAGAAAAGAAAAGATAATTCAAAACCAATAGAAAATTCCGAAGAGATAAAAGCTCTCAAAGATAAAATTTTAGATTCTATAAAAAACTCTGAAGAAGACGGAGGAATAGACACAGACAAAATAATAACCGAATTTAGGGAAGCTTCTCCAGATTTAATTAATCAAGAAATTCAAAAACTTCTAGAAGAAGGAATAATTTTTGAACCAAGACCAGGAAGATTGAGATACTTGGGTTAAAATTAAAAAACTAATCAAATTCTTTAATAATCTTATAATTCAAATTATTCTCCTTTAACAAGTTGTAAATTTTAAAAGCATCGTCAATATTCTCTTCTTCTAAAATTCTAAGTTCCAATTTTTTAGAATCTACAATAATTCCTTTGTCTCTTTGATTTTTATATAATTCAAAAAAATAAGGCGCAGCTTCAAAAAAATCCCTTTCCTTAAATTTTGAATTTACTAAATTAAATGCCCTTTCATAATTTTTAAAACCAGGAAAAAAACTTGTTCTCCCCCCAGGAAATTCCCTAGTTTTTTCTAAGTATTCAACATTAACATTAGGGTATTTTTCTAAATCTATTTCATTAAAATCAGCAAACATCAAAAAAATAAATCAACCTCCTTAATAATAATTTCTCTACTCAAGAACAACTATTGACCCAAATCTTTAAAACTTCACCCTTTCTATAATTCATATGGGAGATTATGAAAAATTACTAGATAGTGCATATGAAAAAGTAAAAGTAGTAAAAGGAGCAGGAGAAAGATTTGAAATTCCAAAAATAGAGGGTTTTTTCCAAGGTAAAAAGACAATTTTAACAAATTTATTTCAAATTGCCTCATACGCAAGAAGAAATCCTGAACACTTATTAAAATTTTTAACAAAAGAATTAGCAGCTAAAGCTACAATCAATGGAGAAAAAGTTGAATTAAATATAAAAATTCCAAGTAAAAAAATAATTCCAAAAATAGAAAGATATATCGAAGAATTTGTTCTTTGTAAAGAATGTAAAAAACCCGATACCGAACTAATAAAAGAAGGAAAACAAACAATAGTTCATTGTCTTGCCTGCGGGGCTAAACATCCAGTAAGAACAAAAATTTAAAATTATTTTTAACAAAAACAAATCAAACCTACTTCCAAAGCTTTAAAAAAAGAAACAACTTTACTGAATTGTTCTTATGAGAACCAAATTAAATAAAAGGGAGGCAAAAAATGGTTACAGCTTATTGTGTTAAATGTGGTAAAGCAGATAAAGAAAAAGGAAAAAACAAAACAATGAAAAATCCGGAAATTAGTCAAACTAAAAGAGGCGGATTCATTGCAAAAGGTTTATGCCCTGATTGCGGTACAAAAATGTGTGCGATAATGTCAAAAGACAACGCAGAGAAAGCAATCGAAAGTGGTGAAGCTAAAAAAGCTTACTAAATAAACAAAATTTTATTTTTATTTTTTTAATTATTCATCTTATAAAATCATCTGGAAAAAAAATGTATGTCAACATAATAGAATCATATAGAAACGTAGTTACAATTTGTGACAAAGAATTACTTGGGAAAAGATTTGAAGAGGGAATAAAACAATTAGATATAAAAGAATCTTTTTACAAAGGAGAAAATGGAAAAATTTGTAAGACAGAAGAAATAAAAGAAATAATAAAAAACTGGTTAAAAGAAGACGCAACTTTTAACATAGTGGGAGAAAAAGCAATACAACTCGCTTTAAATGAAAAAATAATTGATGGAGAGGGTATCGCAAAAATAGAAAACATACCTTACGCACTAATTCTACTATAACAAACCACCAAACTTATAAACCAATTTCTCAATGAAATAATATGGGATTTAAGAAAAAACCAAACAAATTTAATAGGAACGTTGACGAACCAAAAATAATGAGGGCTCCTTTACCAAAGGAGAATGAACTCCTTGGAATAATCGAACAAAGATATGGGGGAAACAAAATGAAAGTCAGTTGCCTCGATGGAAAAGAAAGAACAGGAAGGGTCCCAGGAAGATTAAAAAGATATTTGTGGTTAAGACCAGGAGACGTCATAATTATATCGCCTTGGGAATTGGACGACGAAAAAGGCGACATTCTTTTAAAATATAAACCCAACCAAGTAAAATGGTTAAAACAAAATGGCCACTTAGAAACAGAAGAAGACGAATTTTAATTACAAACCATTTATTCTAAGATTTTCTAAAACTAATTTGGGTTTTTTTACATTTTTAATAAAATCAACATATTTTTTTGATAAATTAACACAAATAGATTGCAAATCATCCTCTCCAAGTAAATTTGCCCTTATCCTTGAAATCTCATCCAAGTAAATATTTTTTATTTGAAGTCTTTCAAATGGTTCTTGAAAAAATAAAGAAAATTTTCCATTCTTTTTACCCAAAAAAATCAATTCCTCTTTTGAATTTATTCCCAATGGGGCCCCCAATTCATTTTTATTGAACAAAGTTAAAGAGAGGGGCGTACAAATCTTGTCCCTAAAAAAAGAACTTATAGAATAATTTGAATCTTTGAAGGGAGTTACCAATTTATAGCTTGGATCAACAATATAAGATTTAGAATTAACAAAAAAATCAATTTTTTCACCTAATTCAAATTTCCAAAAATCAAAAGGAAGTTTTTTTTCAGATAACAAAGAATAAATATGTACTGCATCTTTTTCATTAAAATATTTTGGCTCAAGTCCTTGAACTCTAACTAGATTTAAATCATAATTTTTTGTACAAAAATCATTTGTTAATTTGACACAATCACCTTCACCAAACTCATCATTAGAATAAAAATTTTTTATTTCAATATTTTCCCCTTTCACATATCTAAAATCAAAAGAAGTATCAATTAAATTAAATCTCCCATAACGATATCCCTCCATTCGTTTCAAAATATTTTTTTCCAAACTCATAATAAAAACCAACCTAAAAACTTTATAAAACTTTCTCATGTAACTCTTTTTTAATAACAACAAATAATACAAAAAACTTATAACTCTTTTTTTCTCCCTTAATCCATGAAAACAATAATATGTGAAAAAGTTCCAAGAATAATAAAAAACAAAAAGAAATTGGAAGAAATTCTCAACATAAAAATAACATATGAGGGTAAAGAAGTAACAATAGATGGAACAGCAGAAAACGAATATGATGCAACAAAAGTAATTGATGCACTAAATTTTGGATTTAGCTACAGTTCTGCAATTTCAATAAAAAAAGAAGAAAAATTATTTGAAATCCTAAATATAAAAGATTATACAAACAAATCGAATTTAGAAATAATAAGGGGAAGAGTTATTGGAAAAGGTGGTAAAGCCCTAAAGACCCTTTCTCAATTAACAAATTGTGACCTTGAATTAAAAAATAACGAAATAGGAATAATTGGAGAACCTGAAGATTTGAAAAGAGCAATTGAGGCATTCATTGAAATAATTCAGGGATCAAAACACAGTAATGTATACAAAGGCCTTGAAAAAAATCAGCCAAAACCAATAGAAGATTTGGGGTTGCGAGAAGAAAAAAAACCTGTAACCATGGAAGAATTTGAAAAGAGACTAAAAGAAAAAGAATAATTTTTACAACAAAAACCTTTAAATAACAAAACTCTCTCAACAATTATATGACCTGGTAGCTCAGTTGGTTAGAGCGAACGGCTGTTAAGGCAAAATTTATATTTTGTCATCGCTACTAAATGCGATTTAGCAGTAACCGTTAGGCCGCAGGTTCGAGTCCTGCCCGGGTCGTTTTGTATTTGATAAAATCAAATACAACTTATTCTGGA
>CAYQDG010000017.1:10895-17407 GCA_964416245.1 Candidatus Woesearchaeota archaeon
CTCAAAGCTTTAACTAGGAATTTGCAAAGTGAGAGTAGAGTCCTGCCCGGGTCGTTTTGTATTTGATAAAATCAAATACAACTTATTCTGGACTCGTTAACAGTGAAAAATTCAAAAAGATTTCTTAGCCGTAGGCGAACACTTTCAAATTCTCTCAAAGCTTTAACTAGGAATTTGCAAAGTGAGAGTAGAGTCCTGCCCGGGTCGTATTACTTTTCTATTTTACAGGACGAGAACAGGTTCGAGCGAGTAACTCTGAATTTTATTAATGCGAAGCAGAAATTCACGGGTTAGGAGACTGCCCGGGTCGTATTAATTTTTTTTTAAAATTAACTTCTAATAGCCTTTTTCAATTTAGAAACAACTAAATCATGGGGATAATCTCTTCGAATAATTTCTAAATTTTTATTAACCCAATTTTTCCTCATAACTTTACTAGATAACAATCTAATAACCTTTTCAAGCCTTTTATTATCTATTACAAATTTATCAAAAGAAACTAATTTTAATTTAGATTTAGAAATATCTTTTTTGTAAACAGGATACTCATAAATAACTGGAGGCAAACCCGAAGCTAAAACTTCCAATAGATTGTTTCCAAAACCCTCAACATCACTAAAATAAGTTGCAATTCCTCCAAGTTGAGAAAAAACTTTTGGATAATCTAAAAAATTCAATTTAGTTTTACTATAATAATCCTCTGCAAAAACCAAGAAAACATTTTCTTCATTAAATTTTTTACTCAATTTTTCATTCAATTCCAAAAGTTCTTTTTTCATTTTAATTGGATCATGACCAGAAACTAAAAAATAAATTGCTTTATACTTTCCTTTTTTCTTTAATTTTTTTAATAAACTATAACAAAATTTCAAAGCAAAATCTATTCTTTTCCTATGAACCATCCGAGTAGGTTGTAAACAAAATAAAGTATCCTCAATAAATAATCCATTATTCCCTAAAAGATTGTAAACTTCAAAATCCTCAAAAAATCTTGCAACTAAATTTCCAAATTTATTTTTCTCCAAATCAGAATAATCATTGATAAAGGTATTTGTAGTATTAAAAACAAAATCATGTCTCTTCTCAATTTTTTCATAAAAACCAGGATATTTTTTATCAACTTCTTTAAAAAAATCTTTAGAATTTTCCCACTGTAAACTATTTATGAATAAAATATAATCAACATATGGGCCAGGCAAACCCTCAATCAAATATTCTTTCATTTCTTTTGAAGGCTTAAGAAAATCTTTTCTTTCCAAATGCGAATCATGCCACCACAAAATATATTTTGGAGCAAATAGTCCTGCCTCTTTCCTTTCTTTATAGTATCTACTAATAGCCATAGACATAATAAAATTAACGGGATGACTTGAATTATGGACAATCAAAACATCTATTTTATTTTTTTTAATAAATTTTTCAATAACCTCTTTTCCCCGGTCAATTGCTTTTTCAATTTTTAATTTATGCTCATTACTCAAAACTTTTCCATAGTTTTCTAAAGCAAAAAGATTAATTGAATTATTATTCCACAGAACTCTAGATTCAGTTATCTGTTTAGATTTTACCTTTGATTTACCTATCAAATAATAGATTCTATTAGAAGGAACATTCATTTTATTATGTAAAATCTTACTCAATTTTCTAGCTGCAAAAGGTTTTCTCTTTTTTTTAAAAATCCCTTCAAACTGTTCCATTACGGGAACTCCCATTTTTTTATTTAAAATTCCTTCCAATTGTTTCATTACTATTGAAACTCCTTCTGCATCCCCGAACAAAGAATGAACCATCCCATACCTCAATTTATTTAGGCTCTTACTTTTTATGTTTTTTTTATTAAAAAATAAATCCATAATACTTATACTAAAAATTAACTTAAAAAGATTTGCGTAATTTTTTGAAATTTTATCAAATTTTACTTTCCCCAAACTTTTTAATCCTATTCAACCAATTAATTTTATGAAAAATATATTCAAAAAACAAAAACCCAAAGTTTTAGTAGGAATGTCCGGAGGAGTAGATTCTTCAGTTGCAGCTTTGTTTCTAAAAAAACAAGGTTACGATGTTTATGGTGCATTCATGAAAAATTGGTCAGATACAAAAAACAAAATAACTGGAGAATGTACTTGGGTAGAAGAAAGAAAGCACGCAATAAAAATAGCAACAAAATTACAAATTCCAATTATAACTCTAGATTTTGAAAAAGAATACAAAGAATTAGTAGTCGATGAAATGTTCAAAAAATACAAAAAAGGAATCACTCCAAATCCCGACATTGATTGTAACCAAAAAATAAAATTTCCAATGTTTCTAAAAGAAGCACAAAAAAGAGGAATTGATTTAATTGCAACAGGACATTACGCAAGAATAAAAAAGAAAGCTTGTAAGTCTAAATTTCCAGTTAATTTAAGAGAAATTTTTGGATTCAAATCGGGTGGGTGGGACGCGTCACAGCGATTTGGGACGCGAACAAAAAATCCAAAAATTTCCAAAAACTCAAAAACAATTTACGAACTCCACAGAGCAAAAGATGAATCAAAAGACCAATCATATTTTTTATACCGTCAATCTCAAGAAGACCTGAAACACACACTATTTCCAATAGGAAATTTAACAAAAAAGAAAGTGAGAAAAATCGCAAAAAAACACAAATTTCAAAACTATGCAAAAAAAGGAACTGTGGGAATTTGTTTCATTGGAAAAGTAAATATAAAAGATTTTCTTTCAAAAAGAATAAAACCAAAAAAAGGAAAAATTTTAGATCCAGAGGGAAATGAAATTGGAAAACACGACGGAATATATTATTATACTATTGGACAAAGATTAGGGCCAAGATATGGTTTTGAAATAAAAAGGCAAGACCCAAAAACAAAAAGAATGATTCGTTGGTATGTTGCAAAAAAAGACACAAAAAATAATATAATTGTTGCAGCTCCAGAAGGTCATGAAATCCTTTTAAGAAAAAAAATAGTTGTAACTGATTTACACCTAATTGATGAAAATGATAAAGAGTTTAAAAAAAATCTTCCAAGAAAAGTTTTGTCAAGAATCAGACAAGTTGGAGAACTCATGCCAACAACATTAACAAAAAAAGGAAATAAAATTATTGCGACTCTAGATAAAGCAATAACTGGAGTATCAGAAGGCCAAGCAATTGTTCTTTACGAAAAAACAAAATGTATCGGCGGAGGAGTTATCGGGTTTTAGAAGCGCCAACCATAACTTCATAAACATATTTTCTATACTTCGGAAATTTTTTTTCCAACCCTTCAATTTCCCAACCATAAATATCATTCATGGCCATCCCAACAGCAGGGGAACGATTGGCCCCATGAACACAATGAATCATAATATTTTCAACACCACTCTTGACCTCCTCAAAATCATCTAAAATTTTTTTAGCAAGGTTTTCATCAAACAAAACACTCCGGCCATGATTCCAACCATAAATATTCAATAATTCATCTTCTCCGTGAAATTCCTTCCAATTTCTGGGCCAAATATCATCAAATTTATATTCATTAATTTTCAACCAATGATCATGAGAAGGCAAATCGGGATTATACGCTTCCCAATGACTATTCAAAATTCTAATACCATAACTATTTTTAGGAGGAATATATTTCATAGCTTTCTCAAAAGATAATATTTCTAAGTCCATAATAAAATTAACATTCACAATTATTTAATTCTTCCCAAAACCCATAAAAACCCTTTTCTCTTTACTAACTCATGGACACAATAAAAGCAATTCAATCAAGAACAAGTATTAGAAAATACAAAGACAAAAAACCAGATTGGAGATATATTTTAGAAGCAATTAATTCTGCAAGATTTGCTCCAATGGCAGGGGGAACATTCACCATAAAATTTATTGTAATTGACAAAGAAGAAACAATCTCTGAAATCGCGAAATATTCTGAACAAGAATTCATAAAAGATTCAAAATATCTCGTTGCATTTATTTCAAATCCAAAAAAAACAGAAATATTATACAAAGAGAGAGGAGAAAGATATCAAAGACAACAAGCTGGAGCTGCAATACAGAATTTTATGTTGCATTTGACAAATGTAGGTTTATCCACATGCTGGATTGGACATTTTAATGATGAAAAAGTAAAAAAAACATTAAAAATTCCAGATTCAAGAGAAATAGAAGCAATAATAACTGTAGGATACGAAAAAACAAAACCTAAATCAACAAAAGAAAAAGGTGCAACAGACAAAATCCTTTATTTTAATGAATGGGACAATAAAAGAATGAGCGAAATAAAAAAAGTGGAAGGACGCGGGCCTGGATTGTATTAAATCAAAACTTCTATACCCTTACTTTGTAAATCCCCAATAATTTTCCCAGCGCCTCTGCTTTTGATATTATTATCCATCAAAGAAATAGCTCGAAGATTATTCAATTTTCCCAATTCATAAGGAATATTTTCCAAACCACACTCATCCAAATACAATTCTTCCAATTTTTTTAATTTATCAATTCTTTTTGGAATTGATTTAATTGCTCCCCCAGAAAGATCCAGATACTTTAAATTATCAAGTCCAAAAAGTTCCGAAGGGAAATTATGGACAATGTGCTCCAAAATTATTTTTTCAACTCGAAATTCAGAAGTTTCAACATTCCTTTCATTCAAATCCTCTAAATATAATCCATGCCGATTGAAAAATTTATAAATAAGATTATAATCTTTTTCCAACAAAACAGAATCTCTAAAAGAAGAGTATTTTTCTCCGGGTTTTAAAAATTTATTTTCCCCAATTTTTAAAAAATTTTTCCCATTTCTCAAAAAATAAACTAAGTTTTCCATAAAAATAGAAAAATCTTGTATTTTTAAAAATTATTGTAATAAGAATAAGAATCCGGACAACCCCTATTTTGCCCGGATTTTAAGTTAAAATAAAAACGCAATAATGCTTTATTAATTTAACCTAGGATATCAATTCCTAAGTCAGACATTTCCTTTGAAGCAGGCATTGTTTCTTCTTCAAATTCCTTACCCAACACATATGGAGATTTAACTCCAGTCATAATTGTAATAACTCTAACCTTGCCAACAAAATCCTTAGCAATTCTCGCACCAATTATAACTTGTGCATCTGAGCTCAAATTCTCTGAAACAGTCCTACCAATTACATCAAATTCTTCTAATTTCAAATCAGGTCCGCAAGTAATGTGTACTAATGCACCGCTCGCACCTTTGTAATCCACATCAAGTAGAGGATGAGTAAGGGCTTGCTTAACAGCTTCAGTAACACGATCTGCAGCATCCGATTCTCCAATACCTATAACAGCAACACCTCCATTCCTCATAATAGAAGAAACATCGGCATAATCAAGGTTAATCAAAGACGGCAATGTAATTGTTTCAACAATGCCTTTAACCATTGTACTAACAAGTTCGTTAGCAACAGCAAAAGCTTGTTCCAAAGGTAATTGTCCCGCAATATCTACTAATCTATTGTTATCCAAAACAATACAAGTATCAGTAGTTTCTCTTAATTCAGCTAATCCGAATTCTGCTTTATCAATTCTTGCTTTTTCACTTTCAAAAGGCATAGTAACAACACCAATAACAACAGCACCAGTTTCTTTAGCTAATTGAGCAACAACCGGGGCAGCACCTGTTCCTGTTCCTCCACCTTCTCCGGCAAGAACAAAAACCATATCTGAACCACCAACAGCTTTCTTCAAATCAACCAAAGCTTCTTTTGCCGCTTCTCTACCCTTTGTAGCTTTACCTCCAGCGCCTAATCCTCTTGTTAACTCTTTACCAATCAAAATTTTTTCATCGGCTTTAGTAACAGAAAGATGTAGAGCATCGGTATTAGCAGCATAAACTGTAGCACCATTGATACCTTTATTGAAAAGCCATGTAATCATATTACAACCACATCCACCAACTCCGACAACTTTAATTGAAGCTTTTCCAGCTCTCAATTCATCGAAACTAATGCTGTGACTATCAGAATTTTGAATAGCTTCTTTTGCAAAATCAAGTACCATATTTATCTCTTTTTAATTCCTCCTTTCTAACTCTATTTTGACTCTACTTTTGTAGAATCACCCCACATACTAAAAAGAATTGAATTTCATTTATATATATTTAGTTGAAAAAACAGATAGTTTTAGAATTAATCCGATGATTCACTTTCATCTTCTTCATTAACCTCAGAATTGTTTTCTTGATTAACTTCAGAAAAAGCCTTGTCAATATCATAATCTGCATGGCCCTGACTCAAAAGATTTTGTTTAATCATTTCAGGATCAAGTCCTCTCCCCAAATTGGATTTAACATATCCAACAATATCCTCAACCATTAAAAACTAAAGAAAAAGTCCTATAAAAAAGTTACTAAATTTAAAATATGAATAATTTTCAAAACAACCATCTAAAAAACCTAACAATCAAAACAATCTTCATCCAAAAACAATTATTTTTTACAATAATTGACTAATAGAGGAACACCATGTCGCAAGTGGTTGGCGAACATATTCTGGCATCC
>CAYQDG010000018.1:0-15092 GCA_964416245.1 Candidatus Woesearchaeota archaeon
AGGAAGTTCAAGAAGGAACTTGTATTGATATTGCTGCTGGAAATATGAGGGAAGGGGAAGTTCATATGGGAAGTTTTGCGGAATTGAAAGTTAGTGATGAAACGTTTGATGAGGTTCAAACTGAAAAACCTGTTAAAGATAAAGAAGTAAAGGAATTTAATGTTGGGGATAAAGTAATGAATCGTTCTTTTGTTGTTCAATCTTTCAGTCCTAGGTTTTATAATGCTAATCCTGAAACTGGGAAAAAAATTACTGAAGAAGAATTGGCTTCTGGTGTTCCTAGTGAAAAGAGAGCCATTTTGAATGTTGTTATTGATGATGGAACTGAAAATATTCGTGCAGTTCTATTCCATGAAATGGTTCAAAAGCTTGGACTTACTGAATCAGAAGATGAAAATTTAATAGAACAGCAAAGACAAAATATTTTAGGAAAAGAAATGATTTTTGGTGGAAATGTAAGGATGAATTCTTACTTTAATAATCCTGAATTAATTGTTGATTCTATTGATGATGTGGATTTAGATAAAGAAATAGTTGCTTTGGAGTAGTTTTGTTTCTTTTTGGCTAACATAATTCAAAACGGGAAAAATATTCAATTTAGGATATTTGAGAGAATTTATCAATTCAATTTATATCCTTGACTGATATAAAATTTATAAAGTGAACTAATTTTTCTTTTAGGTATGGTAACGAAAAAAGACGCTGAAGATATTAAAGAAGCGATTTCTGGGGAAGAGAAGGTGTCTAAAAAGAAGAGTGTGAAAAAAGAAGAGAAAGAACCTGAATTAAGCGATTTGCCTGGAATTGGTCCTGCTGCTGTTGCTAAATTAGAGAGTGCAGGTGTTTTTGACATGATGAGTTTGGCTGTCATGAGTCCTGCTGCTCTGAGTGATGCTGCGGGAGTTAGTGCTGCTGTTGGAAGGAAGGCAATTCAGGCTGCAAGAGATTTATTGCAATTAGGATTTAGCGATGGTATGGAGTATGCTAAAAAAAGAGCGAATATTTCTCATATTATTACAGGGAGTAAAAACCTTGATGAACTCTTGGGTGGAAAGGGAATTGAGTCTCGGGCTATAACTGAAGCTTTTGGTGCTTATGGCTCGGGTAAAACTCAATTAGGATTGGCTTTAGCAGTTAATGTTCAACTTCCAATTGATCAAGGTGGGGCTGGGGGAAAAGCTGTTTTTATTGATACTGAAGGAACTTTTAGGCCACAAAGAATTAAACAAATGGCTGAAGGGATTGGAGCTAATCCTGAGATGGTTTTGAAAAATATTTTGGTTGCTCGAGCTTTCAATTCTGATCATCAAATGCTTTTATTGGAAAAAGTTACAGAAATGGTGAAAAATGGTGAACCTATTAAATTAGTTATTGTTGATTCTTTAACTGCTCATTTTAGAGCAGAATTTTCTGGTAGAGGACAACTTGCAGATAGACAACAAAAATTGAATAGATATATGCATGACTTGATGAAATTAGCTGAAACTCATAATTTGGCAGTATATGTTACGAATCAAGTTATGGCTAATCCTGCTCAATTGTTTGGAGATCCGACTACTGCGATTGGAGGAAATATTGTTGGGCATGCTTCTACTTTTAGAATGTATTTGCGTCGGGCAAAGCAAGGAAGTCGTGTTGCAAAATTGATTGATAGTCCCAATCTACCTGATGGAGAAGCAGTTTATTTTGTGAATACTGATGGAATAAGGGATAAAGCATAGCTTTTTCAAATAAATTTTTTTAGAGAACAATAATTCTTGAAATTATAAAACCTAAAGTTAGGGGAAATTTTTATTATTTTAATTATATTAAAACTAAGAATGAATAAATTATTATAGTATTTCTTCTTTGTCAAACCATAAGTTAATTTCTCTTTCTGCCGAAATTGGAGAATCTGATGCATGAATTACGTTTTCAAAACAATCCGTTTTTGAGTGCCATCTCCCGTATTTTCCTCGAATACTATTGAAATCTGCTTCTTCAGGATGTGTTTTTCCTGCGGCTTCTCTCACTTTTCTTATTGCATCTTCTCCTTCGTAAACAATTGCAATAACATTTTCATTATTATGAAGTTCTCCAGTAATGTGTCCAATTAGTTTTTGAAAGAAAGGTTTGTTTTTGTGTTCTTCGTAATGCATTTCTGCAAGTTCTCGTTGGACATTAACTAATTTTAATCCAATCATTTTTAGTCCAGTGTTATATAATTCAGAGATTATATTCCCTGCAATTCTTTTTACCATAGCATCTGGCTTTATTAATACCAATGTTCTTTCCATGTTTTGTTAAATTTAAATGAGTTTAAAAAGTTTTATTCGATTTTTTGAGATTTTCATTAAAAGTAAAGTTTAAAAATTGATTTTAATTTTCTATTTTAGTGATTAAGAAATGAATCTTGGAATAAATATTTTAATTTTGGGTATTTTGATTATATTTTCGGCGCTTTTTTCTGGAATAGAAACGGCGTTAATGGCAGTTGGAAAAGTTAAAATTAATTCTTTGGTTGATCAAAAGAGAAAAGGTTCACTTGCTCTTCAGAGAATAAAAAATAAAACTCCGAAGATGATTATTACAATATTAATTGGAAATAATTTGATTAATATTAGTGCAGCTTCTCTTGCTACAGTTGTTTTTATGGATTTATTTGGTTCAAAAGGAGTTGGAATTGCAATGGGAATTATGACTTTTATGATTTTAGTTTTTGGAGAAATAGCGCCAAAGACTTTTGCCGCTCAAAATGCTGTGAAAGTTTCTTTGATTGCAGCTATTCCTCTTGAGTTTTTAATGAAGTTATTATTTCCCTTTGTGTGGTTTTTTGAAAAAATTACAAATTTTGTGAACAAGCTTTCTGGAACTAAAGATAAAAAAGAAGTTTCTGAAGAAGAATTAAAATCTTTTTTAGTTATGGGGAGAAAGGAAGGGGTTTTAGATAAAGAAGAAGCAGAAATGATGCATAATATTCTAGAGTTCAAAGATACAAAAGTTGTTGATGTAATGACGCATGAAGATGAAGTTGACATGGTTGATGGGGATAAAAGAATAAATGAGATTATTGAATTTGTGGTTAAATCTCCTTTTTCCCGGTATCCAGTTTATGTTGGGGAAAGAGATAATGTTATTGGAGTAGTTGACGTTGATGATATCTTAAAAGTAATTCATGAAAAGAAAACTTCTAAAAAAATAAAATCAATTGCAAAGGAAGTTTTGTTTATTCCAGAATCTAAGGATGTTGATGATTTGTTGGGAGATTTAGACAAAAGGAATGAAAAAATTGCATTGGTTGTCAATGAATATGAAGATGTTATTGGGCTGGTTAGTATTGAAGATATTTTAGAAGAAATTGTGGGAGATGTTTTTGATAAAAGTCGAAGAAGGAGTGAATATTTGACTAAAATTTCAGAAGGAATTTTTAGGACTAAAGCAAAAATTACCTTGGAAGAATTAAATAAAATTTTAAAAGTTAAATTAGACTCTGAAACTTCAAATACTCTTGGAGGATTTATCCAGGATAAGTTAGAAAGAATTCCTCGTAAGGGGGAGAAAATTAGGTTTAGAAAATTAACTTTTATTATTGAGAAAGTAAACAATAAAGGGATTGAAGTTGTGAAAATTAAAAAAGGTTGATTTTAATTTCTTTTTTTGTTAAAATGTTCTGCGGTTGATTTTGGAGCATCCTTTAAATTTAAAAATTTATAATGTGCGTCTTTTGATTTTTCTTCACATTTTGGACAATTTTCTTCTAGTGTGTATATTTTACATTTTGGACATTTTTTTAGTTTCATAGAAATAAATGATTTTATGAATATATAAGATTATTCTAAATTAGTAATATATTCATGTAATCTTGAAGGTAGTTTTACGCCGAGTTTTTCTTCTACTTCTGAAGGTTTTACCCAAATTAATTCTGTAACTAGTCCTCCAGGTGTCAAATCTCCTTCTTTGGCTTCACATAAAAAATGAATTTTTAATTTATCTGGATTTTTTAGCATATTTTCTGCATAAACTGCTCCTAGATTATGAACTTTGAATCCTGTTGTTTCTTCAACTGTTCTTTTCAAGCATTTATCTAATTCTTCACCGTGAGTTAAATCCCCTTCTATGAAAGAGTAATGGTCTTGGTGGTCTAGTCTTCCAACCAATATTTTTCTTGAAGAGGTATCAAAGATTATCCCTACAACTTTTATATAAAATTGTTCTTTTTCCATAAAAATAATTGTTGTTTTTAGTTTTTAAGTATTTTTATTCTCTATGTAGTGAATTAAATAAAAATTCATCGGAACGCTTTCTGTATGTTGTTAAAGCATTCAAAGTATTTTTATTCTCTATGTAGTGAATTGAAAAAAATACTAGGCATTTTTCTAATGTTTGAAGTGAAAAACACGAAGTATTTTTATTCTCTATGTAGTGAATTGAAAAAAATACTAGGCATTTTTCTAATGTTTGAAGTGAAAAACACGAAGTATTTTTATTCTCTATGTAGTGATTTGAAAAAATCATTTCATTTATTTTTTTGATTTTTTAATTCTTTTACTATTATTTTCGTAGACAAATAATTTCTTTTTGAAGAATTATTTTGTTTTGTCTGGCTTTTTTCCCATTTTCTATATTTCATTTCCATTTTAGGTAGTAGGAAATTTACTTTTTTTTCATTATATGGTTGATCTTATTTTTTATAGTCTCTGATTGTTGCTTTTATTGAATGATATGTGCAGTTTATTTGCCAAGAATCATTTAAAGTTTCAATGTTCATTAGAAAATCATTTATTCGGTTTTCAATCGTCATTATTCATGAAAAGTTTTTTTCTTTTTAAGAATTATTGTGTTTGATTTATTTGTAATTGAATTCAAAATTATTATTTTTTGCTTCTTTTTCTATTCTTTGAATTATTTCTGTAATTCTAAGATCTGCCTTTTTCATGTTTTCATCTTCTAAACTTATTGAGTATTTTCCTGCTGCTAAATATTTTATTTTTGCTTCTTTTTCCTTTTCAAATAATTTTTTGATTAAGCTTAAGCCATTTGGATTTATCGAATACATTTCTATTTTTTTTGTTATCGAGGCTTTTTTCTTTTTTTGAGTTTTTAAAATTTCAATTATTTTTTCTGCGTCTTTTTTTCCAACTAATTTTTCTAATTCTTTTGAATTTTCTTTTGCCTCTTCCAAAAATATAAAAACCGTAGAATTTTCTTCTATTTTTTCGATTGTTTCCTTTGTTTTATCTTTTAGAATTGTTTTTAGGATATTTTTGTAACTCCTTTCTGTTTTATATTGTTCAATCGCTTCTTTTTTTTCTTTTAATGATACTCTTCTAAGAGATAGTTCTATATTTTCTCCAGAAATTTTTAATATCTTACATACGATTATTTTTTTTGGAACAACGAAATCTCTAATGTTTCGTATTCTTCCAGGAGATACTTCTGAAAAAACAACAGACCCTTCTTTGTTTGTTCCCCCAATTTTTACAAATACTGTTGTTCCAATTATTCTATCAACAGTACATAATACTAAATCTCCTTGTTCAAGTTCCATAGAAATTTAAGAAATAACACAGTTTTAAATCTTGTGGGTTAATTATTTGTTAACTATTTTTACAACTTGCAATTCTAAATTTTTCTTTAAAATGTCAATAAATTCATTTTCTTTTTCTGTTGGGATAGAACAACCTGCGGCAAATTCGTGTCCACCTACTTCTCCTTCAAAGGAATTCATTGCAGTTGATAATAATTCTCTAACATTTCTTCCATTTCTTCCAACATTTCTTGCAGAAATTTTAATTTGGTTTGAATCATTGTAACTCATCCCGATAATTATTGTTCCTTTTTCATAAGTTGGAGAATTTGCTAATATGCTGGTGATTGTTCCAATCATTGTATCTTTTATTTTATCTTGGGCATTTAAAATCATGTAACCTTTTCCTATTATTTTATTTGCTTCTTCTGCATATTTTATTCCTGAAATTAATTGTTGTTTATATTTTACGTGAATTGATTCCGCTCTTTTTTTTGCTTCTTGATTTTCCATTGTAAAATTTATTGCAACTTCTGGTTTTCCATCTCTTGAACAAGCATTTATCTTTGCGGAAAGTTCTCGTGCATCTTCCAATTTTCCAAACATTTTTATTAAAAATAAATCTCCCAAAAGCTCTTTATTTTTTCTTTCTGGATTTCTTAAAACAATTGAAGTTACAAGTTTTTCCATTTCCTTTTCAGTTAATTCAATTAAACTTTTGTATTTTCCTCCTTCTGGGGCAAGCCCTGATTCTCTTAGGAGTTCAGTGACTCCTTCGGGTTTTCCTGTAACACCGGGAATTATGGGGTCAGAAGAATATTCTAGAACTCTATTTAGTGGCCTTGTTGAGGGGTAGATTAAGAGCCCCCTTTTTCTTTGTATTTCCCCATCTTCCAAAATGCCTAAATTTAATCTATCAATTTCTTTTTCAAGTTGATCTCCAATCATCCCTAATATTGCAAGTTTGGCATATTCTTTATTTGATTCAGAAATTTCTTTACAAAATAAATAGGTTAAACCAGAAGAAGAGATTTTTTGTCTTTCGTGTAGTTCTGGATTTACTATTTCTGTGTTTAAAGGAATTTCTTCTTCTATTTCGTGGTGATCAATTATGAATGTTTTTTTTATATTTGATTCTTCTATGTCTTTTAGATTTCCCGAAGCCAAATCAATAAATAAAACAGGTTTATTTTTGTCTAATGAATTTATAATTTTTTTGTTTAATGCTTTTACTATTTTTAGAGAGAATTTTTGGTCAATTTTTTTTAATGATTGAATTATTATGCTTGCAGAAGTTATTCCGTCTGTATCGAAATGGCTGATTATTTGTAAATTTTTTCCTTTGATTTCATCTAAGAAATTTTTTACAGTATACTTTATTTTCACCTCTAAGCTATTTTCCATTTTTTCCCCTTATGAACTAGAATGAATTATCTAACTTTTATGCCAAAATATTTTTTTAATTTTCTCAGCTGGGAGAAAATTCGGTCTTTTTCTCTTTTGGCCCTTTTGTCTTGTTTGTTGTTTTCGCAATGAGCCTTTATTTTTTCTAGTTTCTCTTCAATATTTTTTAAGTCTGGATTCACATAAGAATCCCTTAGAATTTTTGAGATTTTTCCTTCGTATTCTTGGGGGTGTATTCCTTCTTCTCTTAATTCTTGTCCAATTTTTTCTGAAGTTAATCCGCTTTTAGCTAACTCTAATATTTTTTTTTCATATTCTTTTTGAGTTAATTTCTTTTTTTCTTGTTTTTCTTTTGCCATGTTATTTATTTGTCGTTTTGCTTTTTAAAGCTTGTTATTTGTTTGTTCATTTGATTTTAGTGATGACATTGGTAAGTTATTTAAATTAGGTTTGATTATATTTTATATGGGAAAGGTGATAGGTGTTCTTAGTTTAAAGGGAGGTGTAGGAAAAACTTCCAGTGTAATTGGATTAGGTGCTGCTTTAGCAAGTTATGGAAAAAAAGTACTTTTGATTGATGCTAATTTTTCTGCACCAAATTTGGGGATTCACTTGGATATACTTGAACCTAAGAAAACAATCCATCATATATTGGCAGATGGAGAAGATGTTTCTGAAGTTATAGTTGAAATTGAAGATTTACATGTTATACCGGCTTCAGTTTTTCCCCATAAAATGATTGATCCTTTGAAATTGAAAGATTTTGTGGAATCTATAAGGGAAAGTTATGATTTTATTTTAATTGATTCTAGTCCTGCTTTAAACAAAGAAACTTTGGCGGCTATGATTTCTTCTGATGAATTATTTGTAATTTCTACCCCAGATTATTCCACTTTATCTATGACTTTGAAAGCAATTAAAGTTGCTAAAAAGCAGGGTTCCCCAATTACTGGTCTGGTTTTGAATAAAGTTTATGGAAAAAATTTTGAGTTAAGTCTAGAAGATGTTGAAAAAACTAGTGAGGTTCCAATTCTTGCAATGATTCCTCATGATGTTAATGTTTTGAAGTCACAATCGCAATTTGTGCCTCCAGTGAATTTTAAACCAAAGTCTGATGTGAGCATAGAGTTTATGAAATTGGCTGGTTGTTTGGTTGGCGAGAGATATGATGCTCCTTTTAGGGTTAAGGATTTATTTAAGGGCCCTGAACCCCGAAAGCAAGATATTAACCGTGACTTGTTTTATCAAAGTGTTTTTTCTTAATCTTTTTGCTTTATACTCGTTAAAAAATTTCTAACGTAGCGCTGCTACGCTGCAAAATTTTTATAACTTCGTCTAAAAACAAAAATCTTTAAGAAAAAAATTCAAAAGATTGTTTTTTAAAAATAAAAAAATAAAGAAATAGATTTTGCTTTTTGTTCCCCTAATTTAAGTATTTGATATCCACTAGTGCAGTGTTTTTATCTCCATTTGCCATCATTTCTGGCAAACGAATTAATGCTTGTTCGTCTTGCATACCTAGTATATCCACTTGGATTTCCAGGATGTTTTTCATTGGTTGATATCCCGGCAGAGTGGGTTTTTCAACCAAAAGGTGGTTAACAAAAAGCCTTTCTCTTGGACAATAAAGAGTTGCTTTTTCCATGTTAAGGTATATACATATTTCTTTATATTAAATTCCGAGTACCAAAAAAAGACAGTCGCGAGTTAGGAGTGAAGAGTTAAAATTGGGTGTTCTTGTTTCTTAGTTAAAGTGAATGGGCGATTTTATACAAGAAATATTTGGATGTTTATGGGTCTGGTGAAAGTGACAGTTTTTTTATTTGATTATGGGAAGTTTTTGGTTTGTTGTAATTTTATAGTAACATTTAAATATTTCTTTGTTTTAAAATTTACATGAAAGTTAATCCTAAGATGTACGTCATTCCTGATAAAGAAAATTTTATACTTTACTCTCCTTTAACTGGTTCAATTTTAGAGGTAAATACTCCTATTGTTAAAGAATTACAAAATTTGTCTCTAGGAAAAAATTACCATTTTGAAAAAGGGATTGAAAAAATCCTAGAGAATAAAGGTTTTATTGGTAAAGAATTTCCTAAATTTGAAAATATTTCTATTCCAAAAGAATACAAGCCCACAGGAGTGACTTTAATGCCAACATGGGATTGTAATTTAAGGTGTCGTTATTGTTATTCTCATGGAGGTGAAAATCCGAGAGATTTGTTGGATGTAAGAATTGCAAAATCTTCCATAGATTTCATTGTTAAAAATGCTTTAGATAAAAATTCTAAAGGTATTAGCGTGGGATATCACGGGGGAGGCGAACCTTTGATGCATAAGAATATGTCTTGGATAAAAGAAATTACTGATTATTCAAAAAGTAAAGGAAAAGAAAATAATTTGAAAGTAAGAATAAGTTCTGCTACAAATGGTCTTTTGGGAAAAAAAGATTTAGAATGGGTAATTAATAATTTTGATAGGGTGAATTTATCTTGGGATGGAACAAAAGATATTCAAAATTTCCAAAGACCTGGGGTTAATGGGCTTGGAACTTATGATTCTGTTTTGAAAACAGCCAAATATTTTGAAAAAATGAATTTTCCATATGGTATTAGAAGTACAATTTCTTCTAAAAGCGTTGGAAAAATGGAAGAAATTGTTAAGCTATTCATTGATGAAACAACTGTTAAGGGTTTTCATTTGGAGCCTTTGTTTGAATGTGGTAGGGGAGAAGGAGATTTAGAATTGAGGGCGCCTTCTAAGGAAGATTTTATTGAAAATTTTATTAAAGCTAAAAAATTTGCCCAAGAGAATGGAAGAAAATTATACCATTCTGCTTCTGATTTGAAAAAAATTGGAAGGAAATTTTGCGGTGCTGCTGGAACTAATTTTTTTGTTACTCCTGATGGCAATATTACTTCTTGTTTAGAAGTATCTAGGCCCGAAGATGATATGAATGAAGTGTTTTTGATTGGGAATTATAATGAAAGAAGTAATTCTTTTTCTTTTAATGAAGATAGATTAGATGCATTGAGAAAAAGAGTTGTTGAAAATGTTGAGGGGTGTTCTGAATGTTTTGCTGAATATAATTGTTCAGGGGATTGTTTGGCTAAAGCGTATGCAGTTTCAAGAGATTTGTATGACTCTAGAAATAACCTGAGGTGTGATACAAATAGGGCATTATTATTGCACGAAATTAAACAAAAACTTAAAAATAGTGGGGGCTTTGAATAATTATGGGTTTTAAATTAAATTATCAAAAAATTTATGAAGTTGATTCTAATCAAAGAATTTTTGGTTCTTATGATATTTTCTCTAAAAAATGCATTTTAGAAGATAGGACTTTTAGTGTTTTAGAAAGTATTTTGGGAGTTGATTGCAGATGTGAAGATGATGAGAGTTGTAGTAATGATTGTGATGAACATTATGGTTCTTCTGGGGGATGTCATTGGGTTTGTTTAACAGTTTGTGGTAGAATGGATCCTGCAGATGATTGCATTTGCGACAATGATTAAAATGAATTTTAAATTAGATAAAATTAAATTGAAAGAGAATGGATTAGAACAAGAGATTAAAGGTAGCTATGATTTTTTAAAAAAAAATAACACCAAAGGAGATAGAACATTCTGTTTATTTAATTCTAATTCGGAGGATTCTTGTGGTTGTGAAGAAGTAAATGTTTGTCTTTGTGATGAAGATTTGGGAAAGAGCATATATGATGAATCAAGAAATGAAGATGGTTCTTCTAACAAGAGTTGTTTTTGTCAATCTGTTAGTAGTTGTAAAAATGATGATTATGATACTGGGTGTGGCCACCATTGCAGAATAGATTATTAATTATTACTAATTCTTTCCTAACAAAAATCTTATAAATCAATTATAACAATAATTCTTATAGCCCTATAGTACAGCGGTCAAGTATGCGAGCCTTTGAAGCTTGTGACCCAGGTTCGAATCCTGGTAGGGCTATTATTCGAACCTTCCAGGTCCGAGAGCAACATTTTCTAAAGAAAATATTCCACTAGTTCGCGAGTGAATGTTTGAAGCGAACTAATCCTGGTAGGGCTATTTTGATCTTTAGACCAAAGTTCTGAATTCTAATTTGTAAAATTCAAATAGATTTAATTTCTTTAGAAATTTACCTAGGTTTAGTGCAAAGTTTGACAAACTTTTGTGCTACGGAGAGTGAAACGACCCATGAATTCTGGTAGGGCTATTAGATTTTTGAAGGAATTACTTTTTTCAATTTATATTTGTTTTTTATTATTTTGGTTAGGATATAAATTCCAATTAATAGTATTAAAAGAAGAATTCCAATTGCGAGCAAGTTCTGTTTATTTATTTTGTTTCCAAAAAAAGAAAAGAAAAAGACTAGGGGTGCAAAGCTTATCAAAATTATTTTTAGAAATTTTTTAAATTTCATTTTTGACGAGGCTGAAACAATGCTAATTACCGAGACAGGAATTATTGGAATTAAATATAAGAAATAGAGGATGCTTGCATTTTTTTCTACAATCTCCTTGTATTTTTTGTATCTTTTATTTTGTGCGGTTATTTTGAATGCGTTTGCGATTAAAAAAGTACCAGTTGCTGCAATTATGTGTCCGATATAACTATAAATTCCTCCAAAGATTGGACCATATAGGTAACCTGCTAAAATTGTTAAGAGTATTGAAGGAATGGGAGTAAAGATTATGCCTAAGCTTATTATTGCTATTAGAATTATTGGTGCAAACGATCCTGTTGAGTTTGTCAATTCTATTATTGAATCCGAATTTTTTATCAATTCTTTTGCTATAAAAAATAATGTGGAGACAATTAAGATTGTTATTAAGATTTTTATTGGAATTCTTATCTTATTTATTAATTTTCTTTTATTCATTAAATTATTTATCAAAAATAGCTTATAATTTTAATGTTTGTATCTTCCACGTTTTTCTATCGCTTTCATTTTATCGAAAACTTTTTGGGCTTCTGTCGGATTAATTGAACGATATCCAATTTCAAATTCGTTAAAAAGTATTTTCCAGTTTTTGAAATGTTTTGCTTCAAGGGCTTGTTTCAATAGGTGAATATCCACTCCTTTGTCTTCATACTTCCCGTTGAAGTATCCTAATCCGAAATCAATTATGAATATTTTATTATCTTTGTAAATCATATTTGAGGTTGTTAAATCTCCATGAATTATATTTTCTTTGTGAAGTTTTCCTATTGTTTTTCCTAATTCGAACATTATTTTTTCTTGTTTTGTTTGTTCGAAAGAATTCAAGTAATCTGAAAGTTTTGCTCCATCTATAAATGGCATCACAATTTTGTTTATGTCTTCCTGGTCTCCTGGATAGGGGACATTAATGTATTCAGAAGCTTTTTTTAGAATTTTAGTTTCTGATTTTGTTCTTCTTTTTATTATTTTTTTATCTAGTTCTGGATGTCTATAAGATTTTGATATGCGGTGTTTTGTTATTGTGTTGTTTTCTAAATAAATTATAGCTTCTGCTCCTGAAGATATTTGTTTTTTCATTTTTCTTTTTTTATTTTAGAAATTATTTGTTTTTCTAAATTTTTTATTATTTTTGTTTTGAATAGCAAGGAAATAAAAATGAATATTAAGATGAAATGTATTGTTAAAAAAAGAGTTTCATTTAATGAATTTTTGAAAATAAAATTTAATATGTCTCTTATTATGCTCGAGGCCAATAAAATGAGTATGAAAGTTAGAACTATTCCAATTGTTAAATTGATATTTTGTTTTAATTTTTGTTTCATATTTTTAAAAAGAGATTAGATATTTTAAGGTTTTGTGATTTGGATTTATTTTTCTTTCCAGAACATAATTATTCCTAAGCTTAAAAGAGTTCCAATGTCTGTTACCATACAATATTTACAAAGTGCATTCAATACAAAGAATTGCAAATATAAAAAGTAAATTGCAACTATTGAACCAATTGCGAGTCCGAGGGTTAAAAATTGTTTTTTCTTTTTTGTTGGCTTTTTTATGTGTGAAAAGTTTACTAAAAATAATAAAGTAAATGCTGCAAGTCCCAAATGTGCATTGTGTATTCCAAAAGTTTTTTCGTATTGAGAGGTTTGAACTTGGAGGCATTGATTTCCTTCGAAGTTATTTTGAGTTGAAGATTCAACATTTAAACTTGGACCGCATGCTTTTTCCAAAGGAATGAAGCTGAGAATTCCTGAAGCTAGGATTATGATTGCTAGAATTATTTGGATTGTTTTATATTTCATAGAATTTAGGACGAGGAGACAATTTTTAAGGGTTAGGGTGTAACTAAAACTTCATACCTTTCATTCCACGGCCGAATTTTTTCATCATTTTTTGCATTTGTTTTTGGCTCATCCCTTCTGACATATCCATTCCTGATGAATCTTTTACCATGGAGTTTAACATATCGTATTGTTTTAGAAGACTTCGGACATCGGAGTTGTTTACTCCCGCTCCCTTTGCGATTCTTCCAATTCTTGAAGTTTCTTTTTGAATTGTTTCTGGGTTTTCTTTTTCATTTGCGGTCATTGATTTTAGTATGTGTTCCCATTTTTTAATTTTTTCTTCTTGGGTTGCTAATTGATCTTTGTTTATTTTTGCCTTATTCATCCCTGGGACCATTGAAAGCATTTTGTCCATTCCTCCAATGGAATTCATGGATTTTACTTGCTCAATTACATCTTCTAATGACAATTTTCCTTCTGTGAGCTTTTCTTGGATTTTTTGTTGTTGTTTTTCGTCTGTTACTGAGTGAATTTTTTCTATTAGTGATTCTAGATCTCCCATTCCCAGAAGCCGTGAAAGAAAAGTTTGCGGATTAAAGGTTTCTAGGTCATTAATTTTTTCTCCTGTTGTAATAAAATAAACTCCTGCTCCTGTTTCTGCACATGCAGTTAGTGCTCCCCCTCCCTTGGCAGTTGAATCCATTCTTGAGACAATCACTCCCGTTATGTTCAATGCATCTGCGAATTTTTGTGATTGGTTTTTTGCTGCTTGACCAATGTCTCCTGGCATTACAAGAATTGTTTCATCTGGTTTGATTTCTTTATTTAGTGATTTTATTTCTTTTACAAGTTCTTTATCTAAATCATGTCTTCCTGCTGTGTCAATTATTACTAAATCATAATTTTTTAATTCTGGTTCAAATTTTTTCCAAGTTTTTACAGGATCATTTGATTCGGTATCCACAAAAACATTGATATTATTTTGTTCTCCTAATTGTTTTAATTGTTCTTTTGCTGCCGGTCTCCAAACATCAAGCCCAACAAGTGCAACCTTCTTTCCTCTTTTTTGAAAATAATTTCCTAATTTTGCAGTTGTTGTAGTTTTACCTGCTGCGTAAAGTCCAACCATCATTATTTTTGTTTGGTCTTTTTCTTTTAGAACTAATTCTTTTTTTTCACCTAAAATTGAAACTAATTCATCATGTAATAGTTTGATTAAATGTTCTTTTTTTTCTAGTCCTTTTATTTTTTCGTCAAATGCTGTTTTTCTTATTTTTTCTGACAACTCTTTTACTAAAGGGATTGAGACATCTGCTTCGATTAGTGCTCTTTGGAGTTCTCTCACTATGCTGTCAACTATATTTTTATCTAAAAATATTGCATTGCTTATTTTATCCGTTGTTTTTTTTATTGCATTTCCTAATTTTTCTAGCATTTTGCCTCCACCGTCCCCCCAAGCACTGAAGTTTCCCGCCCACCCGGACGTTTGAAACATGGTTAAGGTTCCAATATAATAAAAATAAGAGTAAAGAATTAGTTATTAAGTTTTTGGGTTTTGTAAATTAAGTCAGAAACATATTTTTCAATAGTAGAGTCTACTAATCCCATTTCTTGTGCTATTTCTGGAATTGTTTTTCCTTCAAGAAGCAAGTATCCTGTTTTTTCTGTTCTTTTCCAAGCTTCTAAATTTTGTTTGTAACCAGTTGTTTTGTTTTTGAATCTATGCTTGATTCTTTCTTCTGGATTTTTTATATCTTCTAATACTTTTTCTAGATTCTTTTTTGAAATTAATACTTCTTTTTTTGTTCTAATTACTTCATGTTTGTATAGTCCTGTTTTTATCATTTCCATATTTTTTGAAGAGAAATTGTTTTTATATTAATTGTTGTGGTGGAATTGCTAAAATTAAAATTTTAGAATTGATTAAATAAATTCCGCGAACGTGGTTCGAGAATTT
>CAYQDG010000018.1:15192-16609 GCA_964416245.1 Candidatus Woesearchaeota archaeon
AAATTAAAATTTTAGAATTGATTAAATAAATTCCGCGAACGTGGTTCGAGAATTTATGTGGAAGTTATTGATGATTAAAAATAATATCTTGTCATAATCCTATTTCTGAACCTATAAAATATATAGAAAAAAATAAAATTAATCCTAGCACATATGAAAAATTTTTACTCAATTTTAATATTTCTTGAGATATGGGCAATGTTATAGCAGAAGTTGCAAAAGAAATAAATAATTTTACTAATAAATTCATATTAATCCTCATCAAATCCTAACTTTTCAATGAATTTTTCTTTGTTGAACTTTTCTATATCTTTATATTCTTGGCCTGTTCCTAGGAAAAGAATTGGTTTCTGGGTTGTGTATCCGACACTCAATGCTGTTCCGCCTTTTTCGTCTATGTCGGCTTTACTTAGAATTATTCCATCTATTCCTATGTTCTCATTGAATGCTTTTACTTGATCTGTTGCATCGTTTCCTGTTATTGATTCTCCTACAAAAATTGTTCTGTCTGGTTTTGTTACTCTTTTTATTTTATCCATCTCTCTAATTAGGTTTGTTGCAGTATGGATTCTTCCTGCAGTATCAATTAAAACCACATCAATATTATTTTTTTCTGCATACTTTACTGCATCGAAACCAACTGCTGCAGGATCTGAACCGGAATCATGTGAAATTACTTTGATATCTAATTTTTTTCCGTGCTCCATTAATTGTTCTTTTGCTGCTGCCCTGAATGTATCTCCTGCTGCAAAGACGGAGGAAATATTTTTTTCTTTTAACATGTGAGAAATTTTTGCAATATGGGTTGTTTTTCCTGTGCCATTAATTCCACAAAATAAAATTATATAGGGGCCTTTTTTTTCTTTTATTTCTTTAATTAAATCAAAAGGTTCAATTAATACTTTTTCAATTATTTCTTTTAATCCCTCAATTATTGTTTTTTCAATTTCCTTTTTTGTTAATTCTTTTCCAATGATTTTTTCTTTTAATTCTTCAATTATTTTTTCTGCAACTTCTAGGGCAACATTGTTTTCTAAAAGTATCATCTCCAAGTCTTCAGTGTGATTATCAAATTCTTTTTCGGAGATTGCTTTGGTTTTTGATGAAAATTTTTTAAAAAATGATTTTTTTTCTTTTGGTTCTTTTTTGATATCTGTTTCAATTTTTTTTATTTCTGGTTGGTAAGATTGTTGTGCAATGTCAAATGTTTTTTCAGGTTCTTTGTATTCTTCTTTTTCTGCTTCTTTTTTTAATTCTTCATCAGTTGGAAGTTCTTTCTTTATTTTTTCTTTATTTTTTTTCTTGGTAGATTTGGGTTGCGGAGTTTTTTCTTCTTCTTTTTTCTTTTTTTCTTTTTTTTGCTTTTTTATTTTTTTTTTTTTTTTTTTTTTTTTTTTTTTTTTTTTTTTTTTTTTTT
>CAYQDG010000019.1:0-15808 GCA_964416245.1 Candidatus Woesearchaeota archaeon
TTCCAAATAAAATTTGTTAGTTATTTTAGAAAAATAATCAATCGTTTCTAAAGCTTCTTTTCTTTTATTCTTATATTTTTTTTGTGATTCTAACCCATAATCTAAAAATTCTTTTGCTTCTAGTGCTGCTTTTTCTAAATTTTTATAGGCTAAATCTTTTCGATAATATAGTGGATCTTTCATTTTTTCTTCATAACAAACTAATTTTTTGTTTTTCATATAATTATATTCAAAAAAATTGTTTATAATATTTATTGTGTTTCATTTATTTTTAAGAAAGTTCTTCAAATATTTACCTGTCCAAGATTTTGAATTTAAGACAATTTCCTCAGGAGTTCCTATTGCAACTACTTCTCCTCCTCCTTCCCCTCCCTCTGGACCAAGATCAATTATATGGTCCGCACATTTTATTACATCTAAATTGTGTTCTATTACAATCATTGTATTTCCTTTGTTCACTAATCCTTGGAGAACATCTATTAATTTTTTTACATCATGAAAATGTAGGCCTGTTGTGGGTTCATCTAAGATATATAAAGTTCTTCCAGTTGAACGTTTTGCCAATTCTTTTGTTAATTTTATTCTTTGGGATTCTCCCCCTGAAAGTGTTGTGGCAGATTGCCCTAATTTAATATAATTTAAACCAACTTCTACTAAAGTTTGTAATTTTTTTCTTATGTTTGGAACAAATTGGAATAAATCAAGAGCTTCTTCTACTGACATATCTAAAACATCTGCTATTGATTTCTCTTTGTATTTAACTTCAAGTGTTTCCCTATTGTATCTTTTTCCCTTGCATTCTTCACACTCAACATAAACATCGGGCAAAAAATTCATTTCAATTTTTATTGTTCCATCTCCCGAGCACTTTTCACACCTTCCCCCTTTAACATTAAAAGAAAATCTTCCCGGCTTATATCCCCTTAATTTTGCTTCTTTTGTTTCTGCAAATAAATTTCGAATATCATCAAAAACCTTTGTATAAGTCGCAGGATTTGATCGGGGAGTTTTTCCAATAGGAGATTGATCTATTACAATTACTTTATCTATATATGCGTCAGTATAGATTCCTTTATGTTTTCCGGGTCTCTCTTTGGAACCTTTATTTATCTTACTTGCAAAACCTTTATACAAGATTTCATTTATCAATGTAGATTTCCCAGATCCAGAAACACCCGTAACTAAATTCAAACATTCTGTTGGAATTTCTACATCTATATTTTTTAGATTATTTTCCTGTGCACCTTTTATTTTAATTGGATTCTGTTTTTCTCTTCTTTTTGAGGGAATAGAAATTTCTTCTTTTCCTTGAAGATATTGTCCAGTTAAAGAATTTTTATTTTTTTCAATTTCTGAAGGGATTCCTTCTGCAATTATTTTTCCTCCATGGATTCCTGCTCCTGGGCCCATATCTACAACATAGTCTGCAGACCTAATTGTATCTTCATCATGCTCTACTACAACCAGAGTATTTCCCAAATCCCTTAATTTATGAAGTGTTTTTATTAACTTATTATTATCTCTTTGGTGCAATCCAATTGAAGGTTCGTCTAAAACATATAAAACCCCTGTTAAATTAGAACCTATCTGAGTTGCCAAACGAATTCTTTGAGCTTCTCCTCCGGAAAGAGTTCCTGCAGAACGAGAAAGATTAAGATATGAAAGTCCAACATTGTTTAAAAAAGAAAGCCTATCATTTATTTCTTTTAATATTTGTTTTCCAATAAACTCTTGTTTTTTTGATAATTTTAAATTCCTGAAAAAAGTTGATGTTTCTTCTATTGACATTTCAGTTACATCCATTATTGATTTTCCATTTATTTTTACAGAAAGAATTTTTTCTTTCAATCGCTTCCCATTACAAACTGGGCAAGTAGTGGATCGCATAAATTTTTCTAATTCTTTTTTTCTATATTCCGAAGTTGTTTCTCTTAACAATCTTTCTTGTTGGGGAATAATTCCTTCCCAACCATAAGTTAATTTTTTTTGTCTTCCAAACCTATCCTTTTTATAAATTTCTTCCCCTGTTCCATAAAGCAAAACTTTAAGATTTTTTTTCGTTAATTTTTCTATTGGAGTAAAAATATCAAAACCATATTCTTCTGCAGCTGCTTGTATTTGAGACATTCTCCAACCGCTTTCTTTTCTGGGATAACATGCAATTGCTCCATCAATTATTGATTTTGTTTTATCTGGAATAATCAAATCTGAATCAAATTCTATTTTTACTCCCAATCCATGGCATTCTTCGCAGGCTCCAAAAGGAGAATTGAATGAAAACATTCTTGGTTGAAGTTCTTCAAAAGTTAAATCGCATTTTGGACAGGTCAAATTTGCAGAAAACAATTTATCTTTTCCGTTTATATTTTGGACTAAAATTAATCCATCTGATTTTTTTATTGCTGATTCTACTGCTTCGGTCAATCTAGAATTGTTTGTGGGGTCCAATCTATCTATAACTACATCTATGTTTTGTTTTTCATATCTCCTCAAATTTATTTTTTCATCAGTCCGAATAATTTTTCCATTAACTCTTGCCCTAACATAACCTTCTTTATTTAATTCCAAAAGTAATTTTTCATATGTTCCTTTTTTTTGTCTAATTATTGGAGAAAGGATTGTTATTTGTTCTTTAAATTCTTCTTGAATTTTATTTACTATTTGTTCTGCAGTTTGAGATTCTATTGGTTCATTGTGTTTTGGACAATAAGGAATTCCAATTCTTGCATAAAGTAAACGTAGATAGTCATAAATTTCTGTTGTTGTTCCCACTGTAGACCTCGGATTTTTTGAAGTTGTTTTTTGTTCAATTGAAATTGCTGGAGAAAGTCCCTCAATGGAGTCAAGATTTGGTTTATTCATTAATCCTAAAAATTGTCTTGCATAAGCTGAAAGAGATTCAACGTATCTCCTTTGTCCTTCTGCATAAAGCGTATCAAAAGCCAAAGTTGATTTTCCTGAACCAGATAATCCAGTAATTACAATAAATTTTTCTTTAGGTAAAACTAAATCAATATTTTTTAGATTATGTTCTCTTGCACCTTTTATTATTATGTCTTTCATAGAAATTGAGAAAATGCTTTGTTTTTAAATTGATTGGTAGTCAATCTTGAGTAGTAAGTTGTTTGGACGAGTGTTTAAAATTAAAACAAATAAAATAAGTAACTAATTATTGCCATTAAAGCTGTCCAAATCCCAAACAACCAAAATTTTCCACTTTTGAGGGTTTTAAAAAATAAATTTAAAGAAGCCAAACTTACAAAAAAACAAACAATGAATGAAATAACTATTTCAATATTAATATAAAATTCAGTCATCTGATGAAGTATTGCTCCAATCATTAAAGGAATGAAAATCAAAAATGAAAATTTTCCTGCAACCTCTGGATTAATTTTTCTTAAAATTCCTGTAGAAGTCGTTGTCCCACTTCTACTTACTCCGGGAAATAATGCAAATATTTGGCTAATTCCAATTAGAAAAGAATCCAAAAGACTAATCTTTTCTTTTTTTCCTTTTTTCAATTTGCTAGAAAACAAAATAACAGTAGTAAAAAGAAAACCGGTCCCTATTAAAGCATAATTATTTATTGCTATTTTTATCCAACCTGAAAAAAAATAACCGACTAATCCAGCAGGAATTATCCCAATGATTATTGTTTTATACCAATTCCAATTACTTTTTCTTTTGAACTTAAGTAATCTGTTTATGTCTTTTCTCAAATAAATTAAAATGGCTAAAAGTGAAGCAAAATGCATTGCAATCATAAAAAATAAATTTGGTTCACTTATTATGTTTGAAACAAGTGCAAGATGGCCAGAACTAGAAATGGGAAGAAATTCCGTAATTCCTTGAATAATTGCCAAAACTATTTCATGTATCATTAAAGATATTAGAAAATAAGAGTATTTTAAGATTGTGTTGATTTTTTATAAAAAAGTTATTCGGTAAAGAGGATAAATTATAATTTATTGAATAATAATTGATTTTGTGCACTATCTAACCTTAATTAATAAAAAATTGAATTTTTTAACTCTCACTTTTCGTTTTTTCTTTTTGATTATTTTTCGAAATTTAGCAAAATTTTACTGTTTTTTTTACTGTTTTTGATATTTTCTTGATATTTACGTTACATAGTTTTAAATTTCAAATTGAATGGGGCCTCAGATGTTTAAACAACTGTTCAAATATCAAAACTCAAAAAGACGTTAATTTTTCTCCTAAATTTAGTTTTATCGACGATATTCGCATAATATATCTTGTGCGAACTTTCCTTGTGTAAAGCTTAAAATAGAGAAAAAAGGGGAATTTGGCCTGTTCAAACAACCTTTTAAGGCTTTTTTTGAAATTATTTCGGATCATTAAAGATTATTTTATACTAAGTATCCTTTGTTAAAGATTATGATTATAAGAACTTTTTATTCTAAAAAATTTGATAAAACAACTTTACCGAGTAACAATATAGAAAATAAGAAAAAAATAACACTTGAAAAAGTTCGCATAATATAATTATTATATGATTTTAATTAGAATTATTTTGAAATTAGTATTATGAGAACTTTTTTATTGATTATAAGAACTTTTTTTATTTTTCTAAAAGAATCTGTTTTGGATATTTTATTATAATATATTTTTTATTGATCTTCGATAAAAACAGTTCAAAAATTATTTTTAAAAAATTTGAAAATTTTAAAAAAATTGTTAAATTTTTTATATACTTAGGTTAAGTAAGTATAGATTTTAAGTTTAACATTTATTTTAGGAATAGACAGAAATATAAAAAGACAAAAAATTTATTTATTTTTTAATAAACAAAAATATTTTTTATTAAAAAACTATTTATTTTATTCAAACAACTGTTCTTTTTTTTGAAAAGATCAAAAACACGAGTAAAAAGGCTATCTAAAACGAGGAAAAATTAAAAAAATGAAATAAAAAATAAATGAAATAATAAGAAAGTTAAAAAAAATTTATTTAATTATTTAGTATTAAACTAATTATTTAACCTGTTTATGAGTGTTTATTGCTGTTTAAACAGGCTGTTTATAGGTGTTTGTTACTGTTTAAAGCTGTTTATGATGTTTGAAATTAAAAAAAATTTATCTTTTATTTTTTCTTAAAATATTCAAAAAAAGTTAAAAAAATGCTTTTTTATCGACGTATATACTCTAATTTTAAGAAAGGTTTTTAAATAATTGTTTCTAAATATTTGTATGTTTTGGTTGTTTAATGGAAAAAAGAGGTTGGAAGAGGTAAAAAAAGAAACAAAAAAAGGTTTTGATAGTGTCAAACAAGATTTAGTTTCTGTAAGCGGATGGATTAAACACCTTGATTCTGAAAAAAAACTTCAAAATAAAGAGATAAATGATTTAAAAGAAGTTTTATCGTCGGTAAAAGAAGAAATGGAAGGATTAAAAAATATAATTTCTATAATGAGTGATTTCAACACAAACAGTATGTTTAAACAGTCGTTTAAAACAAACAAACGTCCGTTGAATAAACAAACAGATGTTTATCCTGTTGAAACAGCTGTTCAAACAGATGTTCAAACACCAAATTTAAGCAATTTTTCTGTGACTGAAAGAGCAATTTTGTTTATACTACTGAATACTGACATGAAATTGAGTTATGACGATCTTGCTTCGATGTTAAATAAAGAAAAATCAACTGTAAGGGGCCAAATTAACACCATAAAATCGAAAAGTGAGAGTTTAGTACAAGAAATAGTAGAAAAAAACGGTAAAAAAAGGATATTTATACCTGAAAAAATTAAAGAAAAACTACTAAAAAAACAGAAAGTGAGAGTTAAAGGGTCAAAAAAAGATGAAAAAGATGAAGAATAACTAAAAAAGAGAGAGTTTTTAAAAAAATAAATTTAGAACAAGGTTCTAAAACAAATAAAAAAGAGGAGGTTAGAAAGAAAGGAACTAAAAGAAGGATAAAAATTAGAAAAAAAAGAGAGAATTAAGTATTCGGTATACCGAATAACTTTTACTTAGAACAAGGTTCTATTATTTATCGACGATAAAATAAAGTTAGGTTATACAAAAAATTAAATATCTCTTAATTGAAGGATAGTATTCAAACTGGTTATCTTTTTTAGAGATGGAGAAATGTTTAATTGAATACCTTTGTTATTGATTCTTTTCTTTTCTAGTGGAATATTTTTAGAAATTAATCGGCTAACATAATCTCTAATTGAACTTTCGCTTAAATTAAGCTTCTTAGAGACAGATTTGTAGTCAGAGTAACCTAGTTCCTCTTCTTGTTGATATATTGTGGAGAAAACTATCAATTCTTGTTCGGTTAATCTTTTGAATTTTAACCTGATTTCTTTTTTTAAATTATCTAATGAATTTAATGCATTCAAAACTTGATCAGAATTATCGTTTTCTTTAATTTTTTCTGTGAATTCTATAGTTTGTAAACCCTCTTTCAAGATCCCATTTTCTTGATTATCCGAACCTTTTTTTGCCTGTCTGTCTGTTTGTCTGTCTGTCTGTCTGTCTGTCTGAACCCCTTGATTTCCTGTGGAAATAGTAGAAATTTGGTAATTTAAGGGCTTAATATCATGTTTATGTGTCGAAAGATTTGTCGAATTTGTCTCGACACCTTTATTTCTTGTTGAAATATCTGTCTGATTGTCTAAGGATGTATCTGAGAAAGAATTTTGATTAAAAAAAGGAATTGAGAATTCATATTTTATATTTTTTTCTTCTTTTTTTTCTATTTTTGACATTATATTACATAATTCAATCATCGAATTTCTTGTTTCATATAATTCTTTTTTAAGAGTGTTTAATTCATTTCCTAAAAAATCAATGTCTTCCTTGACTTTTCTAAAGGCCTCTTTTATTTCTTCCATTGATTTAAATGTATATACTTCTTTAAAAAATTTGATATACTCTGAAATGAATATTAGAATTGATTTTTCTTATATAATTCATAAATTTGAGAAGATAACTTCCATCGTGATCTTTTAACATAATTTATTCCTTCTTTATTTTTCTTTATTTCCACAACCAATTTTTTTTCTTTTAATTGAATTAAAATCTTTTTTATAAACTCTTCATCTCTAGCTATTTCTTTTGCAATATGGTAAGTAAAAAGAGGTTGAGGATTTTTTTGAAATAAATAAGCTAAAATTTGTTCTATTATTTTTTCTTTTTTTTCTTGGGAAATTTTCATGAACTTAATATGTATAATAAGTTTAAATAAATTTTGAGAAAATTCTAAAAAATATTATTACTCTTTTTTAGGTTTTATAGAAGGTAATTGAAAATGAAGAGGTAAATTCATTTCTTCTTCTAATTGTAAAGCTTTTACATTTGATTTTTTAAGTATGGCATTGAATAAAATAATTCTTGTTTCGTCATTTATTTTTTTATTTTTCCAATCTTTTAATATATCTTTTCCTAATTTAGAATCAACAGAAATTGCTAAATTTCCAGAAAGTTCTATTAAAGCTATTTCTGGTTTATAATTTATTTTATAATTAAATTTTAAGTTTAGAAAAGTATCTTTAGATTTTATCATTTCATTTTTTACTTCATCTATAGAATCAATATTTATTGAAGTATCTATTTTCAAATCTTTTGTTACTTTTCCTATTTTGTCTACACTTATTTTTGTAAAATTAAATCCTATTAATTTCATTGTAATTATACAATAATTTTCTCCATTTTTAAAGATTTGTATTTTTATTAATAATTAATTAAATTTTTTCAGATTAACATAATCTTCTCTTTCTTATATTATTTATTTTAATAATTTATTATTTATATATTATTAATTAGATATAAATAATAAATTATTAAAATAAATTTAAGGTATTATGTTTAAGGAGTTATAAAAAAATTTATTTTAAATTAAATCTTCTTCAGAAACAATTACAAAATCACCAATTGCAATGATTGAAGAATAAGGTATTAATAACTCATTTGAATCAGATCTTTCTAAATTAAGATTTTTTGTATAAATTGTAGAATCTTTTACAACTAAATTAATTAATTCTCCAGATTTTGTTTCAAAAGTTATATCTTTAACAAAACCTAATCTTTTTCCTTCTTTTGTTACAATCATCTTTCCAATTATTGAATTGAATGCTAATTTTTCTGTTTGCATATTATGTACAATCTTAAATTGTTTATAAATTTATCTCTATCTGAGTGCAATGTTTTCATTAAAATTTTTGTAAATTAAAATTGTAACTATTTAATTAATTCAAAATTATATAAAGGATAAAATTATAATAATTAATAATCAAAAAATTGGTGGTTTTTTGGGTTGTAAAAAGAACCCTGTCCCCCCATGATTTCTTTTGGAAAAAATTGTTTTTCAATTTTTAATTTTTTATTATTTTAATTTCACTTAAAAATTTTTCTATTTTGTTTATTATATAAATAATAATTTATTATTATTATTATTATTATTATTATTATTTTAATTTATATTAAAATTAAATAAATTTCAAATAAGAAATATTCAAATAAAAAAATAAAAATTGAATATATTATAAAAAATTAAAAATTAGCATTAAAAATGAAAAGGTGAGATGAGATAAAATAAGTAATATAAAACAAAATAAAACAAAATAATTTAAGAAAAATAAAATCTGACTTCCATGAGAAATAAAGGTGTCTTTCTTTTTTAGTAGTCATAATCCTTTATATAATAAATTGAGTTTTTCTCGTTGAATAAAATAAATTAATTATGTTTTCCAAAGGAAATTAACGTGTGGGGAGTATAATTATTTTTTATGTTGTTTTTAATAACATAAAGACTTAAATAAAGAATAAAATTAGATAGAAAATGAGTGATGAATTAGACGAAATTTTTGAATCTTTTGATAGAAATAGTATTTTTAAGGATAAAATATATTTGCAATCAAATCATAAACCTGAAGAAATTCCTCATCGTAACGATCAAATAAAACAGATTGCTTCAATTCTTGCACCTGCTTTGAGAGGAGATAGAACAAGTAATCTTTTTTTGTATGGAAAAACAGGAACTGGAAAAACTCTTTCAATACAATATGTAAAGGATGCTATGTATAAAAGAATAAAAAAAGAATCTAAATTTGAATTGAGAATTGAGTATTTAAATTGTAAATTAAAAAAAGTTTCAGATACTGAATATAGAATTTTAGCTGAATTGATAAAACAGTTAGGGGGAGAAGTTCCTTCTACAGGTCTTCCAACTCAAGCAGTTTATAGTAAATTTGTTGATTTAATTGATTCCAAAAAACAATTAATAATTTTAATTTTAGATGAAATTGATCAAACAGTAAAAAAAATCTCTAATAATTTTTTATATAATCTTACAAGGCTTAATTCAGAACTTTCTAAATCTCAATTATCTGTTGTAGGTATATCTAATGATTTGACTTTTTTAGATGAAGTTGATCCAAGAGTTAGGAGTTCCTTATCTGAAGAAGAGATAGTATTTCCTCCTTATAATGCAATTCAAATACAAGATATTCTTAATAAAAGAGCAAATAATGCCTTTAAGGAAGAAATTTTAGAAGATGGTGTGATTGCAAAATGTGCTGCATATGCTGCAAGGGAACATGGTGATGCTAGAAGAGCATTGGATTTATTAAGAGTTGCAGGGGAATTAGCAGAAAGAGAAGCAAATGATAAAATTTTGTTAAAACATATTGATGATGCTAATTCAAAAATAGAAAAGGATAAGATTTTGGATGTTATAAGTTCGGAGCCTAAACAATTCCAATTAGTTTTATATTCTATTTTTCAACTTTCGGAAATGAGAGGGGAAGAATCATTTTTTACAGGTGATATTTATAATTACTATCAAGATTTATGTAAAAAAAATAAAATAGAAGTTTTAACTCAAAGAAGAGTAGGAGATATTATTCAAGAATTTGATATGTTAGGGATAATTAATGTTAGAATTATTTCAAAGGGAAGGGGTGGAAGAATGAGAGAGATTAGATTAGCAATATCTAATAATATTTTAGAAAAAGCAAAAGAAATAGTAGAATCTAATTTGAATTATCTTTAATTTTGATATTGATTGAAAATGGAAAAGCAAGAATTACTAAAGTATTGTTCAGAGAAAAATTTATTATTAGATAATTCTCTAATGAATATTTTTTTAAATTATGATATAGAATCAATTAAAATTCTTTTAGATAAAATAAAAGTTTTTTTTGATAAAAAATTTTTAAATAAAACTTTAATTAAAAACAATCAAGAAAAAATAAAACAATTTATTCAAGAAATATCTATTTTAAGTGAAGTTGATTTATCTAATTTAATTATTGATTTGGGTCTGAAAGAAGAACAAAAAATACAGAAAGAAGAAGAAAAATATTTGGAAGAAAATAATCAAGTTAAAATTGTTTCTTCTTTTCCTTGTATTGGTAAGAGTCTAGAAGTTAAAGATTTTGTTACTCATTTTAGAAATAGATATGAATTTATGAAAAATTTAATGCAAGATTATCCCGATTTAGAAAATTTAGTTTCTATTGGTAAAATTCCTGATGAAAAACAAAAATTGTCTGTTATTGGGATGGTATTAAACAAAAGAATGACTAAAAATAAAAATTTAATGTTAGAAATTGAAGACATGACTGGCAAGATGAAAGTTGTTATAAATTCTGAAAAAGAAGATTTAATGAATGAAGCAGAAGATATTACTCTTGATGGGGTACTTGGTTTTAAAGGAGTGGGAAACAAAGAAATAATGTTTGTAAATGAAATAATCTTTCCTGAGACTCGCCTTGAAAAAAGAAAAAAATCTCCTTTTGAAGAACATGCTTTATTTATTGGTGATCTTCATTTTGGGAGTAAGAATTTTTTATATAAAAGTTTTGATAAATTTATAGATTATTTAAATGGTAATTTGGAAAATAAGGAGGAAGTTGAAAAAATAAAATATTTGTTTATTGTGGGTGACTTAATAACTGGAGTAGGAAATTACCCTAATCAAGAGAAGGATTTGGTTATAGGTGATTTAGAAGAACAATTTCGTAAGGTTGCTGAGTTATTAGGAAGAATAAGAAAGGATATAAAAATTATTATTTCTCCGGGGAATCATGATTGCGTTAGAATTATGGAACCTCAGCCTCTTTTGAATGAAAAGTTTGCTTGGCCTCTTTACGAATTAGATAATGTTACTATTACTGAAAACCCTACTACTGTTAATATTGGTTCAAGAAAAGATTTTGATGGACTTGATGTTTTGGTTTATCATGGTTTTTCTTTTCCTTATTATGCAAACAATGTTTCTAAATTAATGCTTGGAAAAACTATGAATGAGCCTGAAAAAATAATGAAATATTTATTGAAGAATAGACATTTATCTCCAACTCATGGAGCAACTCAATATTTTCCTTTAGAAAAAGATGGATTACTTATTAGAAAAGCTCCAGATATTTTTGTTGCAGGTCATACTCATAAAAGCGGAGTTAGTTATTATAATAATATTTTAATTATCTCTTCTTCTTCTTGGGAAGGAATGACTGCTTATCAGGAAAAATTTGGAAATAAACCAGATCATTGTAAGGTTCCCTTAGTTAATTTGAAAACTCGAGCAGTTAAAATATTAGATTTTGAAATGGAGCATGAAGGAATTAAATTACATGAGGAGGGAAAAGAATGAAAATAGGAATTGATTTAGATGATACTCTTTGGAAATTTCACGAATCTTTTTTTAAATTTTATAATAATAAATTTGGAACTAATTACAAAGTTCAGGATTATTGGATTTATAATTTAGAAACTTTTTTGGGAATTGAAAGAGAAGAAACCAATGAATTATTTGAAGAATATGAATCTTTAGAAGAATATAAATATATTCCTTTATTAGATGGTGTTAAAGAAGGATTAGATTTTGTTTATAAAAATTTTGAGGAAGTTCATTATTTAACTGCAAGACCAATTTTTCATGAAAATTTAATAAAAAATAGACTTTCTAAAATAATTGAAGAAGAACCTATTTTATTTTTTCAATTAGATGAAAATAGAAAAAGAATAGAGGATAAATCAGATTATTGTATAAGAAATGATATCTCAATAATGATTGATGATGGATATCATAATTTGGAAGGTTGTTCTGAAAAAGGAATAAAATCTTTTTTAATCGATTATGCTTGGAATAGGGATAAGAATTTGAATGGAAATATTGTTCGTGTTAAAAATTGGAAAGAAATTGTTGAGAAATTGGAGGAAATAAAATGAGTATGGATAATTATCGAGAGGATACAAAGAATTATTTTATTAATTTGAAAAAGGAAGTTGAGGGAACTTATGCGATGGCTAATGAAGCTCGAGCTTTGGGTTATGATCCTGTGAATGAGGTGGAAATTCCTATTGCAATGAGCATGGCAGAAAAAGTTGTTGGTTTGATTTCTACAGTATATCCTCAAATGTTGAATTCGGGAATTTCTGAGCGGATTTTGGATTTGGAAAAAGAATATGGAAAACTTGATCCAACAGTTGTTTTTAAAATTGCTGATGAAATTAGTGATCAGAAATTTTGTAAATTTGAAAATATTTTGGAAGCAATGGATGCGGGAGTTCGAGTAGGATTGTGTTATACTACTTTGGGAGTTGTTTCGTCTCCTATTGAAGGTTATACTGGTTTGAAAGTTGGAAAAACTCGTCAAGGTGAAGATTATATTATTGCAAATTTTTCTGGTCCGATTCGTTCAGCGGGTACAACTGCTTCTTGTGTTGTTTTGTTTTTGATTGATTTTTTAAGGGAAAAATTTGGATTTCATAAATATGATCCTAATGAGAGTGAAATTAGAAGAGTTTGGACTGAATTAAGTGATTTTCATGAAAGGATAACAAATTTGCAATATATGCCTACTGAGGAAGAAGCTCTTTTTCTTGCAAGAAATATGCCTTTTCAAGTTGGAGGAGATCCTTCTGAAAAAATGGAAGTTTCAAATTATAAAAATTTGGAAAGAGTTCCGACAAATTATTTGCGAAGTGGTTTTTGTTTGGTTATGGCTGAGGGTTTGGCGCAGAAAGCTCCGAAGGGTTTTAGATTATATAATATGGCTAGGGCAAATGGTATAAATGCTAGTGGTTTTGATTGGATTAAGGAATATCTTGAAATTTTAAAAAAGAAGGGAGGTGGAAAAGGGAAAAAGGGAGGAGGTAAACCAACTTATATTAAAGATTTAGTTGCTGGTCGTCCTGTTTATGGTCACCCTGGAAGGTCGGGTGGATTTAGATTTAGATATGGTAGGGCAAGAAATTCTGGTTTTAGTGCGGTTTGTATTCATCCTGCAACAATGGGAGTAAGTGATGATTTTTTGGCAACTGGAACTCAATTGAAAATTGAAAAGCCGACGAAAGGTTGTGCTGTTGCTGCTTGTGATTCAATTGAGGGACCGATTGTGAAATTGAAAAATGGTTCTGTTTTACAATTGAAAACAAAAGATGAAGCTAGGAAATTGTATAAAGAAATTTCTGAAATTATTTATATTGGAGATTTGTTATTTCCTTTTTCTGATTTAGCAAATCGAGCTGCTGATTTAGTTAGTCCGGGTTATGTTGAAGAATGGTGGGGATTGGAATTGAAAAAGAAAGATAAAGATTTTGGGGAGAATTTTAATTATTGGGATGTTGATTTTGAGGAGGCGGTAAAAATTAGTGAAAAATATGGTTTGGCGTTATACCCTAAATATATTTATTATTGGACTGAAATTTCTAAAGAGGAATTTATTGGATTAATTGATTGGATTAAACATTCTTGGGTAGATGGCAAGTTGATTTTTCCTTGGGCTAAAGCAGATAGAGAAAAGTTTGTGTTGGGAAAAAGAGCCCTTGAATTATTGGGTGTGCCTCATGATGTGACTATTGAAAATATAATTTTGAATGAAATTGATTCTAAGGCTTTTCTTTTGAATTTGGGAATTGAAGTTGATTTTGATAGTAAGACTTTTTTGAAAGATATTAATTTGGATTTAGAAGGGGAAGATGTTTTGGAAGTTATTAACAAGAATTCTAAATTTGAAATAAGAAATAAAGCTGGAGAATTCATAGGTGCCCGGATGGGTCGTCCTGAAAAGGCGAAACTTAGAATTATTCCTGGAAGTCCTAATTCTTTATTTGCTGTTGGTCGTGAGGGGGGAAGGATGAAAACTTTCAAATCTGCTTGTGAAGTTGGAAGTGTAAAAGGTCAGTTTCCTATAAGGTATTGTCCAAAATGTGAAAAGGAAACGATTTTTAAAAAATGTGAAATTTGTGAGAGTGAAACTGAAGAGAGATATTATTTCAGGGATATTAAAGAAAAAGCTAAGGAGAAAAAAATAGAATATTCTGATTTGGTTGGAGTTCCTTATCAATTTAAAAAAATTGATGTGAATCATTATTTTGAAGCGGCTAGAAATAAGTTGGGTTTTTTGAAAACTGATATTCCTGATGTTGTTAAAGGAATTTTTTCTGTTTCTTCTGGAGATAGAGTTAATGAAAGAATTGAGAAAGGAATTCTTCGGGCTAAGCATGGTTTACAGGTTTTTCGTGATGGAACAATTAGGATGGATGCTACTGAGTTACCTATTGTTTCATTTAAACCAAAGGAGATTGGAACATCTGTTGATAAATTAATTGAATTAGGATATTCAGTTGATATTGAGGGAAAGCCTTTGGAAAGGGAGGACCAAATTTTGGAGATTAAGCCGCATGATGTTTTGATTCCTTCGAGTGAAGAAACTCCTGATGAAAAGGGGGAAGATGTTTTTGTTGGTGTTTGTAATTTTATTGATGAGTTATTGGTTAAGTTTTATGGTTTGAAGCCTTATTATAATGTTAAGGGTAAGGATGATTTGGTTGGTAAATTAGGTGTTTGTATGGCTCCGCATAATTGTGCAGGTGTTGCTTGTAGGTTTATTGGTTTTTCTAATACTTTGGGTTTGATGGCTTCTCCTTATATGCATGCAGCTATTCGTCGTGATTGTGATGGGGATGAAGCTGCTTTGATGCTTTTGGGTGATGTTCTTTTGAATTTTTCTCGTAAGTATTTGCCTGATCGTCGTGGGGCAACACAGGATGCTCCTTTGGTTATGAATGTTAGAATTGATGCTGGTGAGGTTGATGACCAGATTTTGGATTTTGAGTATTTGACTGAATATCCTTTGGACTTGTATGAGAAAGCTGTTTTGAAAAGACCTTCTTCGGAAGTTGAAGTAAATATGGTTAGAAATATTTTGAAACAGGATAAGGATCCTTTTGTTGATGTTGGTTTTACTCATCCGACTAGTGATTTTAATGAAGGGGTTGTTTGTTCTGCGTATAAACTTTTGGAGGATATGGTTCAGAAAGTTAGTCATCAAATGGAGTTGGTTGAAAAGTTGAGAGCGGTTGACACTATGGATACTGCTCGGTTGGTGATTGAAAGGCATTTTATTAGGGATATGCGAGGTAACTTGAGGAAGTTTTCGATGCAGGGGTTTAGGTGTGTTGCTTGTAATGAAATTCATCGGCGTCCTCCTTTAAGTGGAAAATGTGATAAGTGTGGGGGGAAGTTAATTTTTACAATTCATGAAGGAGGAATTAAGAAATATTTAGAACCTGCTTTGGAGTTAGGAAAGAAGTATAATGTTAGTTCTTATTTACAACAAACTTTGGAATTAGTGAAGACTTATATTGATAGTATTTTTGGGAAGGAAACAGAAAAACAGCATACTGTAGATGAGTGGTTTTAGGGAAAGTTCGAAAGAAGAAGGAGAAGCAGGAGAAATTGGGGCAGTGGTTTTAGAATAGATAGAAAATAACACTAAGCACCATCAAAGCACCCATCATATTCGTCCTTCTCACCCTAAACTGCAAAGCAT
>CAYQDG010000020.1:0-12672 GCA_964416245.1 Candidatus Woesearchaeota archaeon
GTATTATGGTCTCCCGGAGTAATTTGGACAAAAGAATGATTTCCATAAATTGCATTTGGTAAATAAGAATCCGTTGTTGTATTGTCTCCAAGTCCTCCTTGTAAATTTTCACCCCAACATAAGGTTGTTCCATTTTCCAAAACCCCACAAACATGACTTTCTCCCATTCCAATTTGACTAAAAGAATAATTTCCCTGAACTAATTGAGGATAAACTGCATAACCTCCAGCAGTCCCATTACCTAATTCCCCATATTCATTATCTCCCCAACAAAGAGCAGAACCATTTTCCAATAAACCACAAACAGAATAAACATGTGAAGGACTACCTTGAGCAAATTTTTCAATAACAAAATCAGTTTGAACTAAACTAGGAAAATAAACATTTGAGCCAGATTCCCCCTTCCCTAATTGCCCATAACTATTATCTCCCCAACACATTGCTGAACCATTTTCTAATAAACCACAAGTAAAATATGCTCCCATGTAATAATCTTTAAACTGAGTTCCCAAACCCTTCTTCACCCAAAGACTCACCGTAAACTCATCAACATTAAAATCTTCATGTGCAGAAATATTAATTCCTTCACCCTCGCTAAAACTGTAAGCCTTCCCATATTTTCCCTCGCTAACAGCCGAAGCACCACCCAAAACAGTTCCATTATGCCCATACTGGCTCAAATCACGAACTAAAGAATTACTCTCACCCAAATCACTATAATTATTAAAATTCATCATCAAAATCAAATCCTCGTCATAAATAGAATAATTAGAACTTCCCCAATTAAACACAAAATCCAACAAACCAGTAACATTAGAAAAATCCAAATTAATATTCACAAAATCCTCTTCAGTTTCAGAAGGAGAACCAAAACTAAAACTCACAGCCCCGACAAAAAACAAACTCATAACTAAAACTAATGCTAAAAATACTCCCCTCTTTTTCATAATTCCTAAATGTAAGATACTCTTATAAAATTTTCTTTTTTACCTTCCCCCTAGTCCCCCAACATCCAATTCCCAATCTTTACTTCCTATTCCCAAAACCCATTTAAACTATAATTCCTTAATCAATTCATGGAAGAAGGTGAGAATGCTGCTAATTATTATCAAGGGAGCAACATTAGAGATTTAGAAGAACGTCAAAGAATTCTAAAAGATAGACTTTTATTAATAGGTCAAAATTTAATTGAATTTAAAGAAAACAACGAAGAGGAACTATTAGAAATAAAAAAAGATTTAGAAATATTAAAAAATAGTACAGAAAAAATGCATTCCTTTTTAGAATCACTCTCTGGAGAAATTTCAAAACTTGCAAAAAAAGAAGACTTGGAGATATTAAAAAAACAAGCAAAAATGTTTCAACCCCTTGAATTTGTAAAAAAGTCGGAATTGGAAAAATTAAAAAAGAAATAAACCCACATGATAATATGACCGCATTAGAAAGAGTAATGCAATTAAAAAAAAGAGGCATGAGTAATCAAGAAATTATTTCATCTCTGAAACAAGAAGGAATATCTCCAATGGAAATAAATGACGCAATGAATCAATCAAAAATAAAAGACGCAGTAAGTAATGAAAACCAATCCGAAGACATGGTTCCATCAATAATGGAATCTCCTCAAGCACCTGCAACTAACCAGGCAGAACAAGAAACTTATAATCCTCAACCTCCACAACAACCAACAGGAAATGATTATTCGCCCTCCCCTCAAACAAGTTATCAACCAACATACCCTGCACAATCATATTCTCCCCAATACCCTCCCGCATATAATTCTGCCCAACCTCAAGAAGAATATTATGAAGAGCAGCCTTACGATCCAAACCAACAAGGAGGGGGATATTCTTCTGACACAATGATAGAAATTGCAGAACAAGTGTTCTCAGAAAAAATAAAAAAAATAGAAAAACAAATAAAAGAAATGGAAGAATTCAAAACTATTTATTCTACTAGAATAGATGACATGAATGAAAGATTAAAAAGAATGGAAAAATATTTCGACAAGATGCAATTAGAAATATTGGAAAAAGTCGGAGAATACGGAAAAGGATTAAATACAATCAAAAAAGAAATGAACATGGTCGAAGATTCTTTCTCAAAAATTATGAAAAAAAAATAAACCTCCTCTTATTTTTATACCAAAAATAGAATAATAAACTTAGAAGATATTTATGCTTTCCATTAAACACTAATTTAATTTATCAAATCTGAACTTCAGTTCAGAAAAACATATTCTAAAAAATAAAAATTATTTTTGTGGATTTTTAGGAGGATTATCTCCACTCTTAACTATTCTATAAATCAAAAAAGCACTAACCGCAATAACTAAAATCCAAGGCAATGCATTTTGAAGTCTATAACCCCAACTTCCCAAGCCTAAATTAAACCAAGTTCCTCCAAAACCAAAAGAGCTACCTAAACTTTGAAAAACAATTATCAAAACTGTCAAAGCTCCAACTCCAAAGAAAATCCACTTTGCCCATTTTTGTTCATCAAAATTTACAAATGCTCCAAGTAAAACCGCCATAACCAAAAGTATTGCCAAACCTACTCCCAACCGAGGAAAAATTTCTGCAAAAAAATATGAGACAAAATTAAATTGCAAAGCCATTAACCCAATTGCAATAGCCAAAACAACATTTATTCCCTTATTATTTCCAAGAATTGTTGTCTTCGTTAAAATACCATAAACCAAAGCAAAAATTAAAAGAAAAGGCAAAAGATAAGCGAAAACTCCCATTTGTTCTAATTGAAATAAAGCATTACCAATGCCTCCGCCAGTTCCAAGACTATAAGAAGCCAATGCTATCAATCCCTCTATCATAACATAACTACAAAAATATTATTTATATATGTTTTTATTCAAAATAAGCTATTTCTCGTCTTTGTTCTTTCCCTTCTTCTTCCAAGTTTTGAATTATTTTTTGGTTCTAACAAGGCATTTTCTTTCGTGGCGTAGCAGCGCTACGCGAGAAAGGAAATAACAAAGTTAGAATAAAAAATAAACAAAACTACTTGACTTTCATAAACCAACTTGGTTTTTTACTAAATGGATTCCATTCCAAAGCAACAGCGATTCCCAAAGCAACCAATAAAACGATTATCACATTTGTCCAAAAAGTTCCACTCCAATTTGAATCAAATAAAAAGGAAAATAACTTAGACAACCCATTAACAAAACTTTCTCCAAGTCCAGTAGCCCAAATTACCGCGCTAACAAAAGCTAAAATAAACAGAAAAGCAAAAAACTTGTGAATTTTTGTTCCACTTTCAATTGTAAAACCTTCTCCTCCAGAAACAAAACCCCATAAAATTAACGAAACTAAAACAATCACTAAACCAACAGTCAAAAAAAGAATCATGTTTGCAGCAACCATTTTTGGAAAAACAGCACCAACAAAAATTAATCCAACAACCAAGGAAACCCCCGCATTCAATTGTTTTTTATCTTTTCCTAAAATTTCAGTTTTCTCCAAAATTCCAAATAATATGAAAAACATTAAGAGAAAGGGATATAAAAAATCTGTAAATAATTGGTTCTGAAATATTGTAGCCATTAATAACTAAACAAAATAATCTTTAAAATGATTTCTATTATTTCACTCCTCCTAGAAACTTCCCTCAAACTCTTTCGAACAAAACTCTCCACAACTCCCCCAACCTATCCCCTCACAAAACCTCCAACTATTTCATTCAAAATTGCCCACATTAATTATTCCATTTAAAATTCATAGCACCACGTGCATGAATTTTATTATATCAACTCTTTGCATAACAAAGCTATTTTTTATGTATCCAAAAAATTAGTTCTTGTCCCCACCTTCAGCTGTACTCTTCGCTTTCAAAACTACAGCAATTGCAATTGCAATTAAACCGACAAACAAAACATTAGTCCAAAAAGTTCCACTCCAATTTGAATCAAATAAGAAAGCAAAAATTCCTCCAATTCCATTCAATACTCCTGTACCAAATCCTGTTGCCCAAAGAACAGCAGTAACAATTGCAATTCCCAAAATAATTGCGTAAAATTTCTTCCATTTATCTCCAGGAGTAGGAGTAGATCCAGTAATGAATCCCCAAAGAACCAAACCAACAAAAATTATGATTAAACCAACTGTCATAAACATAATCATATTTTCAGCAACCATCTTGGGAAAAACTGCTCCAACAAAAATCAAACCAACGATTAAAGAAACAGCGGCATTAAGTTGTTTTTTACCCTCTCCAAAAATATTTGTTTTTTCTAAAACAGCAAACAATATAAAAAACATTAATAAAAATGGATACAAAAAATCAGTCAACAGTGAACTTTGCAAAATAGTTGCCATTGTTTTACATTAAATCTGCTATGTCTTCTTCCATATCTGGTTCTTGACTTGGTAATGCAGCTTTATTTATAATAAAAATATCACTCACAGCCCTCACAAATTGATGAGGAATTATAACTCCTTTCGCTCCACCTAAAACAGACATTAAATGCGGACTAACCCTGATTCTCCAACCATCTATTTTATTTTCATACAAATTAGCTTCTTCAATTTCTCCAAAGAAATCTCCTGCATCAGTATAAACTTTCTTTCCTAAAACACTTGTTACTTTTTCAATCCTCATGCTAAAAAATAGCAGATTTCATTTAAATAGTTTTCCATACTCAAGTAGATATTCTCCATTTCCTAATAATTTTAATCTTTTCAAAACTAAGATATCTAACAACATATTTCCTCAATTTTAATTGCAATTTTAAAATTTCCAGAACCGAATTATAAAATTTTAGCCTATTAACTCTAAAAGAAACAAGATAATTTTTCCATTTCAACATATCACTCCACTCTAACAAGTTTTATAAAAAAATATATCCTAAAAATAATATGTTAAATCAAAAAGAAATTTCAGCAATCCTAATTTCAACATTAACTTTGGGAATAGTTGTTTCATTAATCGAAACCTGGAATTTATTTTTTATAACAGCTGGATTAATTTTAATTATAATTTTGTCCAATATTGTTGCAAAAAAAGTAACAAGTTTTTACCTAGATACAGAAACCGAAATCTCACTTTGGGAATTCAAAAAATTTTGGTATAAAAAACACCATAAATTTCAAAAACCAATCCCTGCAGGAATTTTAATTCCTTTAGCAGTAAAATTCTTTTCAATAGGATTGGTTAATTGGATGGCTTGTTTAACATTTGAAGTAAAAGGAAAGATCTACAAAGCAGCAAAAAGACATGGCCTTTATTCATTTTCAGAAGTTACAGAATCAGAAATGGGATGGATTGGTGCAGCAGGAATTATTGTGAATATTTTCTTCGCTGTTTTGGGCTACATAATGGGATATCCGTTATTTGCAAAATTAAACATAACTTATGCATTTTTTAATATAATTCCTATTTCAAACCTGGATGGTTCAAAAATATTTTTCGGAAGTAAACTTCTTTGGTCAATTCTTGCAATAATTACTTCAATGGGTGTTTTAGGAATGTTGGTCATTGTATAAAATGGGAAATCTAGATACAAAAATATTAGAAACTAAATTTACAAAAGATTATTTTCAATTATTATCAGAATATAAACACATACCCGGAATTGTTGCAAATCTAAACACAAAAAATAGAACTTACCAAATAGGAATTTCAGAATTCATAGGAAGTCACGATTATATCAAAAATATAGAAAAATTAAGACCTTTAAATTTCATGATAGCAGAATTTCCTCTTATCTATTTGGGTATTGTTCCAAAAAAATATGCCGGGCATAAACCAGAACACTCCGAATATAAAAAATTAAAAAATGAACTAGACAAGAAAAAAGAATCATTTCAAAAAATTCTGGAAAATTTTATCCCAAACGGAAAATTTTATTTTAGAAAAGGAGATGATGAACTTATAACAACAAGCATGAAAGAATGGAAAGGACACGGAGGACCTTGTTTAGTAAACAATTTATCCAATATAGGGGAAGAAACATTAAAATTACTACCATTCAAAATTCAATTAATAGAACATTTTAGAAATTCAATAAATGCAAAAATTAAAGATATCTATTATGAAATAATATTGTAATATTATTCCTGTCAAAATTAATCAAATCTTTCTATAAATCTCACCTCAATTTATGTCTTGCCAATGGGCGATAATTTAGAATATAATCTTTGCGAAAGCAAAGCTATTTTTAAGTAACAAACAATCTTTATAACTCCTTTATCTTTTTTACCCACATGGAAATTCTAAAGAATATAACACCCAGAAAATATCAAGAAGAAATTTACAAAACTTGTCTAGAAAAAAATTGCATGATTGTTCTTCCAACAGGGCTAGGAAAAACCCTAATAGCTTTAATGGTTGCAATTGAAAGAATAAAAAAATATCCCCTAGAAAAAATATTAATGTTGGCACCAACAAAACCCCTAGCAGAACAACATTTAGAATATTTTAAAAAAGAACTTCCAGAACTTTGGGCAGATATCCAACTTTTCACCGGTTCAGTAAAAGCAGAAAAAAGAAAAAAAATATGGGAAACTTCTGATATAATTTTTTCAACCCCTCAGTGTATTGCAAATGATTTGAAAAATCAACTATATTCATTAGAAAATGTTTCTTTATTAATTGAAGACGAAGTTCACAGGTGCGTAAAAAATTACGATTATACCTATATTGCGCGAGTCTATTTAGGACAAGCAAAACATCCTCGACTTATGGGGCTAACCGCTTCTCCTGGAAGTGATTCAAAAAAGATTAGAGAAATTACAAAAAACCTTTCAATAGAAGAAATAGAATTAAGAACAAGAGAATCAGAAGATGTTAAAAAATATTTGCAAGAATTAGAAATAGATAAAAGATATCTTGAATTCCCCTCGGAATTAAAAGAAATAAAATCAATTCTTTCCAAAATTTATGAAGAATACATTGACGAATTAAGAATGAAAAATTTATTATTTGGCCCAGCAAATAAAATTTCTTTAATTGAACTCCAAAAAAAACTTGGAAACCAAATCTCAAGAAATCTGCACTCTCCTCAGAGTTATCAGGGAATTTCTTCTTGTGCTCAAGCAATAAAAATTTCTCATGCGATAGAACTTTTAGAAACCCAAACTCTCTCAAGTTTTTTTAAATATTTAAAACAAATTTTCAATCAAGCGGCAAAAAAACAATCAAGAGGAGTTGTAAAATTGGCAAATAAACAAGAATTCAACATTGTTTATTCACAAACATACAATCTTTTAGAAAAAGGTTACGAACATCCAAAAATCAAGGAAATTATCAAAACCATTCGGGATGAAAAAATTAAAAATAAAAATCTAAAAGCAATAGTTTTCACTCAATTTAGAGAAACTGCAAACATAATTTCAAAAAACCTAAACAATCTCTCAGAAATCAATTCAAAAGTTTTTGTAGGACAAGCTAAAAAAGAAGGTCAAGGGTTAAGCCAAAAAGAACAAAAACAAATGATTGATGAATTCAAGGAAAGAAAAACAAATATTCTAGTTGCAACTTGCATTGCAGAAGAAGGATTAGATATTCCAGAAGTAAACGCAGTAATTTTTTATGAGCCAATATCCTCTGCAATACGTTCAATACAGAGAAGAGGAAGAACAGCGAGACTCATCAAAGGAAAATTAATTATGTTAATAACAAAAGGAACAAAAGATGAATATGCCTATTACGCCTCTCGTTCAAGGGAAAAGAAAATGCAAAAAGAAATAGAAAAAATAAAAGATGAATTAAAAAGAAAAGGAACACTTAAAGAAAAAACAATTCAGAAGAGATTATTTTAATAACTACAATATGAAATTTGTAAACCTTTTTCAAAATCTACTTTCAAATTTATTTTAAGTTTATCTTCTAAAGAACCCATAGTATTCAAAATTTTATTTGAAAAGGAATTTGTCATATTTTTCAAATGATTTAATCTCCTATTTTCCATGACTTTTTTATGTTTTTCTTTTATTTCTTTTTTCATTTTTTTTATATACTCCGAAGGATTTGAATTGTTAATGGCTTCTTGATAACTCCAATTAAAATCATATGAAACATCCCTTTCAGGAAAAGAAAAGAAACTCTTTTTTTTATTTTTTTCAGATTTAAATAATGTTAAATTTGTTGGAGAATAAACAATAGAATACTCTTCCCTAAGTTTAGGGTCAATTCCAGAAAGAATATATTCCAATTTTTCCTCATTCATTTTAATAGGAGTAAAAACTAAGAAACGATATTTCCAAAGTTTTGCTAGATTTTTTGTTTTTTTTAATAAATAATCAATCATTTTTCTTCTTTTTAATATTCAATGTTATGCCTTCTTCTTTCCTCAACAATCCAAAAAGAGTTTTCCTCTCCACATAAGGCAAAGCCTCTATTTTTTTAATTTTTAATCTATCTTCAGATGTTAAACCAGAAAGAAACATATCAACGGACCTATGTAAATTTTTATTTTTAACTTCCTCATATTCTTTATATAGTTCTGCCATCTTCAAATAATGATCAGACTCAAGTCTTTGTCTCAACAAAGATAAATATTCTTGGGGAGAATTGTTTGCAAGAGCCTCTTCAGGATTGGGTAATTCTAAAATTTGACAAATTCTATCATATTGATCATAAATATTATGTTGGTTTATTATCTCGGGTAAATTTCTTTTTTTATCTCGTACCATTTTATTTTTTCAAATTTTTTTCTAACCCCCTTATTTTTCTTTCAAAATCTTTTTGTTTTTTTAAATTTTTTTCAAATTTAAAAATCTCATCTTCGAACTGTGCCTTAAAATCTCCTTTCTTATGTGAATAATATCCCAAACCTGCTGCTGCAGAGAAAAAAGCCAAAGAACCCAAAAGACCTTTTTTTACCCTATTTTCTCCTTTCTTATAATAATCATAATCTACAACAGTATAATTTCCTTCACGTCTCCAACCTTTTGACGAACTATTTTTTTCAAGCCATGCACCATCATTAAAAGAAGAAATTAAAAAAAAACTACCCGCAAAAAAAGAAAACCCTGCCATTATACCTGCAAGATTATATTTTTTTGTCCCTTTCATAAATTATCAAGAAAAATAAACTTTATAAATTTTATTATTGATTACTTTTTAAAAATAGTAACAAAAAAATTAGCTTATTTGATTAAAAAAGCAGAGCAAAACAAAAACCCATTCTAAAATTTTTTGTTCAACAAATTCCAATATTCCTTAACAAAATCTTTCCATCTTTCCCCCTTAAAATCCGTATAAAATTCTTTCCCTCCAAAATTAACATAATTAAAAACTCTTTTATCTCCTTCAACAACTTGTACTCTTTTTATTTCCTCTAATCCATAAGATTTAAATTTAACATTATCCGCAATAAAATAATTCCCTTTAGAAAATTTCTCTCCAAAATTCTCGCAAATAGAAACTATTTTTTCAATTAAAGATGTTTCATCCATTAAAAATAAGACATTTCAAAGTTTTAAAGAATTATTGTAGTCAAGACTATGGAAAAAACTTTTCACCACGAAAATTTATAAAAAAATTATCTTTAGGTTCAAAGATTTTCCCTTCCAGATATCTCACTTTAACCCCAACATCTTTCAAAATTTTTAATGCAATATCTTGATCCTTCAACCAATAACTGTCACTCATATTGGCTCGGTAAAAATCATTTAACTCTTTATGTAAAACCAATTCAGTTATCCCAGAATCAATAATTGACAAAGCACAACTACTGCAAGGCTCCCAATTCAAATGCATTGTAGCATCCCGGGTTGAATTCTCATATTTAGCACATTCCGCAATTGCTTTTTTTTCAGCATGATTTATGTAATGTTTTTTATTTTCCCTTTCAAGCATATGAGGCAAAACCTCCAATTTTTTAGAAACAGAATTTGCTCCCATTCCCAATAATTTGTACCCTTTAGAAATTACTGCCCCTGTATTAGTACGAGGATCACTTGAATCAGATTTTGCAACAAAATATGCAATCTTCATTAATTGGAAATCATTTTCTAACATAAACAAAAGAGAAAAAAACGCTTTAAAAAAATATAGGTAATGGCTTGTTAAAAAAGACTTAAAAAAAGAAAACCCTTAAACAAATTGAAATGGCAAGAATAATAAGCAAAGGACATTCATTTGAAGACGTTTTAATTGTTCCAAAGTATAATAAAATTGTGTCTAGAAAAGAGGTTTCCCTAAAAACAAAAGTTACAAAAAATTATGAAATAGAAATCCCCTTAATTGTAGCAAACATGGACACAACTTGTGAAGCAAAAATGGCAATTGCAATTGGAAAATTAGGAGGATTAGGAGTGATTCATAGATTCAATACAATCAAACAACAAGCAGAACAGGTAAAACTAGTAAAAAAACACAAGCTTCTAGCTGCAGCAGCAATTGGAGTCAAAGATTATGAAAGAAGATTAGGCGCATTAATAAAAGCAAATATAGATATTATTGTTTTGGATATTGCCCACGGTCATTCAAAATATGCGGGAAAAGTAGTTGAATACATAAAGAAAAAATATCCAAAAATAAACGTTATGGCTGGAAATATTGCAACAAAAGATGCTGCAGAATATTTTTTATCAAAAGGTGCTGATGCAATAAAAGTCGGAATTGGACCTGGTTCAATGTGTACAACAAGAATTATGACTGGGGCAGGAGTTCCTCAATTAACTGCAATAATGGATGTATATGAAGCAACACAAGGAAGAATTCCTATTTGTGCCGACGGAGGAATTAAAAACCCTGGAGATTTTTGCAAAGCCCTTGGAGCAGGAGCAAATACAGTAATGTCGGGTTCTATCTTTGCCGGAACAGATGAATCCCCTGGAAAAGTTATAAAGAAAAAAGGCAAAAAATTCAAACTATACCGAGGAATGGCAAGTTATGAAGCAACTCTAAAAAAGAAAAAACTCGATGGAAAAGAATCAAAAGAAATTATTTCTGTAGAAGGAGAAAAAACCTTTATCCCTTACAAAGGCCCAATAGAACCAATCGTTAAAAAATTTCTTGGAGGATTAACTTCTGGAATGACTTATATCGGGGCAAAAAACATGGAAAATTTCATAGGAAAAGTTGACTTCATAGAAATTTCTTCAGCAGGATACAAAGAATCAATAGCTCATGGAGTAAGAGAGTTTCATTAATCTAAAATATATTCTGCAAGATAACAATTCTTTATTAATGAAAAAAATTAACAAGATCATGAAAAACATACAAAAAATAGCAATGTCCGGAATTCCCGCATCAGGAAAGGGAACATTAATAACCAATTTAGCGAATTATTTCAAAATCCCAAGGGAGGGGATTCACTCCATTGGAACACTTAGAAGAGAATTCGCTAAAAACAAATATGGAATAACAATAGATAAATTAAATGAACTAAGAAACACAGACAAAACAGTAGATACAAAATTTGATGAATTTCAAAAAGAATATATGGCAACACATAACAAATGGGCAATTGAAGGGAGATTGCCTTATTTCTTTGCTCCAAATGAAGCTGTAAAAATATTCTTAACAGTAGACAAAATAGAAGCGGCAAGAAGACTTTATTTTGCAAATAGAGATTCAGAAGAAAAATATACTTCAATTAAACATGCCCTAAAAACATTAGAAAAAAGAATGAAAAGCGACATAGAAACCTATTACAAATTATACAAAACAAATTGCTATGATGTTTCAAATTTCGACATAATTCTTGATACAACAGAAATGAACAAAAACGAAGTTTATCAAAAAGCAATAAAAAAAATAGAAAAATTAGGTTTATCCAATTTCTAAAACAAAACATAAAACCCCGGCAATTTTTCTCAACTAATGATCTATGACATATTTAATAAACCCTCTAAAAAAATTTACAGGAAAAAACTTCCAAAAATAATCATTGACTTCCGAGAAAAAAATTCATTAATACCAACAAAACTTCAAAAATTAAATCACGAAATAGAATTAAAAGAACTCAAAGTAGCAGATTACCTAATAAATAACACAGCAATAGAAAGAAAAACAACGGCCGACTTCATCCAATCAATGATTAATGGGAGACTTAAAAAACAGTTGCAAGAAATTAAACAATATCCTCAATATTTATTAGTTATTGAAGGAGATTTAACTCAAACTAAATTTCAAAACCAAAACGCACTTAGAGGATTTTTAATTTCAATAACCCTAAATCAGAAAATTCCAACAATATTTACAAAAAACGAAGAAGAAACAGCAACATATATTTCGCTTTTATCAAAAAGAAAATCCTCTCCCTCAAAAGTAAATCCAAAAAAATCAAACCTCTCAAAAAAAGAACAATTAGAATATATTTTACAAGCCTTCCCAAAAATAGGGCCAAAAAAATCAAAAGAACTTCTAAAAAAATTCAAAACACTAAAAAACATATTTCAAGAAAAAGAAGAAAACCTAAAACCTATACTAAACAAAAATGCATTTCAATTTATTTCATTATTAAATTCAAAATATGATTAATTGTTAGAAAAAAATTCGCCTTATTTCCAATTCCTAATATCTAACCCCTACTCTCCAATTCCTAATTCCCCGCTTCCAATCCTAATGTCCAATCTCATTTCTTTTTCTTTATGCGAAGCGACTGTGTCGGCGAGCATCCGCAGTGAAACGAGGACATATGAAAAAGAAATTCATTTCTTTTTCTTTATGCGAAGCGACTGTGTCGGCGAGCATCCGCAGTGAAAC
>CAYQDG010000020.1:12772-15031 GCA_964416245.1 Candidatus Woesearchaeota archaeon
GAGGACATATGAAAAAGAAATTCATTTCTTTTTCTTTATCATGTATTTCCAAACAAAAAATAACAAAACTCCTAAAAATATAAACAAACCAAGAAAAACATAAATTCCGCTAACTCCAAAAACTTCTTGAGTACTCACAACATTTCCAGTCCTAAATGAAACAACTGAAGACAACGCAAAAAACAACAAAAGCCCAACCCAAAAAACAACGCCCAAAACAAAAACAGGTTTCTTTGCTCTCTTCAAAAAATTATTTCTCGATTTCTTAATTTCTTCCTTAGATTTTTTATTCATAAAAATAAAACAAAAACAAAATATATTAATTAAATCAAAAAAACGGGATAAAATATTTTATTCTTCCCATCTCTTAACCCCTAACTCCAACCTTCTACTTCCCCCCCTATTTTGGAACCAAAGCAAAAAAACTATAATTCTTTCCTCGAACTTTTGAAGCCAATTTTTTAACATCCTTCAATTCAACTTTAGAAATATTTTTCTCAAAATCATAAAACTTAGAAGCATTTCCTTCAATTTCTGAAACTAACAAATTAACCATTTGAGCTTGAGAGTCTTCCATTGAAATTTGATAATTTCCAATCAATTGATCTTTAATTTCTTTCAATTCCTTTTCCCCTAAATCCTTAGAAACTCTTTCAAATTCTTTCAAAATTAAATCTTTAACTTCCCTCACTTTTTCTTTAGTAGTTCCAACATAAATTAAAGAATAAGAATAATCTTTAGAAATATTCGTATGACCCCTAACGCTGTAAGCCAAATTTCTTTTTTCACGGATTTCAGAAAACAACCTGGAAGACATTCCTCCTGCCATCAAAGAAATCAAAATTTCTGCAGCAAAACTTTTTTTATCACCAGCCAAAGGACTATGAAAAGCTAAAATTAAATTTGCTTGATCAATTCCCTGCCTTTTTTCAACTTTAGATGAATTCTTTTTAACAATTCTATAATTTTTATTCTTCAACCTCTTTTTCTCAAAAACTTTCTCACAAAATTTAACCAATTTTTCAAAATCGTAATCTCCAACCACAGATAGAATCATATTTTCTGGAACATATAACTCTTTAAATCTTTTCAAAATTTTTTTTCTGTCAATTGAATTCATACTTTTATGAGTCCCAATTAAATCACTTCCAAAAGGATCTTTGTAAAGCATATTTTGGATTTTATCAATAACATAAATTTGAGGATTATCTTTTCTCATTTTAATCTCTTCAAAAATTACTTTTCTCTCTTTCTCCATCTCCTCTTCCAAAAATAAAGAGTTCTTCATAATGTCAGACAAGACCCCTAAACCAATACCTGCATGCTTACTTGGAAGTTTACAATAAAAAGCGGTTACCTCTTCGCTAGTGAAACCGTTTAACTCGCCCCCATTTTTCTCAATTTCTTGAGCAATCTCTCTTGCAGACCTGTTTTTTGTCCCTTTATACAACATATGTTCAATAAAATGGCTAATTCCTTTCTCCCCCAGAGATTCATTTATTCCCCCAGACTTCACTGCAAAAGCCATACTCACAACAGGAATATTTCTCTTTTCAAAAATAATCGTCAAACCATTCTTCAAAACTTTCCTCTTAAAATTCTTTTTCATAATTTATCTAAACAAAAAGGAATTATAAATCTAACTCAAAATAAATTCAAAAACTAAAACAATAGCCATCGAGCCAATAAAAATAATCCAGCAGCAACAAGAAACAAGATTCCCCAAGTAATCATCATTTCCAACCTGCTCTTTTTTTTAGATTCTTTGATCTCTTCAGCTTCAAGTTTTTTTTGCCCAAACTCAAACTCTGCCTGTTTTTTTAATAACTCCTCTTTTTTTGGAGGTTCATCCTTTGTCTTCTCTAACAAAGCAACAGACTCATCTTTATCTTCATTAAAATCTTCTTCAACCATAAATAAAATAACAAAAAACAAGTTATAAACTTTTAGAAAAAACAATTAATTAATGAACCGACACAGGAGGGACATAAACAGTATAAGAAGATTTTCCTTTCTTACTAGAACTAGTAACAGATTCTTGCACTCCCCCTTTATCAAAAAATCCTTTTATTCCTTCCCCGATCTTATCCAAAACTGTAGGTTCCTCATAAATAAATTTTTCATCTAAATCAGATTTATAATTCAAAGATCTAACAGAAGATTTCAGTTCATTAGAAGTCTCTTCAGAGACTATAACAGATTTTTTGCTCCCAGTATCATAAGAATAATCAAAAGAAATATATGATTCTCCTTGTGCTA
>CAYQDG010000021.1:0-14395 GCA_964416245.1 Candidatus Woesearchaeota archaeon
AAACGCCCACGCCGGGAGTCGAACCCGGGTTACCTGCGCGACAGGCAAGTGTCATAGCCGTTAGACCACGTAGGCGTAATGATAGTTTAGAATGTTTAATTTTATTTTTAAACTTTGCGATGATTGATTATCTCTTCAAAGCATTCCAGAAAAATACATTGTATAAATAATTAATAATGAAACCAGCTGCGAAAGCACAGATGACACCAATTAAAATTCCGAAAAAGTTTAAGTCGTATCCGAATTCACTAAATAAATCCATAAATATTTGAACAAACCCGTTGAAAATTCCTAAAAATTTGCTTGTTAAACTGAAAATCAAAATTAAACTTGCAAAAAGTATTCCTCCTGCAAGAGAAGATCTGACGTGTTGAAAACCTACCACCATACTTTTCATAATTGAATTAGGAAAGAATAGTATATAAAATTAATTAATCAAAAATTAATTCAATTTCTCTTGTAATCAATGTAAAAAGTTAATCTCCATAAGAGAATTTAATTATTGATTTAGCACAATAATCCTTAAATATTATCTTTATTCTTGAAAAACATGGAAAAAGAAAAATTTGATGAAATGATTAATGATTATGGTAAAGCAATTCATAGAAAAAATACAAATAAGAAGATGAATATTTCTGTTGAAAGTTACCCCATAATTGTTATGTGGAATTTTGCCCAAAATTGTTTTGATAACCAGGACATACATGAAGTTAATGTTGGAAAACCTTATTCTATATTAAAATCTAGAAAAGAAGTTGCGGAAATTTTTGATTCAATTAGTACAAAACCTAACAAAGTTCAACTATATGAGTTCATTAATTATTTGAGTGGAAATGAATATAGGGCTGGAAAAGATTTTAATTTGAAATTTGAACAAAACAAAAGTAATTTAGAAATAATTCTTAAAAAAAGAAAATAAACGAATATATTAGGGCATAATTTATTAAGTATATCTTTTTATAAACTTCCTCGGGGGAAGAACGATGAAACTAATAGAATGTATTAATGAAAAAATAATGGAAAAAAATTTGGTTTGTAAAGTCACTTCTGCAAATAATATTGTTGTTTTAAAAAATTCGAAACCTGTTTTACTTTTTGCAGTGGAAAATTCTTTGGATGAGGGAAAATTTAACTTCCATGAAACAAAATCTTTAGAATTCAAAAAAGTTTATCCGAAGTTGATCTATGGCATTTTAACCCAATCAAAACTGAATTACCACTTATTAAAAAAAGCAAAAAATATCGACAAGTTTTTATTCATACCGTCGGAAAAAAATAGAAAAGAAGTTTGTGAAATGATTCGAGAAGAAATAAAATCCATCAATTAATTTAATATTTTGTTTTTGTATTCACTAAAAAGAAGTCAATAACACATATAAACCCCAATTCTTTAACATAATTACTTAATTCATCTTTGGATTGCAACTTCGGTTGTGTTCCTTTGTCTGATTAAGTGCTTGCTTCGGTAAGCGGGAGAGAGGCGATTGGTAAGAATTTCGATGCTCTCCCTTTTTTATTTTAATACTAAAATTTATAATGAATCATTGTTTGTAATTCACATGGGTTTTTTTAATTTATTCAAAAAAAAGAAAAAAGAAATTGTTGAAGACGAAGTTATTTCTTGGCAAAGTTTTCCTGATTGGTTAGAAAACAAAAAAAATGAGATTAAAGATAGGGAAAATAAAATTTTTGAAGAATCAAAAGAAATTATTGAAAAATTTATAGAAGATTTAGACCTACAAACAAGTGTTCTTCAAGAAACAGATTTAGGGGACAGAAAAGTTGAGAAAAGAGTTAAAAACATTGTAGAAGAAAATTTGAAAAATTATATAATTCATTTGGAAGACTTAAAAAAAGAACTTAAAAAAATAAATAGTGGAAAAAATTTTATTAAAAAGATTAACAATATTTTTACAACTTTTGAGAATAAATCTAAAATCAATTTTGCCAAAGCAAATTTTCTAGTCAGAGATGAAACAAATAATGCTAAAAAACTGTTAAAAAATTTCTTGAAAGAAATTGAAAATGTTGTTAAAAATAATTCAGAAATAATTCATGAAAAAATAATTAATTCTATCGATGAAAAAAAACAAGAATATGAAAACATTGTGAATGGTAAAGCGCAATTATTGAAAGCAATTCGGGAAGATGAAATAAAAATTAATAATTTGAGAGAAAACATAAAAAATAGAGAAGAAAAAATTCAAGAAATTAAGAATTCAAATGAATATATTGAAAATAAAAATAAAGAAAAAAAGAAAGCTGAAAAAATAAAAAAATTAGAACACGAAATTGAATCTTTAAAAGAAATTGTTGACTTCAAATCACTTGCAAATTTTTACCATAGTTTTGAGAGAGAAATGAATTTGGTTAAAGAATGTCGGGAAAACTTTAGACAAATTTTTAAAAGATCAAAAGAAAATAATTTTCTTACTTTGTTGGAGGGCGCTAATTTATTAGACAATAAAACAATGGAAAAAATAAAAAAAATTGATGAATTAAAAAAAGAAATTGAAGAAATTTCAATTGAAGAACTGGGAATAGAAAAAATAGAAAATGAAATTAAAGACATGGGAATTGAAATTGAAAATATTTTTTCTGAAATAAAATCTAAAAATAAAAAGGTTAAACAAATAGATGAAGAAATAGGAGAATTGAAAAATCAAATTATTTCTAAAATATATGAAATCGGAGTGAAATTTAAAGAATAAGATTTATATAAATTGAATTCTACATATTTTTGTATATTTACTTGAAAGGAGGTGTTGATATGAAAAAATTATATTTTGCTTTGGCTTTTGTTTTGATTTTCTTTGGTCTAGTTGGAGCACTCTACGAACCCGGAGGCCAAATGGCGGGTTCAGATGAAGGAGATGTTAGAATAACTGGACAAGAGGATCCAATGATGAATTCTCCTGGAACAGGCACTAAAATGGCTCTTCAAAAAGGAGAGTATACTAATGAAATGGGTCAAACTATGAGAATTCAACAAGAAGCTAATCAAATAAGACTTCAAGTTGGAGAACATGTTGCAAATTGTGAAAATTGTAATTTAACTCAAGAAATGATTGGAAACAGAACAAGAATTCATGCACAAATGTCTAATGGAAACCAAGCAGAAATTAAGGTAATGCCCAATGTTGCTTCTGAAGTTGCAATTGAGAGACTTAGAATGAACAGGTGTGAAAACTGTTCTATTGATCTTAAAGAAGTTGGGAAAGGAAATGCAACAAAAATGGCTTATGAAGTTAAAACTGAAGCACAAGCAAGAGTTTTAGGAATTTTTAAAACAAAAGTTGATGCTCAAGTAGAAGTTGATGCTGAAACTGGTGAAGTTATAAGAACAAGGAAACCTTGGTGGGCTGTTCTTCAAGATTCAGAATAAAACTTGGTTTTAGTTATTTTTTTAAATTTTATTTTATTATTATTTTTATGCAAGAATTAAAAGGAATTGAAAAGGAAATGTTTTCCAACATTAATGCAAGAAATCAGACAATTGATTATTTAATAAAAAACTCTAAAGAAATTTTATATTTAGATTTGATTAGTTACCGTAAATATGGAACAAGTAGTAAAATGAGCGAAATTGATTTTTGTTTAGATTTATATAATAAATTTATTAAAAAATCTAGTTCAAAGTTTAGTTCTAAAAAAGTTGCTTTGCTTGAAAGTGTTAAATATATTGAATCAAGAGATCAACCATTCTTTTTAGAAACATATTAAGGCTAAAATCTAAATACTCTCTTTCTTTTATTTTGAATAATGACAATAAAAATTATTGCTACAATCGGTCCTACAAGCGAAGATAAAATTCCTCGATTGATTGAAAATGGGATGAATATTGCAAGAATTAATACAAAATATGGAAACATAAAACAATATGAAAAGATTATTTCTTCTTTGAAAAAAAATAATTGTGAGATTTTAATTGATATTAAATCAAAAAAAATTCTTGATTGGGTTAATACTCAAAAAATTGATTACTTAGCAATTTCCTTTGCTGATGGAGTGAGAAAAATTAGGTCAATAAAGAAATTAATCCATGACAAATCGGTTAAAATTATCTCGAAAATTGAAAATCAAAAAGGAATTAATAATGTCGATTCTATAATTGATGAAAGCGACGGAATCATGCTTGGACGGGGAGATTTGGGAAGGAATATTTCTTATGAAAAAGTTCCAATCGTTCAAAAAATAATAATGAAAAAGTGCCATAAGAAAAACCGTTTTGATATTACTGCAACAGAGATGCTTATGTCAATGGTTAATTCTAAAACGCCTACGAATGCAGAAGTTAGTGATGTTGCCAATGCCATTTTGGATGGTTCTGATGCATTAATGCTTTCTGAAGAAACAGCAATTGGAAAATATCCTGGATTAAGTGTGAAAGTGATGAAAAAAATAATTGATGAAATTGAAAAAAACAAGAAAAAATTAAAATGAAAAGGGATACTAATTTTAAATTAGAATTGATTGCTGAAGAATATTCAAATAAATTTGATATCGGAAAAAAATTAATTTATTTGAAAGGTCAAGAATATTATTCTGATTTCTATAAAAAACTGCCTGAAGATATTTTAGCCACAGTTGATGCTGTAAAAAAAATGAAAAAGTTTTGTGAAAGATATAAATGAATATATTCGCAAAACATGTTCGTAGAGAAGTATATATTTTTGTTATTCGATAAAATATTATTATTGATAACAAAGTCATTGTTAAAAATGTTAACAATTCCATTAGCCACAAAATATTTTGAAAAGCAATTTGCTTTCAATCAAACAATTTTTTTGAATTTCAAAAAAATCGCACCCAAAAAAACAATGGACTTTTCAGTATTTGAATATTTGAGAAGTCTGTTGTTTAAATCTGAAACATATTCTCAAAAATAATATAATTAATAAAGTTTGAATTTTTAATTAATTGATGGGCGAAAAGTTGAAAGGAATTGAAAAAACCATAAATCTTTGGTTCAGAGATTTAAGCGAAGACTATAGGATTAGATTAAGTCTTGGTTGTCAAAAAGAATTTTACAAAAAAGTTGAATATTATTTGAAAAAAGACGTTTACAAACCTTTGGCAGAAAGAGTTGCCATACAACATGTTTATAATAAATTACAAGAAATTTCAAATATTAGATGATAAAAAATATTGTAGAAAAATTAGAAGTTTTGGCAAGAAGATATTCAAATAATTCTTTTCAAAGAGAAAAAAGATTTGAAGATTTTTCAGAAATTTTTTTGGAGAATTATCAATTGTATCGAAGATATAAAATAAAAGAAAAACGAGCTTCTGAAATGGCAATTAAAAATACTGTGTATAAGATTAAAAAAAATTTTGAAAAACCAAATCTTTGTAATTATTTTCTGGATGTTTATCTTGATTTGAGAGAAGAAGGATTGAATGAAAAAAATTCATTTATTCAAGCCAAAAGTTTAACAGAAATCTATACAAGGGGAGTTATAAAAAAAATTTTGAAAAAATAAAATGAATTTAGACAATTATTTTAAAAATTTTAAAAAAATTAAAAGTTTGGAAAAAGGTATTGATCAAAAAATGTTTTCTTTGATGTATGTTTTACTTGATTATTCTTACCCTGGGGAAACAAGAGAAAATGTTGATGAAATAATTAGAGTATTACAGGATTCTTATGAATACAACCTTAAATTAAAGCCTGAATTATCTAAAGAATATATCTCAGAAGAAATATATAATCAAAAAATTCAAGATTACCACAAGATTGCTTTGATTATTCAAAATGAAAAAACAAATTAAAATGAAAAGTTATGCCCCCCATTATTTCGATAAAATAAAAAGAGAATTTTTAGAAAAGGAATCTAAAAGAAAAAGTAGAAGGAAATGTGATAAAGATCATGATATGTATCTTGAAAATTTAATTGATAACTTAAATCTCTTGGGTGAAAATAGAAGGGGAATTGAATGGATTATGAAAGATGGTGTTTGGAAAGAGAAAAATTCTTTGAATAAAATAAAACTTTGTGATTTGTTAATTGGATATTATGATGGGCATGCAATTCCTATTGAATTGAAAGGAAGTAAAAAACAATTTCTTTCTGCAAAAAAACAAGTGACTAGTGGAAAAAATTTTTTGGAAAAAGAACTAGATTTATTTGTACCTTATGGTAAAATAGTTATTTTTAACAAAGGATTTTATGAAACCTATATATATGACTTTGATTCTAAAAAAAGATATAGCTTGTTTACAAAGGCAGATTTTATGAAAGCGTGTTCTATTCGGAATTTAAAGGAGTAACAATCCTTTTTAAGTTAGAGTAATTTTTCTAATATTATGTCAATTATTCGAGAATATAAAAGAGATGATTCAAAAGATTATTTGAATGTTTTGCAAAGTCTAAATGAAATACCTTTTCCAGTTGGAAAAAATTTACTTATTGATTTTTTGAAAGGAGATTTAAATAATTCTTCAATAGAGAAGAATAGAATGTATGAATTGAATAATTTTGGATGTCTTGATTTTTTAGAAAAAGAAAAAGTCTTAGGAATTGTTGAGAATTTAATTATTAACGGGATGATTAATGTTTCTGGATCTGTTTTTAATAAATTTGCAAAAGTATTGTCTCTTAGTCTTAAAGGAAAAAAAGAATTGATTGAGCCTAGCCTGAATTCAAAAAAAATTTCTGAAAAATATGAAGCGACTGAAACTCATATTAGTGATTTGGAAATTAAAGCATTTAAAGAATTAGAAGAATTTTTGAGAGGATATAATCAGGAACAAAAAAAAGCAATAATAAATCCAAAGGAGAAAATTCTTTGTATTGCTGGAGCTGGCTCTGGGAAGACTACTGTTTTAACTAAGAGAATTGAATTTTTGAATCAAATGAAAAAAGTTAGGGGAGAAAAAATTTTGGCTATAACCTTTACAAGAAAAGCTAAAGAAGAAATGCAAAAAAGATTAGAAGAGTTGGGAATTAAAGCAGTTGTTGAAACTTTTAATTCATTTTGTGAAAAAATTTTATTGAAAAATGGCGGGAAGATTTATGGAAAAAGGGTGAGAGTTGCGAATTATCAAGACAAAATGTTTGCAATTCTTCGGGCACTTGATTATCAAAATCTTAATATTGAAGAAGCTGTTGAAAAATATTTTAGTTCAAATCAAAAAAGAAATAAAACTTCATATCAACTACAAAACATGTTTGTAAATGATTGTTTTAGTGTTTTTGAATATTTTAAAACTACAAAAAAATCTTTAGAAAAATTTACTTTTGACAAAGATTATGTAAATTCTAAAATGATTTTTGAAATTATTAAATTTTTAGATAAATATATGGTTAGTTCTGGTCTTCGAACTTATGCTGACCAAGTTAATGATGTTTTGAATTTTTTTAGAATGTATCCTAAAAAGATTCCAGAATTTGAACATGTTTTGGTTGATGAATTCCAGGATGTTAATTCCAACCAAGTTGAATTATTGGATTTATTAAATACTAAAAATTTATTCTGTGTAGGAGATCCAAGGCAATCTATTTTTGGGTGGAGAGGATCCAAAGTTGATTATATTTTAGATTTTCAAAACAAATATTCTGATTCAGAAATTATTAATTTGAAAAAAAATTATCGTAGTAATAAACATTTAGTTGAATTGATGAATCATTCAATAAAATCTATGAAAATGCCTAACCTGGAGCATGAATTCGAAGGGAAAAAAGAAATTAAATTGAATAGCTTTTCTTCAGAAAAAGAAGAGTTTGAATTTATATTGAATGAATTGATGAATGTTGAAATTCCTTTTGAAGAAATTTTTATTTTGGCGAGAACAAATAGACAACTTTCAGATTTTTCTGAAATTTTGAAAAAGAAAAAAATTAAACATATTTTGAAAAATGATGAAAAGAAAAACGAGGAGATAAAAAAAGGTCATGTTACTTTGTCAACTGTTCATGCAATTAAAGGACTTGAAGCTGAACTCGTTTTTGTTATTGGTTGCACAAATAATAATTTTCCTTGTAAATCAACTGACCATCCAGTTATTGAAAATTTGAAAATGTATGAATATGATCGAGAAGAAGAAGAAAGAAGATTGTTTTATGTTGCAATTAGTAGAGCTAAAAATAAACTATATTTGAGTTACACGGGAAAGAAACATACTTATTTTATTGATGAAGATATGAAGGGACTTGTTGATTAAATTCTTTATCATATTCTTTCCAATAACGAGGTATTTTTAGAAATGATTTTTCTCCATATTTTTCTATTACTTTATCTACTAATTTTTTTCCTTTCACATATTTTTTATTTGTAATTTTTGTTATTGTTGAATCCGGTAAAAGTAATTCACTAAAATAATTTTTTTCTCCATATACTGCAAAACCTTCTGACCAATAAAAATAATTTTCTTCTGTAGAATTATCGTTAGGGTTTATATTTTCCCAAAGAGCATGGGATAATTCATGCATCATTGTTTCATCTTTTTTTATTCCCATATCTTCTCCAATTCTGGAAAAATAATTATCATTAAAAATTATTTTATTTGATTTTGGCAAATATGCTGCATCCATTGAAAAATAAATAAAAGGTTCAAGGATTTTTAGCGCCACATAATTACTTGGTAAACTATTGATTACTCCAAAAGATTTTATTAATTTTTTATTTAAAGATAGATTTTTTTTATCTATTATTTTCAGTTCTTCTATTACTGAATCATAAGCCAAATCCTTCAAATAATCGTCTAAAAATTTTATTTCTATATTTTCTAAAAATATTCCAGTTTTTTCTCCTATTTTTTGAGAATAATAGTTTTTCATTTCTTTCAAATCATTTAATTTTTCTTCCTTTTTTGAATCTCTTATTGGAAAAAGATTTTTTATAGAATAATAATGAATTTTCAAAAAATTTGGTTCTCTATGTTTATTCATTATAATTTAGAAAACCCAAATATTATAAATATTCCTATTTTGTTACTATGATATAATTACTCTAATTTTTCATAAAATCTCTATGTATTTTATCTATATAATGCAGTCTTTTTGCTTCTAGAGGAGAAACATATAATATTCCGTCTTTATCTATTTGTTTCCTGTAAAAATTTTTGGGCAAATCAGTTAAGTAAGTTAATGTTGATTTTCCTAAAGAAATCCAAGAATTCCAAGCTAATTTTTTTAATTTTGATTCTGGAGAAAGATTTAATTTGTCTAAGTTTTCTGCTTTTTTTATTTGATTGTTCCAATAAACATCTAAAAACCTTTCACTTAATGGTTTTATCTCTATAAGCGAGGATAAATTTAGAGAATTTATTCTTTTTTTGTTTTTTCCAAACATTAAATTATTAGAAAAAAGAGGTTATTAAACATTATTATATTCAGTTAATCTTAAAAATCGTTTATTCTGTCTTTGTTTATGGAGAAGAAGAAATGTTTAGTATTGTTTTCAGGGGGACTTGATTCTCGTATTACTGCCAAGTTCATGGAAGATTTAGGATTTGAAGTACATCTTTGTTTTGTTAAACTTCCTTTTGGTTCTAGTTGTGGGAGTTTTGCGGGTGTTGAAGATTTTGCAAAAAAGGAAGGATTTAATTTATATATTATAGATGCAAAAAGAGGAAAATTGTTAAAAGAATATATTAATCTTGTTAAAAACCCAAAATATGGAATTGGAACTGGAATTAATCCTTGCAAAGATTGTAAAATATTTATTTTTATTCGGGGTAAAAAATTAGCTGAAGAAATTAGTGCAGATGTTATTGTTACAGGAGAAGTTTTAGGACAAAGGCCTATGAGTCAAATGAAAAAAGCATTAATGTTTGATGAAGAGAAAGCAGGACTTGTTGGAAGACTTTTGAGGCCCCTATCTGCAAAATTACTTCCAGAAACTGTTTATGAAAAAAAAGGAATTGTCGACAGAGAAAAATTGTTGGAAATCCATGGGCGTAGAAGAGAAAAACAAATGAAACTTGCTGAAAAATATAAAATTGATTATCCAACTCCAGCAGGAGGTTGTTTATTGTGTGAAAAATTATATGCAAGAAAATTGCAAGCTTTATTGCGTTATAAAAAAGAACCCTCAATGGAAGAAATTAATTTGTTGGGGGAGGGAAGAATGTTTAAACGAAAAGGATTGATTTTTGTTGGTAAAAATGAAAAGGAAAATAAAGAATTGGAAAAATTTGCAAATAAATTAAAATGGATTATATACAAGAAAGAAGATGTTGCTGGACCGACAATTATTTATGATAAAAAAGAAGACAAGGAAGTTGTTAAAAATTTATGGAAAGTCTATGCTGAAAAAAATTTGGGCGCAAGAAAAGAATTTGAAGAGTTTAAAATTTAGATAATTTTAAAAATCAATTTTCCCAGAAATAGATATGAAATCATTAGTAATAAATGCGGGATCCAGTTCTATTAAATTTCAAGTATTTGATCAAGAGACATCAATTCTTTCTGGTCTTTGTGAATCAATAGGTTTGGAGAACTCCAAGATTAAAATTAAATTCAATGGAAAAAAAGAAGAGATTAATTTAGACCTTGAAAATCATAAAATTGCTTTAGAAAAAGTTATAGAAATTTTAAAAGAAAAAAATTTATTTGATGGAATTGAAAATATAATTCACAGAGTAGTTCATGGGGGAGAAAAATTTATTAAAACTACAAAAATCACTCCGGAAGTTATGGAAGAATTGAAAAAATTAATTCCTTTGGCACCATTACACAACCCTGCAAATATTGAGGGAATTGAAGCAATTGAAGAAATTCTTCCAGAAATTGAACAGTTTGCTGTTTTTGATACTGCCTTTCATACTACAATGCCAGAGGAATCTTATCTTTATAGTGTTCCTTATTCTTGGTATAAAAATTATGGAGTTAGAAGATATGGTTTTCATGGTTCTTCGCACCAATATGTAATTGGAGAAGCAATTAAAAAATTGAAAAAAAGAAATTTGAAAATAATTAGTTGCCATTTGGGAAACGGTGCAAGTATTTGTGCTGCAATTGATGGAAAAGCGGTTGACACATCCATGGGAATGACTCCTTTGGAAGGTTTAGCAATGGGAACTCGTTCTGGAACAATTGATCCTGGAATAATTGAGTATATGGCAAATAGAACTAATATGAATATTAAGGAAATTATGAATGTCTTAAATAAAGAATCTGGGCTAAAAGGGATTTCTGAATTAACTTCTGACATGAGGCCACTAGAAGAAAACATGGAAATTTGTGAAAAATCAAAAAGAGCAATGGGAGTTTATTTGCATAGATTAGAAAGAATTGTTGGAGCTCATTTGGGAGTTCTTGGAGGGTGTGACGCAATTATTTTTACTGGAGGTGCTGGAGAAAAATCTCCCATTCTTAGAAAACACCTTGCAGAAAAATTAAAATTTTTGGGAATTGTAATAAATGAAGAAAAAAACAAAAATAATTTTGGGGGTGAAATTACAAAGCCTGAATCAAAAATCAAAATTTTTGTAATTCCCACCAATGAAGAACTCCAAATGGTTAGAAATGTTAAAAATTTAAAATGAAAATTATTACCAAGAATGAATTTTTAGAGAATTCTGATTTTTATTTTAACGAGATTAAATCTGGAAAAATATTTGTTTATCCGACCGATACCATTTATGGAATTGGATGTGATGCAGTGAATGAAAAAAGTATCACAAAAATCAGGGAAATTAAACAAAGAGAGTCTAAACCAATGAGTGTAATTATTCCAAATATTGAATGGATAGAAAAAAATTGTTTTATTGATAAAAGTGGAAAAAAAGAATTAGAAAAATTGCCTGGACCATTCACATTTATTTTAAAATTAAAAAACTTTAATTCTATAGCTAAAGACCTCCTTATTGGAGATTTGAAGAGCATAGGAGTTAGAATTCCGGATAATTGGTTCAGTTCATGGCTTTCAAAAAATAAGCTTGTTTTTGTGACTACTTCTGTTAATGTTTCTGGAGAACCTCATTTGGTTGATCCAAAAAATTTGAAAAAAGAAATTGGAAATAAAATTGATTATTTAATTTCTGATGAACCTCTAACTGGTAATCCTTCTAAAATTATTAATTTGATAAATAAAGAAATTTTAAGGGATTAATTTTAATCTTCTTCTGGAGGGAATCTTTCAACAACAATAAATTGTTTCTTTCCTTCTTTGTAAGAGCTCACTTGAACTTTGCTTCCACTTTTTAGTCCAATGGATTTCGCTTCTCGAGTGATTAAAACACCGATACCGTTTCCATAAGTATTGCATTGTTTTACAGATCTTTCAAGAATCTCTTTTTTTGTTTTCTTTTTTTCCGTTGCCATACATACTTTATTACCATAAGCTTAATAAATAATGTAATATAGTATTTATTACATGGGAACTGTAAAATTATTAACTAAAAAATGTAATTCTTTGACTGAATTAGAAAATTATTTTAATAATTTTTCGGAAAATCATGAAATAATTAATAAAGAAATAAAAATAATATCCCTTGGAAATACACTTATTTATTTTTTAATCTTGGAATATTAATGTTTTCCATACTTCACTTTCGCATCACTTAAACTGAACAATCTTTCTTCTTTGTTTGTTTTCTTTCCCTTTCTTTCTCTTACTAGTCCAACTCCTTTTAGAAATTCCAATGATTTTAAGGTAGTTCTCCATTGTGAATCAACTTTTTTTGAAATTGATTTAATTGTTAACTCTTCATCTTTTTTTAGGGTTTTCAAAACTTCTTCTGTCACTTTTAAGATGCTCTTCCTTGTCATATGTATAAGTGAACACATAAATTTATATAGTAGATATGCACAATAATACATATGATGAAAAGAAACATGTCTGAAATAAAAAAAGAATTGAAGGAAAGAGGAATCAAAGAAATTGGCAAAGAAGAGCTTTCAAATTGGGCTTTGGTTTTTGCAATTGAAGACCTAGTTAGGGAAACCAAAAAACCCTTCATGATAAAAGGTGTTGAAACTCTTGTTGAAGGATTAGAAAAAAAATAATTTTGGTTAAAGTCAAATTTGGGAGGAGAATCAAAAAAATAAAATAAAAAAATTAAAAATAGTCCTACATTTCTTTAAAGAAAGCGAAAATTCCATAAATTGCAGCTATTCCTACAATTGCATAAACAACTCTTGCGGCAATAGACATTGCTCCAAAGATTGCAGCTACAAGATCAAATTGGAAAAAACCTACTAATCCCCAATTTAAGCCACCAATGATTATTAGAATTAGTGCAATTATATCTAATGTTTTGTTCATTTTTTTACCTCCTTATGTGTTTTCTATGTTTACAGGTGATAAAAGATTTAGAGCGAATATGTTCGATAAATAAATAATTAAACCGGTAAATATTTTTAATTATATGAAAAATAAAAAAATTGTTAATGATAAAATGCAGGAAAAATATGTTTATTTTTTGACTGAACCCACTGGAAAAAATTTTGATTCTGAATTTAAACCAGAATTAACTCCGAAGGAAATGTTGAAATTAGGAGTTTTTGGAGGAGTTTATATGAGAGATTGTAAAAGAGAATTTCCAAAAAGTTGGTTTCTAAATGCTAAACTCGCTAAAGGAAAAAGAAATCCAGAAATAAATTATTTTCAAATCTCTGCAAGCCAACCTTTGAAAGATTGGATAAAAAAAGGGTGGATAAATTTTGAACATGATCCTCGAGGCTGGTTCCAATGGTATTGCAGATATTACTTGGGGAGAAGAATTCCAAAATATGATCAAATTCAGATTAAACGGTGGAAAGCTTTCAAAAGACATGTTGGACAAATAAAAAAAAATTGCCCAAAAAATAATTTAAAATGTAGACCAAAACAAAGGCAAGCCCTATTACATTGGGCATATGATTCAAGGAAGATCTAATCCTCTTCGACCCAGCTCCAATATCTGCCATCTCCAATTATAACGTGATCTAAAACTTCAATTCCTATGAGTTCGCCTGATTCTTTTAATTTTTTTGTTATATCTAAATCTTCTTCTGAAGGAGTTGGATCTCCTGAAGGGTGATTATGGATTAAAATTATTCTTGAAGCAGAATTTCTTATTGCTGGTTTGAAAATTTCCCGAGGATGTATTATTGAAGCATCCAAGATTCCTTGTGAAATTTTCTGTATGCTTATTATATTATTTTTTGTGTTCAATAAAATCACATAAAAAAATTCTTGCTTTTCATATTTTAATTTTTCTTCAAATAAACAAAAAACATCTTTTGCAGTCTTTATCTTTTCTTTTCTTTTTTCTTTTAATCTAATTCTTTTTCCCAATTCTGAAACTGCTAACAATTGCATTGCTTTTCCTTTTCCAATTCCTTTTATTTTTTCTAATTCACTTATTGTGCAATTAAATAATTCGTCAATTCCGTATAAAGCGATTAATCTATTTGACATATCAAAAACATTTTCTGCTCTCGGTCCAGTCCTTAATATTCTTGCT
>CAYQDG010000022.1:0-14030 GCA_964416245.1 Candidatus Woesearchaeota archaeon
TTTCTTTCTCTTCCTTTTCTTCAAACTTTTTAGCTTTTTCTTTATCAGCTTTTTCTGTAGTTTTTTCTTCTTTTTCTTTCTCTTTTTCTATCATTTCTTCACTAACTTTTTCTGAATCTTTTGCTTCTTCTAAAGCTTTTTCTTCAGAAACTGTTTCATATGCCTCAGCTGTTTTTTTGATATCTTCTGCCATTTTTACTCCTTGTCTATTTTTGATTTAATTTCATTAAAATGTTTACTAAAATCTTCTTTTAAGCTTTTACCTTCAATTCTTTCTTCTTCGGGAAAAGCTTCTTCTTTGCAATTAATTTTGATCCCCCCTTCAATAAATCCTTTCAAGAATGCAAAAAGTTTTGATTTATGAAGTTTTCTCATCATCCCAAAATCAACAATTGGTGTTTCTAATTTTTTTTCTTGTATTTTTTTTGCCATCAAATATCCTGTCAAATATGCTGCAGGAATTGATTTCAAACTTCCTTTGAAAGATTCTGGCCAACCATAATCTAGGAGTTTTTTTGAAGTAATTCCTAAAATAATTTTGTCTTTGGCTTCTTCACTAACAACATATTGTGAAATAATGTGTTTATTTGTTTTTCTAAAGACTAATCTTGGTTTTCCACTCCTTAACATTTTCAATCTTGCCAAATAATCGGTTCTATTTTCTCTTCTTCTTCTCTTTTGTATTGTTCTCATCTTTTCATTTCCTCCACGTATAATTTCAAATTAGCTTTACTTTTAAATGCTCTATTTCTAATATTTTTTCTGATTTCTTTAACTTCATCTTTTGTTAATTTTCCTTGTTTTTCTAATTCTTTAACATAATTTCTCAATTTTCTAGTGATAGTTACATATTCTTGTTTTCTTTTATTAATCTTTTTTTTAATTTTTCCAGTTCCTCTCCTGTTTTTTCTTTTAACGTTAGTTTTTCTCCCCTTTACTGGTTTAACAATTACTGCGCCTGTTTCTACAAGATCTCTTATGTCTTGTTTTGTAATTGCTTCTTTTATTTCTTCAAGCCTTGCTCTAACAAAAACAATTCTTTCTTTTCCCACTTTCAATGCTTTTGCTGCAAGGTTTCTTTTATTTAGTTTCATTTTTCTTTTCAGGTTTTGTGGTTGCACCTTCAGGTGCAACAGCCTTATTTAATTTTTTCAAAAAAGCTTTAACATTAATATTTTTCAATTCAATTTTCATTTCATATGCTTTTTTAACAATTTCAATTTTTTTCTTTTTTCCAACATTTCCAACAATTCCTATGTTCTCTTTTCCCATTTTTTTCAAATCATTAACATTCATTATTTCTATTGGACTTTTTTCTTTAATTGTTCCTCGGAGATTTTTATTTTTTCTGTAACCTACGCTAACTACTGCTGGATATCCTTTTCTTTTCTCCCTCATCTTGTTATCTCTTCCTTTAGGCTTTCTCCAAGTAGCTTTTTTTCCTCTTCCTTTACCAAATTTAGCAAATCTATTAACATCTCGTCTTAAAAATTTTACCATTTTATATCTCCTTTCCTGATTTATTTATAATGTATATCCCATCTTGAAAGATTCGCTTGTCTCTTCCTCCAATTTTTGTTGCAGCTTCAAAATTAGCTGCAGCTTGTCCAGCAATTTCTTTATTTACAGATTTTAATGAAATTATTTCTTTTCCAATTTCTATTTCAACACCTTCAGGGATTTTCACTTCTCGATTTATTTTTTCTCCTAAAAAGTTTTTGATAATTACTTTGTTGCCCTCTTGTTTAACATTCAAAGGAAAGTGCCCAAAACAAATTTTTAATTTATATTCAAATTTTTCTTGAACACCTTTAATCATATTTTTGATATGGGCTGCAATTGTATTCATTCTTTTTTTATCATTTTTTGTGGATTTGACATTTCCAATTTTTATCTTTTCTTTTGAAGTTTCTACTTTTAATTTTCCTAAATCAAATTTTCTTTCATTTTCGCCTTCTGGACCTTTTGTTTTGAAAGTTTCGTCCCTGAAAACTACTTCAATCCCTTCAGGAATTTCAATTTCAACAAATAATTCTTTTTTCATTTTAATAAAAATACGCAATTAAGCATCCTCCCGTTTTTTCTTCCTGAGCTTCTTCATGCGTCATCAATCCCTTGTTTGTCGAAATGATCATGGTTCCCAAATTTCTTGCCGGAAGATATCTTCTTCGGTATTTTTCAATTTGGGTTTTGTCACAACTAAATCTCGGTTTAATTGCCTTACATTCAGTTAAATTTCCAAGAGTAATTTCAATAGATTTATTTTTACTATCTATTTTATATTTTTTAATTGATTCTTTTTGTTTCATAATTTTTAAAATTTCAATCAACATGTTTGAAATTACATTAATTTTAATAACATCCTTTCTAGCTCTTTTGGCATTCTTTATCATGTTTAGTGCATCAGCAACAATATCTTGACTCATTTTTTTCCTCCTATGAATATTTTTTAAAACCAATTTCAGTTGCAACTTCTCTGAAACAGTGTCTGCAAAGGTTAATTCCATATGATCGGATGTGTGCTCCGTATCTTTTACACCTTTCACATTTTCTCGAAGCAACACCTATTTTTCTTTCCTTAGGTTTGCAATGCTTTAAGTATTTTTCCTTTACAGCAGGTTTTGCATTTAATTGTTTGAACATTTTTTTCCAGTCGCTTGCACCTGGAATTCTCTTCTGTTTTTCATTTTCATTTTCCATTTTCATTTGAATTGTGTTTGGAAATTATCTTCCATGAATTTAATTATTTCTTCTTTTTTAATCACTTGTCTTTTTGGGATTTTTCCTCTTTTAATTTTTTTCAAACCGACTCTTCTACCCGCCCTTTTGAAAACTACTGTAACATCAAAGCCCATTATCCCAATTTCTCTATCATAATCAACTCCTGGGATTTCAATATACTCTTTTATTCCAAAAGAAAAATTATTTTCACTAATTTGTTTTTTCTTCAAAGTATTATCAATTGAAATTAATAATTTTTTTAATAATTCTTCATAATTTTTTCTTAAAGTTACAGAACAACCAATTTCTAATCCTGGTCTAACCCCTAAAGAGGGAATTCTTTTTCGAGATTTTGATCTTTTTGGCTTTTTTCCGGTTAAATTTTCCAATAGTTTGTATCCTTTTTCTAAATAATCTCCAGTTCCTCCTACACTCAAAACAATTTTTTCAATTTTTATATTTCTCATTACGTTTTCATTCATTTTGTCACCATTATTTGTTTAATTAACACATTAAATTGTTCGTCCTTTGTTTTTACTTCAACCATTTTTTCTTCTAAATCAATTCTTTTAACAACGCCTTTATCTCCTGCATGCTTTCCACCAATGATTAAAACTTCACATTTTTCTTTTAATGGAAGACATTTTAAAATTTTGTTTTTTTCCAAATCTATCAATACAGAATCATTAACTTGGCATTTAATATCAGAGAGATAATTTCTTCCATCCCATAAATTTAATTGAGATTTTTTTCCCTTTACAATTTTTTTATCAATAATTTTTGATATCTTTTCTTTTGTTTCTTTTTCTGAAATTTCCTTTACATCATATTTTCCATGTTCTGACAAAATAAGTTGATAATTTTTCTTAGATGGAATAATTGTTAAAGTATCAAATAATTCCATAGATTTTTTTTCATCGTTAACTATTCTATTGGAAACTAATAAGTGTTTCATATGAATTGCTTTTTTTACTTCTTTTCTATTTCTTGCAATTTTCATTATATCTCTAATTACAACTAAGATTGGAACTCCTTTTGAGATATTTTTAGCTACAAAAGTTGAACCTTTTCTCGACATTGGCCATTCTTTCGGTATTGATTTTCTTTTCAAATGAGTCATTTTTTATTCTCCGTTTTTACAGGACTATTTTCCTTTTTAGGTGTTTCTGTTTTGAACCTTTTCTTATCATCCATATTTAATTCAATAATTTGTAAATTTGAAGGTCTAAGGGGGACATCCACAGAAGAACCATCTTGTTTCTTAGTTTGAATATTTTCAATGTAAATTTTTATTTGTTTTGTTAAAATTTTGGTAACATTTCCTTCTTTTCCTTTAAATTTTCCTCTTAAAATTTTAACCTTATCTCCTTTTCTTAAAGGAACATTTCTTGTATTTCTTTTTTTTCTCAAATCTTTTGATAAATTAACGCTCAAGAGTTTTCTTTTTGTGTGCAATGGAGCATTTGCTGTATACTTTCTCTGTTTTCTTGGTTGAGAACTTCCCTTCCATTTATCTGAAAATTCTTTTTTCATTCTAGTAAACTATTGAAGCAATTTTGGCAACTTGCGGCCAACGCTCCATAACCTCCTTTGCTATAGGCCCTTTAATTTGAGTTCCTTTTGGATTTCCCTTATCATCCTTTAATAAAGCAACAGCGTTATCTTCAAATGCAATTCTTTCTCCGCTAAATCTTCTCCATGGTCGTTTTTGTCTGATTAAAACTGCATCAAAAACTTTTCCTTTCATATCTGGAATCCCCTTTTTTACTGCAACTTTTACCCAATCTCCAACTTTTGCACATCCTTGTTTTCCTTTTCGTCCTTTTCCATGTTTAACTGATACTATTTTTACTATTTTTGCCCCACCATTGTCTGCAGCAACCATAATTGAACCTAGATTAATTCCTGCAGTTGTTCTTGCACTTATGGCTTTCATTTGAATTTTCTCCCGTAAATTTGAATATACGAAAATCTTTGATTTACTTTCATTTGAATTTCTCCGCGTCTTTTAGTTTTTCAATAACAACAAAGTGAATTATTCTACTTAATGGCCTACATTCTTGAATTTTTACTAAATCTCCAATTTGGATATTTTTTTCCATACAAGAAGGAAGTCTAGCATGAATTTTTGCTTTAGATTTTGCATATCTCTCATATTTTTTTATGTAAACCATCCTTTCAAATTCAATAGCAATACGTTTTTCATTTTTGCTAACGACAATTCCTTTGAAAGTTTTACCTCTAGTTTTAAGATTTCCGTGAATTGGACAATTCTTATCACTGCAAGTATCATTAGTATTTTCTTTTTTTTCCATTTTTTCAGTTTTTTTTGTTTTTGTCATTTTAATCGTCTATTGAATCTTCTTCGAAACCCAATTTAACTAAGGTTTCTTTGACTCGTTTAGTATGATCTCCTTGGAGTTCGATTATCCTATTTTTTGATGTACCTCCACAAGCAAATTCATTTTTCAAATCTTTTGCTATCTTTTTTACATCAATGGATTTATCGAATCCTTTGATTACAGTAACAATCTTTCCATACCTTTTTCTATCGGTTGTTACTTTGATTTTTTGCGAACTCTTAACTATTTGTTCGCAAACACATGCCGGTTGAGGCAATCCACATTTTGGACATATTTCCATGATTATTTAATTGTTAGCAATCTTGCAATTGCTTTTTTTATTTCTCTTGTTTTTGAACTTGTTCCTTGTGAACTTGATTTTGCTTTTGACTTAATTAATTCTAATTTTAACTCTTTTAATTTCTTTTGTTTTTCTTGTTCTTTCATTCCTCTGATCTCTTTCATTTTCAATACTGCCATTTTATTTTTTCCTTGCCTTTTTTTCTGGTTTATTTGCTTTTTCCATATTTTCTTTTATTTTTTCAACCAATTTATCATTAATAACAATCCGATCTTTCAATTTAGCTTCTGGAGATAAAATACTTACTTTAACTCCCACAGTTCCAGGTTTTGTTTGTGCAATTGCTTGAGCTTTATCAACAACATTTGAACTATCTCCTGTCTTTTTCAAATAACCCTGGGCAAACCTCCAAGATTTAGCTCTTGAACTCGGCAATTTTCCACTTACCCTAATTTCTGCACCCATTGCTCCAGCTTTCATGATTTTTTGAAGCGTCCTGTATGAAATAACTTTGAATCTCATCGGTCCAAATCTTTCTAACCCTAATGCAATTTCATCTGCTATTAATTGAGCATCAAATTCAGGATTCTTGATTTCTTCAATTTCAATATGAGGATTTTCTAATTTAAAATTTTCTTTTAACATTCTGGTCAATTCATCTATATTTTCCCCTTTCCTTCCAATTATTAATCCAGGTTTATTTGTTGAAACAACAATTTTTTCTCCAACTGGAGTATATTCAATTTTTACTTTACTAACTTTACCTTTTCCAATTTTTGTTTTAATTGTTTCTCTCATCGTGAATTCTTCTTTTTTAAATTTTACCGTATTTTTTTCTTCCATTTTATTCTTTTTTCCTTTTTTGTTTAATTGTCTTTTTTTGCTTACTGATTATTTTAACATTTGCTCTTTTTTTCATCCTTCCTCCTCGACCATAAACTGCAGCTCCTTTGTTTGCTATTGCTTCAGAAATTATTGGTTCTTCAACATCGTGTTGAATGGCATTTCCTTTCAAACTTTTCAATAAAATAATAAATTCTTTTGAAGCTTTAACAGGGAATCTTCCAGACATCATTCTCCCCTTTCTATGAGGAATTTCTCCTTTCATTGGAACAGCTTTTTTCAATTTTGAAACTTCTTCCAAATCTTTAATTGCTTTTTCAATGGGTTTTTTATTTATGAATTTACAAATTGCTGTAGCTACTTTTGGTGAAACAGCCAAATTTTTAGCATTAACAAAAACAGATGTTTTTTTTATTTTTTTAACTTCAATTTTTTTCTTGTCAGTAGCTTTTTTTTCAACATTTTTACTATCTTTCTTGGTTTCTTCTTTTTCAGTTTTTGATGTTTCTTCCATTTTTTTAAGTGGAGCATTTTCCATTTTTTTATTTTCTTGATTTTTAATTGGAGCTTGTTTTTTAGCTTCATTCTTCCCTGTTGGTTTTTCTGTATTTGTGCCTGCCATTTTATCGCTTTTTACCTTCCTTTACATGTCTTGCTTTAGCTCTTGTTGGAGCAAATTCTCCTAATTTATGTCCAAGCATTTCAATAGTGATATCTACTGGGATAAATTCTCTTCCATTATAGATTTGAATCTTTTTATCCACTAATCCTGGAACAATAACTAAATCTCTCCTATGAGTTTTCACAGATTTTTTTCCTTTGTCCAATTTGAGATTAACTCTTTTTACAAAATTTTCATGTTCTTGAAAATTTCTCAAAACAGTTCTTCTTTGTCTTGATCTCAAAAGGGCTGCAAATTCTCTCACTCCAAGGTTTTTCAACTCACTAATTGTTTTTCCCTTGAAATTAATTTCTTTTTTCTTAACTTGATTTTCTTCCATTTTCATTATTTCCTTTTTCCAGTTCTTTTTGGCCTCAAAAGTCCAACTCTTGCACCTGCAGGAGCATTTCTTTTAGCAATTTTACTCTTAGGATTCTTTCCTCTTCCAGAACCGAAAGGGTGATCAATTGCATTCATTTTGAAAGCACCTGTTCTTGGCCATAATTTACTTTTTGTTTTTTTAATATGAAATTTTTTTCCAGCTTTAATTGCAGGTTTATCAATTCTTCCTGCACCAGCAACAATACCAACAATGGCTCGACAATTTTTATTGAACTTTTTTTCTTTTTTTGAAGGCATCAAAACATAAACCGAATCTCCTACGATTCTTGTCACAACAGCATGATTTCCTCCTGATTTAATATATTTTCCCCCATCATTTGGGTTTGATTCAATACAATAAATCTTTGTTTTTACAGGAATATTTTCTAGTTTTAAAATGCTCCCTTCTCCTATTTTTTCAAAAGAGATTTTTTCCCCTTCAACCATATTTTTGTAAGCAGGAATATAAAATGAACCTTTTTTTGAATTTATTTTTGCAATTGGACAAGTATGCGCCCTTGAGTTCATCAATTTAATGATATTTCCTTCTCCTTCTAATCTAGAGGGAAATTGTAATTTGTGGTTAAAAGCTTTTTTATTAACTTTGTAAGTTGAAGTTGCTCTCCCACGTCTTTGTTGAATAATTCTCTTTCCCATTTTACATTAATCCTAATTTAGTAGCAAGGTCTATTGCTAAAGTATCTCCTTTTAATTTGGCATAAACATATTTTTTATTGTTTTTAATCAAGGTTCTTAGTTTGTCTATTTTAACATCAAATAATTCTTCAATTTCTTTTTTTAACTCTTCTTTGTTTTTTATTTTTGAAGTAACAAAAGTAATAATATTATCTTTTTCAATCATCATCACTGCTTTTTCAGTCATTACTGGTTTCATTTTATTTTTTCCTCCAAATCCTTAATTGCTTTTTCCGTATAAATTGTTAATCTTCCTGGAGCACCATTTGCCAAATCATTAATTCCGAGTGCTTTCACCGTTTTAACATCAAAAGCAGTAGTTTTCAATTTTTCATCATTTCCAACAACAAGTAATACTCCCAAATTACTTTTATATTTCCGTCCCCTAAGTTTTCCTCTTCCACTCCTTATTGTTTTTTGTCTAATTGCTAAATCAAATAAATTTTCTCCCAATATTTTTTTTAAAGTAGACAATAAATCTTTGGTTTTTAATTCAACAATTTTAGATTCAACTATTAAGGGTAAATTATCAATTTTTATTCCTTCTAAAGAAGCGTATCTTTTACTTACCCATTCAGGTGAAACTGTTGCGCTTAAAGCAGACTTCATTGCAAGCTTCATTTCTTTTTTATTTATTCTAGGTAAACCAAATAGGGAAATTATCTTCGGGGGATGGGCTCTTCTTCCTCCACGAGTATTTGGAGATGTTGCACCAACCCAATGAAATTGAGATCCTTTTCTTGTCATAATTTTTCTCGGTATTCTAGAAATTCCCCTACCATATTGCGATTTCCAAACTTTTCTGTGGTGTTTCAATTTACCACTTGCTGAATATTGTTGCCCTGCAACTGGGTTTGGAGAATAAGGTTGTTGAGTTTTTTTGGCTTCAATAATTTTTTGAATTAAATTTTTTCTAACTGTTTCACTAAAAAAACTAGGCAAGGTTATTTCTTTTCCTTTTTTTCCATCGATTGCGTATAATTTTGTTTTCATCTTAATTCAATTAATTCATAATTTTTTTTATTTTGTTTTTTTGTAGGTCTCAAAGCTTGTGTCAAGACTAATTGTCTTTTAGCAGAACCTTGAATTGATCCTTGAACCATAATGTAATCTGTTTTTATGTCTCCATAATTTTTGATTCCTTTAAATTTATCTTCCGATTTCCCTAAATCAATGATTTTATTATTATAAATAGCTCTTGTAAACATTCCAAGTTGTCCTGCCATTGGAACTCTAAATGTAACCCTTGCTGGATGCCAGGGTCCAATGGATCCAGGCCTTCTTCTTCCTTTTTCCGATTTAGCTTTTTTAAGTTTAATTCCAAATCTTTTAACTGGACCTTGAAATCCTTTACCTTTTGTTAATCCTCTAACATCAACAAGGGAATTTTGTTCAAAAACATCTAAAATAGAAATTTCTTTTCCTAAATTTTCTTTTACATAATTCAATTTTTCTTCAAAATCCCCAGATAAACCAATTTCAATCATATCTGGTTTTTTCTTTAATCCTGTTTTTCTTACTAAAGAATATACAATAATCTTCAAATCATCAAAATTATCTTTAAATGATTCTAATTTTTTCTTGTTTTCTTTAGGTAATTTAATTTTTCTTTTTAATTCTTTTTCTAAATTTTCAGCTAAAACTTCTCCAAAAACTTTTCCATTTTTATAAAATCTAACTGAAAATATTTTCATTTGAGGACATTCCAATATTGTAGCTGGAATTACTTTTTGTTTTCCTTTTGTCATTGAATGTTCAGTATTATCTTTAACTGCTACAGAAACCATTCCTGCTTTATATGCTATAAACCCTTTCAGGGGTTTTTCAGAATTAATTGCTTTCCAGTTGACACTAGGTAAAAATTTAGCGGCCCTTTTTCTTGGCCAAAACTGCAAACTTCCTTTTCTTGGTGATTTTCTTGTAGGCATTTTTTATATCCCGAATCAACAAACCTTGAGAAATAACATCGACTAGCGAGGATTATTTTTACACTCATAGGTTTCAGAGTCAATCCATTATTCATAGATTAAATTATAATCTATATTGAATTAGATAAAATTATGTTTATAAAGATTTGGGTTGAAAAAATTTTAGATTTAAGCAGTAAATTCAAATTCTTTAGTTTCTTCAACACCATCAATTTGAGAATGTCTTATTATTTTTCCTTGTCTTTTAGCAAGTTCTCTCATTTTAGCAAAATCTTTTTCTTCTAATTCAGGTAAAATTATGTTTTCAATAACAAAATCATGTTGGATTTCAGCTAGTTTAAAATTATCTTTTTCAAAAATAAAACTTTTTCCAATTTCTTCATCAGTTGTAATTAATTTACAAAAATCAGCTTTTGGTTTTTCATTACCTTTTCCCGGTTTTCCAGATTTTGGAGCTTTGGGTTTAATTTTTAATTTATTAGTTTCATCAACATCAAAAGTTAATCCAAAAAATGTTTTTGGGAATTCTTCCAATAAAGAAATTAATTCATCTCCTGTCATCTCTTTTTCAATCAAATATCTTTTAACTCCTTGAAATTGTTTTATATTTACATATTCCAACTTCTCTTTCAAGTCAGAAGTAGAAACAATGGCCCCTGTAACTTTTGCAGGATTATTCCCTAATTTTTTTGCCATCATCCCAACAAATTCATTTGCAAATTCAGGAGAAGTATTTATTGTGTATTTATTTTTAGTTTTTTTAACTTTCAAAATTGCTTTATTTTTGAATTGTCCTCTTGAAAATTTTTGAAATTGTAAATGGACAAGATTATCTATTTTTCCATCTACAATTTTTTTAATAAAATTCATAGACAAAAAAATAAATCACATCTTATAAACTTTATCATCAAAAACCTTTATTAAGCATAATTTATTTTATATATTGGTGAAAAAATGGACAAATCTTATTGGAGACATATTACTTCAACATTAATACTTGTTGTATTGATTGGATTATCTTTCTTTTTATTAAAACCAATTTTATTATCAATAATTACTGGGATAATACTTGCTTTTCTTTTTCGTCCAGTTTATAATTATTTAACAAAAAAGGGACTGCACAAAAATTTATCTGCAACAATTGTATCAGTTGTTTTGGTTTTATTAGTGGTTGTACCTTTGTGGTTTGTGATTCCAGTTTTAATCGATCAATCAATACAAATTTTTATTTCTTCACAAAGCATAGATTTTGTGACCCCCCTAAAAAATTTGTTTCCTTCAGCTTTTTCCTATGATGTTTTTACCGATCAAATAGGAACAACAATTTCTTCATTCATAACAAAAATAACCGGTTCAGTAATGACTGGACTAGCAGATTTAATATCAAATTTTCCTACAATTTTTCTTAAAACATTAGTAGTACTTTTTATTTTCTTTTTTACCTTAAGAGATAATGAAAAATTCATTGAATATATCCAAAGTATTTTGCCTTTCTCAAAAGAAATAGAAAAAAAATTATTCAAATCTTCAAGAGATATAACTTCCTCAATTCTTTATGGCCAAATAATAATTGGTATTATTCAAGGAGTTTTTGTAGGGATAGGTTTTTTCTTGTTTGGATTAGATAATGCATTGTTCCTAACTTTAGCAGCATGTCTTGCAGGAATTTTTCCAATCATAGGAACTGCAATAATCTGGATTCCAGTCGTGATTTTCTTGTTTGCCGGAGGTTTAGCAATTCCCGCACTAGGAATAATTCTCTTTGGATTTGTTTCAACCTTTTTAGAAAATGCAATAAAACCAACTTTTGTTGCAAAAAGAACAAATGTTCATTCATCCGTAATCCTTTTAGGAATGGTTGGGGGATTATTTGTATTCGGGATTTTAGGTTTTATTTTAGGCCCTTTAATTCTTTCTTACCTTTTAATTATTCTAGAAATTTATAGGGATAAAAGGTCTCCTGGAATTTTTATCCATTCCCCAAAAAAAGCATAAATATAAAAATAAAATATTCTGTTCCTACTTATAGAGGTGAAAAATGGAATTAAAAGTAAAAACTTCTGATTGGTCTGCAGGACTCCCTGTTGCAATGATAAACAAGAAAATGGCTGAAGGATTGGGAGTTCATGCCGGAGACAGAATAACCATAAAAACATATTCAAAAAGCCCAAAAGAAATGATAACAATTTTGGATACTTCAGAGACATTTGTGAAAAAAGGGTTTATTGCGATTTCAACAGAAATAAAAAAAAGATTAGATTTAAGAGAAGGACAAAGAATTAATGTTGCATATAGTGATGCTCCTGAAAGTGTTTTATTCATAAAAGAAAAAATAAATGGAGCAGAACTTTCTGATGAAAAAATAAAAGCAATTATCCGAGATGTTGTAAATAATTCTTTAACTGAACCAGAAGTTGCAGTTTTTGTTTCAGCAATGTATAGAAACGGGATGACATTTAATGAAACAATTTCATTGATAAATTCAATATTAGCTTCAGGAAAAACTTTGAAATTTAGAAATAAATATGTTGTAGATAAGCATTGCATTGGAGGGGTTGCTGGAAATAGAACAACCCCTTTGGTTGTTTCCATTTGTGCTGCAGCGGGTTTAACAATGCCCAAAACTTCTTCTAGGGCAATAACAAGTGCTGCTGGAACTGCAGATTGTATAGAGACAATTGCAAAAGTCGAATTTCCGATGGACAAAGTTAAAAAAATAGTTCAAAAAACAGGAGGATGTATGACTTGGGGGGGATCTCTCGGAATGGTGCCTGCAGATTCAAAAATAATCAAAGTAGAAAAAATGTTAAAATTAGATCCTGTGGCTCAATTATTGGCTTCAATAATGTCCAAAAAATTGGCAGTTGGAAGTAAATACATTTTGATAGATATTCCTTATGGAAAAAATGCAAAAGTGTCTAAATCAAAAGGATTATTTTTAAAGAAAAAATTTGAACAATTGGCAAAACATTTCAAGGTAAAAATGAAAGTAGTTTTAACAAAAGCAAATGAGCCTATTGGAGATGGAGTAGGCCCTGCACTCGAGATGATTGATGTAATTAAAATCTTGGATCCTGAAAAAAAAGGACCAGAAGATTTAGAAAAGAAATCTCTTTTTTTGTCTGGTAAAATTCTGGAAATGACTGGAACAGCTAAGAAAGGAAAAGGAACCCATTTAGCAAAAGAAATTTTGAATTCTGGAAAAGCTTGGAAAAAATTTAATGAAATAATAAAAGAGCAAGAAGGAAAATTGGATGGATTAGAAATGGGAAAATACAAAAAAGATATCCATTCAAATAAATCTGGAAAAATAAAATTAATAAATAATAAACTGATAAATGCTCTTGCAAGATCTTCAGGTTGTCCAATAGATAAGTTTTCAGGAGTTTTTCTCCATTGTCATGTGGGAGATAAGATAAAAAAAGGGGATAAATTATTAACTATTTACGCAGAATCAAAACCAAGATTGGGGGAAGCTGTTAATTTCTATAATCGTACAAATCCTTTTAAAATTTAATTAGCCTAAATTTTTTTAAACTTTAAAATTCTTTATTATATATGAGAAGATTGGACAATAAAAGAGAGCTTGTAGATTATTTCAAAAAAAATCTATCTAAAAATTATACTGTAGAGTCTTTAAAATTCGCTTTAATAAATCAAGGTTATTCTCGGGCAGCAATAGACCAAGCCTTAGAAAAAGCAAATAAAGAATTATCAGAAAAAGCTCCAAAAATACAAAAAGAAAAACCAATAATTAGGTATGAAATTTATGATAAATATAACAAACCAATAAATGTTGAGCCTTTTAATTTTTGGGAAAAGATTGTCAATTTTTTTAGGGGCAGAAAATTATAAATAGAAATCTTTAAAACCTAATATTACAGTAGATAATTAATTCAAAAAAGCATTTTGTCTCCATCGCATAAGCAGGAATAAAGATTCCTTCGCAAATGCTCGGTGGCTTGAAACAATGTGCCTCCATCGCATAAGCAGGAATAAAGATTCCTTCGCAAATGCTCGGTGGCTTGAAACAATGTGCCTCCATCGCATAAGCAGGAATAAAGATTCCTTCGCAAATGCTCGGTGGCTTGAAACAATGTGCCTCCATCGCATAAGCAGGAATAAAGATTCCTTCGCAAATGCTCGGTGGCTTGAAA
>CAYQDG010000023.1:0-5321 GCA_964416245.1 Candidatus Woesearchaeota archaeon
CAGAGGACCATGGTCAAGTTGTTTTGATAAGTCCTGAAGAAGAGATTGCTAATGGAAGTAGAGTTGGGTAATTTTGTTAATCTTAGTTAAAAATAAGTAAATGGAAAAAATTTTATTATCAATATCTTCTTTTTAATCTTTCAAATATTGATGGCCTATCTGTTTTTGAATCATATGGAACTCCAATAATCTTTGCGGCTATTTCTTTGTATGCTCTTGATGGTTTTGATTTTGGATGAGTGTGAATTATTGCATCTTTTAATCTTAATGATTCTTGTAATTTTGTGTCTTCGGGAATCATCCCTAAAATTGGAACTTCTAACATATCTTTTACTATTTCTGGCCCTAGTTCTGATTTATTTTTTCTAACTCTTGTGATTATAACTCCGTGAACATTTTTTTTCATTTCTTCTGCCAATTTAATTGTTTTTAGTGCATCAGTTATGGCTGGCATTTCTGGATTTGTTACAATTATTAAATCATCTGAAGCATCAATTGCAGAAAGAGCTTCATCTCCTAATCCTGCTGCAGAATCAAAAATAACATAATCAGAAATTTCTAAAAAATCTTTTTTGAAGTCTTTTATTTTGTTATGCTTTATTTTTTTTAATTCTTTTACTGATAGTGATGCTGGAACTATTTTTAATCCTGATTCATGTTCATAAACTGATTCAAAAGGGTAGGCCTTTTTTTGTAAAACATGATTTAAATTTACAGGAACTTCTGGTGAATTTAAATGAATTCCTACATTAGGAGTTGTTAAATTTGCATCAATTAATAAAACATCTTTTCCAAATTTATTTATTGCTGCGCTCAAATTAATTGCTGTTGTTGTTTTTCCAACCCCGCCCTTCCCTGAAGTAACTACGATTATTCTTTTCATTTTTTCTCGGTCAAATATTTTTTTGTTGTATTTATGAATTTTTCAATCATTTCTGCATAAATTTTTAGTTGTTCCAAATTTACATTTATTTCTTGTCCTCTAAATTGAATTTTTAATGCAACATTTTTTCTGAATTCCCCAATTCTTTCACATTTTAAATCTTCTAGTTTTCTTAACATCATAAAAAAATCAATAACTTCTATGAAATCTTTGTCTTCTGAGAAGAGTTCTTTTATTTGTTTTATTCTTCCTATTGCATTTTCTGAAACTTCCTCAATCTTTCCTTCTAATTTTCCTTTTTTTAGCATTTGGTTTATACACGTATCAATCATTTTTCTCCACCTTAAAAGTAAATTCATTATCACATCACAAGTTTTTGTATATTTCAAACTAACATAAAGTAAGTGGTCTGCGCTGATTTTTTCTTGTATTATTTCTTCCATTTTTTAAATTAGAAACTAAGATATGAAGGAGCTTTTCTTTTTATATTTATCTTTTAAGATAGATTCATTATGGCTTCTGCAAGATCTTGGGTTTTTTCCATTTCTTCTCTTGCTTCTTGTTCAGAACAGCCAGTTTTCTCCATAATAGTTTCAATATCTTCTTTAGAAATTTTCACTTCTTCTGATTCTTCTCTCTCTTCACCTGATATTTGAAAACTTGTTTGTCCTTGCATCTTTATTTTCATGATGGAAGGATTTTCTATTATTGTCTTTGTCCCATCTTTATTTTCTATTATAACTCTTGATGCATCTATTTCTTCTTGGGCGATTCCCATTTTTTTCATCATTCCTTGCATCTGTCTTGGGTTCATTCCGCCAAACATTTTAGAATAAATAAGTTAAACTTACTCGAAGGATTATAATCATTATTATAAATCCTATTACATGAGTTGGTTTTAACATAAATTTACTTTCATACTCTTCTTTGTAATTCACTAATCCCCCAAACCCTCCTGGAAGATTGATTCCTTGGTTTTGTTGTGCCATATTCAATTAACGTCCGAGGGGTATAAAAAGGTTTTTGTGGTTGAATTATTTTATTAAGAAATTAAACAATTCATACCATTCTTTTTTCTATCAATTAATTTAATTTTTGGATTATTTTTACAAAGAATTGTTCTTGTGTTATCGAGTTTTTCAAATATAAATTTTGAATTCATCAAATATTTTGTATTCAATAATTTTGTAAACTGTGGCCTATATGTTTTCATAGATTATAAAAAATATTTGATTTAAATTATGAAACATAGTAGAATTTTTAAATATTAAACATTGTTTATTTTTATGTTAGACGGATATTATTATGAAAATTATGGAGACCATATAAATCAAGATTTTAGTCTTTGGTATTTAGATAAAAAGAATGCAAAATTAATGATAAAATATGAAAAAGATTTTGGAATTTTAAGTTTGGAAAAAAAGAAAAAACCATTAAGAGTTTATTCTTCTGAAGAATTTAATTGTCATATTGAAGAAGGAATTCAGGATGGAGTGGCAGGAAAATTTCCTAAAGATTTAGCTAAAAAAATTTTGAAAGAAAAATCTATTGAAGAAATTAGAATCGTGTTGGATGAATTTTTTGAAAGATAGAAAAACTCTTAAATATGTACTTTGTTTGATTTTGATATGAATATTAAAGAAATTAAGTCCTGGAGCCCAGAAATAGAAAAAGAAATTACTGATAAGTGGAAGAAATTAAAAAAATTTGAGTTTGATTCTAGTGGAATTAAAAAAATTTATTCTATTGATACTCCTCCCCCTTATGTGAATTCTCCGATACATATTGGGCAGGCCGTTACTTATTGTTATATGGATTTTTTTGCAAGATTTAAGAGAATGAAAGGATTTCAAGTTGTTTTTCCTTTGGGACTGGATAGGAATGGATTGCCGATTGAAATGGCTGCAGAAAAAAAGTTCAAGGTTTCTCCTTTTAGGATTGGAAGAAAAGAATTTGTTGGTTTATGTAAACAACTTTTAGAAGAAACCTCTTATGAAACTTCTGATACTTTTGCAAAATTAGGAATTTCATTTACTTCTTATAGAAAAGGAGATCATATTGGAGCAGTTTATGAAACCGATTCTCCTAAATACAGATCTTTGACTCAATCAACTTTTGTTGATTTGTATAAAAAAGGTTTGGTATATGAAAGTGAAAGAATAAACAATTGGGACCCTAAATTAAGAACAACTATTGCTGATTCAGAAATTGAATATAAGGATGTGGAATCTGATTTTAATGATATTAAATGGAAAGTAAAGGAAACAGGTGAAGAAATTATTATTGGTACAACTCGTCCTGAATTAATTTCAACTTGTGGAATGGTTATTTTTAATCCGAAAGATCAAAGATATTTGCATTTAGAAGGCAAAACTGCAGTTAGTCCTATTTTTGAAAAAGAAATTCCAATAAAGTCGCATTCTTTGGCACAAATTGAGAAAGGAACCGGTTTAGTTATGATGTGTTCTGCAGGGGATTTATCAGATATTCAATTTTTTAGAGAACAAAAATTAGTTCCAAAAATTGCTATTAATATTGATGGAAAAATGAATGAAGTTGCTGGGCCTCTTGAAGGGTTGAAAATTAAAGAAGCTAGAAAAAAAATTATTCAATTATTAAAAAATGAAGGTTTGTTAGTTAAGCAAGAAAAAATTGTTCATAGAACTCCTATTTCTGAGAGGAGTGGTGCTGAAATTGAATTTATTGAGATGTCTGAATTTTATTTAAAACAGGTGGAAGTAAAAGAGAAAATTAGGGCAATTTCTAAAAAAATAAATTTTTATCCTGAGTCTGCAAGAAAAATTTTAGAAGATTGGATAGATTCAGTTTCAATTGATTGGCCAATTTCTCGTAGGAGATATTATGCAACTCCCATTCCTCTTTGGTATTCTGGAGAATTTCTTTGCCTCCCTAATAAAATGGATTATGTTGAACCTTGGAGAGAAAATCCAAAGGATGATTATGAAGTTTTGAAAGATGGAAAAGTTGTCGGAAAAGTTAAAGATTTTAAAGAATTAGATTGGGAAGGTGAAGAGAGAGTTTTTGACACTTGGATGGATTCTTCAATTTCTGAATTGGCTTTGCTTCAATATAAAAGAGAGAATGATTTTTTTAAGAAATCTTTTCCTTGTTCTTTGAGGCCACAAGGTAAGGAAATTATTAGAACTTGGCTATATTATACTCTTCTTCGAGGGTATCTAGAAACAGGAAAATTGTGTTTTGAAGATGTTTGGATTAATCAGCATATTGTTGATGACAAAGGGTATAAAATGAGTAAATCTAAAGGCAACATTGTTGATCCTCAAAAACTTTTGAAAAACTATGGTGCAGAAGCCATAAGAATGTGGGCTGCTACCGAGGGTGATTTATCAAGATCTGATTTGAAATGTTCTGAAGAAAGAATTAAGGGAGAGAAAAAAACGATCAATAAAATTTTGAATGTATCAAAATTTGTTTCTTTGTTTGAAAAACCTAAAGAGAAACCTAATTTAACAAGTTTAGACAAATTATTTGTTGACTATTTAGAAGAATTGACTGGGAGAATTGAAAATGAATATGAAAAATATGATTTTTATCATCCTGCAATTAGTTTAAGGAATTTCTTGTGGAATATTTTTGCTTCTAATTATGTTGAAATTATTAAGAAAAGAGCATATAATCAAGACGAACAATTTAATGAGGAAGAATGTGCTTCTGCTAGGTGGACACTACATTATTTATTGGAAAGATTTTTGATTTTGGCTTATCCTATTATTCCTCAAATTAGTTCTTTAATTATGGAAGAGAAAGATATTGATTTAAATAAAATTGAATTTCCTTCTATAAAAAAAGTAGATTCTGAATTGAGTTTAATTGAGCAAATTATTGATTTTAATTCTCATGTTTGGAAAACTAAAAAAGACAAAGAAATTAGTTTGAGAGATCCTATTTCTGGGATTAAGGTTCCAGAGAACTTAAGAGCATTCGAAAAAGATTTGAAAGTTACACATGGTTTGAAATAGGGATTCTTTTTTATACAAATAAAAATAACTTTATTTTGAAATAGAGTGTTTGTTAATAATAATCTTTAAATAAATGTTTTTCTAGACGAAGTTTATGAAGGAAGATTATTTTAGTGTTAAAGGAATCAAAGACTTAGAAAAACTTAAACCCGGTTGTGATATTAATTTAAATTATTTTTATTTTTTGAATGGAAAAAGTTTTGTTGGTTCTGAAAAAGGAGAATTTGGAGGAGTTTTTGGAAAAGGAAGCATTAAATATATTTTATTAGGAAATGAAAAAAGTTTAGAAAACATTTATGGAATTTCTGGTTACAATAATATCCGGATTTTTGCTTTGCATAATGAAGGAATAGAAAAAACTTTTCATAGTGTCTCCGGGATTTTCATTAAAGATAAAAATAATTTTTATTCAAAAATATGGGATGAATTTTTTGAAA
>CAYQDG010000023.1:5421-11924 GCA_964416245.1 Candidatus Woesearchaeota archaeon
TACAATATTTTTTAACAATTTCCATATCTTGAATCCAAAGAGGTTCTAAATTTCTTTTATAAATTATTGCAGCGGGATGAAATAATGGGATTAATTTTATTTTTGTTCCATCAATTTCTATGTCTTGAACTTTTCCATGAACTTGTGTTATTCCTGGTTGGTTTTTCATTTCTTCTACATCTGTTTTTGCTAAAAAAAATTTTGTTGCATAATTTCCTAATGAACAAATTATTTTTGGTTTCATTTCTCTTATTTGTTTTAGTAGCCAAGGAGTGTGAGCTTTGATTTCTTCAGGGGTTGGATCTCTGTTTTGAGGTGGACGACATTTTAGAATGTTTGCAATATAAATATCTTTTATTGTGAGGTTGATTTTTTCTAGTAATTTATCTAAATTTTTTCCTGCTCTTCCACAAAATGGAATTCCTTGTTCATCTTCATTTCTTCCTGGTGCTTCTCCGACAAAAAGAATGTCTGCATTAGTGTTTCCACCTCCTACTACAATATTTGTGCATTCTTTGAAAATTGGAGTTCTTTTTACTAGTGCTGCTTCATAGAAATTGAATTCAGGTGATTTTTTGTTTGGTTGCATGAAGAGGGAAAGGAATGATTATTTATTAGGTTTTTGAAATTTTGATTTATTGAAAATTTTCCGTCCCTAGCCCCGACCACCAATTGAAACATTGAATTCCCCTAGTTAGTCAATTAATCAGAGATTAATTGTAATTTATTGCTAATGACTTTTTTAAAACATTTTCAGACCCCAAGATTTAAAACTCGAGGTTTTCTTTTTTTATTATGGTTTTACAAAAATTAGATAGGCATGAATTGGCAGAACTTTTGGAAGAACTTAGTCAGTACAAGGGAAGAGCTACTGAACTTATTTCGGTTTATGTTCCTGCAGGTTATGATCCTACCGTAACTCAAAAGCAACTTGAGGGAGAAGTTTCTACAGCTAAAAATATTAAATCAACTTCTACGAGAAAAAATGTTACTGAATCTTTAGAAAAAATTGTTAGGGCCCTTAAAGAGTATAAAGTTACTCCAGAGAATGGAATGGTGGTTTTTGCGGGAGATATTAGCCCAGTTGAAGGTCAATCAGATATCCATATTTGGGAAATTGAACCTCCTGAAGAAATTAAAATTAGATTGTACCGTTGTGATAAGGAATTTGTAATTGAACCCTTGGAATCAATGCTTGAAGCAGGTGAAATTTATGCTTTAGTTGTGATGGATAGAAAAGAAGCAACCATTGGGAGACTTATTGGTAAAAAAATTGAAATGCTTCAAAATATGACTTCTGGAATTCCTTCAAAAGTTCGTGCCGGGGGGCAAAGTTCCCAAAGATTTCATAGGATTACCGAAGGATTGACAAAGGATTTTTACAAAAGAATTGCTAATGAAGTTAAAACTTTTTTTTATGAAGAGAAGAAATTAAAAGGAATTATTATTGGGGGGCCAATCCCCACAAAAGATGAGTTTGTTGATGGGAAATATTTGCCGACTCAGTTACAGGAAAAAATAATTGGGGTTCAAGATCAGGGGGATACTTCTGAATCTGGTTTAAAAGAATTAGTTGAATTAAGTCAGGAAATCTTGGCAAACCAGGAGATTATTCATGAGAAGAATTTACTTGAAGATTTTTTTGATAACCTGGGGGCTAAACCTGAAACTACTCCCTATCATTATGAAGATGTGAAGAAAGCTTTAGAGTTTGGAGCTGTCGATACTTTAATTCTTTCAAAAGATTATGATAAAGAAAAAGTAAAAGAATTGAAAAAAATTGCAGAGGGCATGGGAACCAAAGTTGAAATTGTTAGTCTTGAAACTGAAGAAGGAGACCAATTTTATAATTTGAGTGGGATTGGGGCTATCCAGCGTTTTGCTTTTTGATTTTTGTTTCTCTTTGACTAAAATACACATATTTTTATTACTCGTGTAGCGCTGCTACACAACGCAATGAAAAATTTGCGATTTTATTATAAAGATAATTCAAAAAAGTAAAGAGTAATAAGGGATTAGAAATTAATCTTAAAACCTAATTTCAATTCTTTTGGTTTTAGAAGTGGTTCTTGAGGAATTTGTTTTAGTGCAGGGTATTCTGTGAATAGAAATGTGTTTTTTGAGATTTTTTTATTGTATTGTATGTTTTTTATTCCCAAGTCATAGGTAATTTGTGTTTTGTATTTTATTTCTGGAAGTTCAATTTCTGTTTTTGTTGAATCTTTTTCTAGGGGTGTAACTGAAAGAAATGTGGATAACAATAATGTTGCGAGTGTCATTTTTGTAATTAGGTTTTTAGTGTTTAAAATAATTGTTGTTTTAGAATTCTCCATCCCTGGCTCGCTACCCACTTCATGAATATTTGAATCTCCCCTCGATTGCCAATTAACTTTCAGTTAATTGTTTTTGTTGGGCTAGTTATTCAAAAAATATCATGGAATTTATTAGGAAATATGCCGCTATCTTGACAGTGATACACTTTGTGGAAATTTTGGTTCCAAATCCATTTTATTTCTAAGTTGTGTTTTTCTAATAATTCTTTGTTTTGTTTTGATAGTTTGAGGTAAGGGGGTTTGAAAATTTCTGGTTGGTATCCAAAACATTCTTGAAAAACTTTTTTTGCATGGTTTAAGTTTTTTTCTGTTACAGGATATTTGAATTCGTGGTGTGTGTGATATATTCCGTGAAGTCCAATTGTTTTGTTTAAAGCTAAAATTTCTTGGCACCATGTTTTATTTTCTGAAATTGGAATGCCATTCAATAAAGGTACCACCCAAATAATATCTGATTTTTCTATATATTTTTTTTCGCAGGGAATTTGTGGATTTATGTCGTCTATTTCTCTGGGAGTTGATAATCTTATTAAGAATAATAAAATTAAGAATATTGAGACGATTGCAAAAGCTATTTTTATTTTTTTCATTTATGAATTAAGTTTAATTTGTTTTTAATTTTATTGTAATAATCTCAAAGATTTTGTTGAAAGAAATTTCAGAATGTTTGACTAAAATTTTCGAATGTAATTCTGAAAATTTTAAATTTTTCAATTAAAAATAAAAAGTTTAATTATTAATTTTTTTGATAGTTGAAAGGAATTTTATTTAGTGTTCAATAGTTTAATTTTTTAAACCTATTTGTCTTTTAGAAGGCATGGAAGTTACTAGTAAAACAATGGATGAGATTGATTGGTCAAAAGAGAAAGAAAATATTCGTTTAATTGAATCTATTTTATTTATTTCTGGCAGATTTTTGTCTATGCAGGAATTAATGGATTTGTCTGGTTTAAGTTCTTTGATGATTGCAGAGTGTTTAGATAAATTGAAAGAAAAACATAATGGGGATGATTCTTCTTTGGAGATTATAGAAAGAGATAATCTTTGGAAAATGGATGTTAGGCCTGAATATCATTATTTAATTAATAAGTTGGCTGGAGGAACGCAGGAATTTACTAAGGCTGAACAGAGTACTTTAGCAATTATTGCATATAAACAACCCATAAAGCAATCAGTTATAATTAAAATAAGGGGAAATAAGGCATATGACCATATTCATAAATTTATTAAATTGGGCTTGTTGAAAGCTAAAAAAGAGGGACATACAAATCTTTTGACTTTGAGTGATGAATTTTATGATTATTTCAATGTTTCTTCTGGAGAGGGAAATGTCTTGAAGGAAGAGTTGGATGAAGATGAATAAACAAGTTTTAGATAAAAATCTTTAAAAGAATTGAATTCTGTTGATTATAATGAATATTGAATATTTTGAGAGAAGTTTTTTTGTTGAAAATCTTCCATCCCTAAAATTCTCACTTTGCTTTCTGAAACATTTGTATTTGGGAGAAAGCAAAGTGTTCGCCCCGACCAACCATTTGAAGCACTGTATTCCCCAAGTTAGTCAATTAAATTCTTTAATTGCTATTCATGCTAGCGATTTTTTCAACAAAATAGGGGGCAAGAAGTAGATGGATTTTTTAACTGGGATTTTTTTAGTTTATTCTTTTATTGCATTCTATTTTTTGTTTTTATTTGTGTTAATATATTTTCAAAATAGAAAAGAAATTCAAAAAGTTCCTCCAATTACTAAAAATTATGATATTTCTGTGGTTATCACTTGTTATAATGAGGCAGACACTATTGGGAAAGCAATTGATAATTTAGCTGCAAATGGTTATTCTGGTTTGAAAAAAATTGTTGTTGTTGATGATTGTTCTAAAGATAATTCTTGGGAAATTATTCAAAAATATGAGAAAAAATATCCTGATTTGGTTATGGGGGTTCAAACTCCTAAGGGAACTGGTTGTGCTGCAGGAGCTAAAAATTATGGTTCTAAATTTGTAAATACGGAATTGATTGCTTTTAGCGATGGGGACAGTTTTCCTGAAAAGGGTTCAATTGAAAAAACTATTGGATTTTTTGATGATAAAAAAGTAGGTGCTGTAACGTCTACAGTTCTTGTTAAGAATAGAACTAATTTATTATTGAAATTACAAGCAATTGAATATATTGTTATCAAATTTACTAGAAAACTTTTGGAATTTATTGGTTCTATTTATGTTACTCCTGGACCTTTAGCAATTTATCGGAGAAGTGCATTTGAAAAAATTGGGAAATTTGATGCTAAAAATTTAACAGAAGACATTGAGATTACTTGGAGACTTTTGTATAATGGCTATGATGTTAAAATGAGTGTTCCTTCAAAAGTTTATTCTGTGGCTCCTCATACTTTCAAAGGATGGTTTAGGCAAAGGATTAGATGGAACAAGGGAGGAGTTCAAACAATGATTAAATATGGAGGAAGTTTTTTTAGACGAGGTATGCTTGGAGCATTTGTTTTACCTTTTTTTGTTTTTTCTTGGTTTTTGGGAGTATTTGGATTGGGCGTTTTAATTTATAGATTGGCAAAAGCATTTATTGTGAGATATCTTTTGACTACTTATTCAGTTAAAGCTCATGCTGCTATTTTGACTTTGAAAGATTTCAATCTTGTTCCAAGCATTTTAATTTATATGGGACTTGTTTTGTTTACATTGAGTTTGACATTTTCATTAATTGCTCTTTTGAGCATAAGAGAAAAGAAAGAATTTAAAAGACCTGGAGTTTTTATCTTTTTAGTTTATGAGTTTTTTTACCTTTTGACCTACCCGGTCATTTTAGTAGTTTCCGCTTGGGAACTTTTGAGGGGAAGGAAAACATGGAGTTGAATAGAATGAAAAGAAAATATAATGTGTTTTGGCAAGCATTACTTTTAGCAATCACTTTTTTAGTATTTGGTTTATATTTAGGAATCACTTTAGAACAGGGAAGAATAACCGAAATTAATGATTATTATATTCAATCAGAAATTTCTTTAATTGACATTATGGCTTTAGATAATTTAGTTGAAACGGACTTTCTTACTTGTGAAAAATTAAGATCTGTTAATATTGCTTTATTGGATAGAGTTTATGAGGAAGCCGTTTTATTGGATGAATATGAATCTGCTGGAAGAATTACTGAAAATATAAAATCTTTGCATAGAAAATATGATGTTTTGAGAGGTTATTTATGGATTAATAGTATAAAAATTAAAGATCAATGTAGTAGTGATTTTGACACATTAGTTTATTTTTATAATTATGAAGAAGAAGAGTTAAATAAGAAAGCTGAGCAGAATGTTTGGTCAAAAGTTTTATATGAAATCAAGGAAGAGAAAGGAGATGATGTTCTTTTGATTCCTATTGCTGTTGATACTGGTTTAGAGTCAGTGAATTCTTTGGTTGAATCTTATAATATAACTCAATTCCCTTCTATTATTGTAAATGAAGAAGTTGTTTTTGAGGAATTAGTTGAGAAAGGAGTTATTTTGGATTTGTTGAATTGAATTACATCCATTTAACTTAGCCAGTCTACAATAATAATATTAAAAAAGAGGATTTTTCTTATTTTTGTATGGATAAATGTTATTTGTGTGGTATTGAGGATGGGCAGACTTTGCTTCATGAAGGAATTCATAAGAAGTTTGGAATTGTGAAGGTTTGTCGGAAGTGTTTTCATCGTGATAAAATTCCTTTAATTGAGAAAAAGGAGATTAATTTAGAAGAGATTAATACTCGGGAGAGTGTTCGTGAAAGATTGTCTAGGATGGCTCACGTTGATGTTAAAAAACAAAATGTTCAGGACATAAAACCTGTTAAAGAAAATGTTCATTTGCAGGATTTAGTTGAGAAAAATTTTAAGAAAGACATTGAAAAAGGGCCACGAAGTTTTGATGATTTGGTTGATCATTTTAATTGGGTTATAATGAGAAAAAGAAGGTCAAGGAAATTAACACGAACTGCTCTTGCTGAAGCAATTAAAGAACAACCTATCGTTGTTGAGGCTTTAGAAGAGGGAAATCTTCCTCGTAATTATATACCTTTAATAAAAAAAGTTGAAAATTATTTGGGAGTTAAGTTGTTTAAGAGAGTTTCTTCGATTAGTCCTGAAGAATTTGCAAATGAGTCAAAAGTTCCTTCTGGGATTTTG
>CAYQDG010000024.1:0-10695 GCA_964416245.1 Candidatus Woesearchaeota archaeon
CATATAAAAATCCTGAAATCAAATATTATGAAACTGATCCTTACAAGGGATTGCCGGCAGTTGTTCCTTTTGATACACAAAATGGGTGGTATGCTTATGTGGAACAATCAATTGATTTTGGTAAAGAAATTAGGTCTTATGATAAATCAGCAAGAGTAAATAGTTTTTGGTTATGTAATGTTGGAAATAATGGTTTGGAAGAATTTAGTAGAGGAAATTCTGGAGATGACGATTGTCAATTGATTAATTTGGGAACTGGTCAACCATATAATCAATTTAGTGGATTAGAAGAGGGAGAGGCTGCTAGAAAGATTGATCAAGCAGTTAATGCAATTGAAAGAGCTTCTCGTCAATATAAATCTGGAGTTAGTGTGGTTGATATAGGTGATGAGAATATCAAGGTTGGAAGCCCAGCTATTGATAAAGCTATGACTAAATGTGAAGATTATATGTCTCCAGATGATTGTAATTTATTGTTTAATGTTTGTGACCCAGTAATTTGTCCTTCAAGTAGATGTGATTTTGGAGGCGAATACCCTGTGAGAGATGTTATTCAGTCGGGAATTATCGGAAGTATTTTATTATGTTTGCCAAATTACAATGAAGATATTTATTTACCTGTTTGTTTGACTGGACTTGAATCTGGATTAAATAGCTATTTGTCTGTTTTGAAGTCATACAGAGGATGTTTGCAAGAAAGTTTGGATACTGGAAGAACAATGGGAGTTTGTGATCAAATTAATAGTATTTATTTATGTGAATTTTTTTGGAGACAAGCTTTGCCTTTAGCTGAATTGACTTTGCCTAAAATTGTTGGTGCATTTACAGGGGAAAATACCCGAGGAGGAGGAGAATATTCAAATTTAGGTGTTGCATGGGATAATGCTAAAAATTCAGTTAATTTTTTCACGGAATTTTATGCGACTAATTCTTATAGCGCATTTAAGGCAAGAAGTCAAGAAGAGATCGGAACAGAGGTTTGTAAAAGTTTTATTTCTGTAGATTATCCAAAAGGTCAAGGCGTTTTAGACAGATTAACTGTAAAAAATAGTCCTCCACAATATTCTGGGAATTTTGAAGTAATTCCTTTTACAACAACAACTGTTCCTCCTGTTTCACAATATAAAGTCTTTTATCACATTTATGCGGGTGAAGATGAAGGAGCTTATTATAAAGTTTATTTGAGGGGAGGAAGCGGGGGTTCATATTATCAAGATACTTTCTCTGGCAGAATGGTTGCTTCGGGATACATCCCCGTTGGAGAATATGCAACAGAGACTGTAGATTTTACTTCTCCGGAAGGTTACCAAGAATTATGTATTGCAATAAACAATGAAGAAGAATGTGGATTTAAACAAGTTTCTACTAGTTTTGCAGCTGATTATGTTAGGGATAAATCTCGACAATATCAAATAGAAAATGTTAATGTTGAATCGCAGGAAGAATGTATTTCAGGTTCTGCAAATATTTATGGAATGTTGAATTTGAATGTTCAGGAAGGAGTGGAAAACACAATTAATCCAGAAATTTATAATCAGGGAATTACAAGAGTTTGTTCAACAGATAATCCTGGTTCTGGTTCTGATCCTTATGTTGGAAGTGAAGATCAGAGATGGGTGGATGTTGGACATTGTGGGGACACAAGTTTGAGATGTTGGTTGGATACTAAGGGTATTGATCGAGCATTAGAATTTCAAACTTCAGTTAATGAATCTTTGAATGAATTGACTGAAAGAACAAATGAAAATTTGGAAAATAGAGAGGGTTATTTGAATCCTGAACAATTTGCTTTGGCTGTTGAAAATATTTCTAATGAAAAGAATAGAGATGTTAAATTCAATTTAATTAATAATTTATTTGATAAAGTTTATTTGAATAATCATAGGGGTTATTTATATTATTTGAGGGGGGAAATATATTCAAATATTGTTGGTGAATTATTTGCTGAATTCAATAAAACTCGGGATAAAAAAGGAGTTGTTGATGGATTGGAATATGACCCAGATTATAAAACTGTGGAAGATATTGTAACTTCTTCTGGTTTTGAATCAGGTGTTTTTGAATTTAATGATGCTCGGGCTGCTTTAAGGTTGGGGTCAAATCAGCCAAATGTTTGTTATAAATATTTTAATCAAACTTGGCATTGGACACTTGATTGTGGAAAAATTGGAAATTACGATGTTCGTGCAAGGAAAAATATTGATTGGGTGAATGTTTCTACTCTAATTTATCCATATTCTGGGGGGGAGTTAACAGACAGAAGTAAAGAATTTATTCCAAAATTAATTGATAAAAATTATCTGGATGGAATTGGTTTATTGATGGCAAGAGCAAGAATTAATGATGAAGGAGGAATAGTAAATTCAGTTGGAATTTCAAATACATTTATCAGTGGAGGAAAAGAAGATAATGTTTTTTATGATCATGAAGGAAGATTTTCAATTCATAGTGACTCGCAAAATACAAGAATTTATTTTTTCTTTAAAGATGGTAAATGGGAATACAGTGTCACTTTTACCAAATTAAATGGGGATACCTGGAAAAATGTTGAGGAGTTACCTTTGGACATGGAATTATCTGAATATGAAAAAACTTTATTGAAAGCTCTTGAAGATTTGGATTTGATGGAGGGAGCAGTTATTTTATTTGAAGATGTTGCTCCTGAGGATATTGAAATTACCTACGCTCCCACTGGTTGGACTTGCGAAGATATTTTAAAAAGAATCGGTGAATTGGAAGGGAATTATGATTCGAGCATACATGTTTATTCTCTTGTTGAGGGATTATATTTTCAAGGATTTTTGAATAAAGATGAATATAATGAGATGAGGGGAGTTGATGAGTTTGGGCAAAGTAGGGAAATGCAGGCTCCAGATGTTAGTTATTTGAGAACAATTTTAAATGAGTGTGATGATTTAGATTTTGAAGAAGATTCTAATTTTGAAATTCCTTCGGGAGAAACTTGTCCTCTTCCTGAAGATCCAAGTGAGGAAATTCTGGCCATAGATTCTGCCCGGGAAAGAGTTTTGACTACATTAGAGCAATTAGAGGGACATTATGCTCCTGGTTTAGATAGTAGTTGCCATGATGCCGTCCAATATCTGTATGCCGAAGCAGGCGTTACTCATAGTTGTGTTTATTCTGACAGTGTTGGGAGAGAGTATAGTGTTGGAAACTATGTGGCCAAAGTGGATTCTCAGCCAAAATGTAGTGGAGTTAAATATTGTGTTAATGATCAACCTACCAAATCGTGCAGTTTGAATAGTGAGAGGGGTGAAAATTTAAACACTTTTGATAAACTTGGAGAAATTGAACCTGGAGATATTTTAAGTTATGTTTATAGTTCAACTTATGGACATAATGTTATTTTTATTGAATGGACCGATTCAAAAATTTTGAAAGCAAAAGTTTTTGATTGGAATGGTCCGAGAATTAAACCGGGCGAAACAAATGAATTTGGAGAAGTTTGTGAAGGGAAATGGATTAAGAAAGATAGCAGCGGAAGAAGGTATTGTAAAACTTATAGATTTATTGAAGTCAGTTTAAGAGATGATGAGCATCCAGTTTATATGTATTGGAAGCCTGTAATTGTTGGTGAAAGTCAAAGTGTTGCCAATACAGAAATTCCTACTTCTGGGTTGATTGAAGAAGAACAGAATGAAATTGAAAAAGAAAATGTGGTTGAATATAATATTGATTTAGCTATTAAAAAAGCGGATGGTTTGAGTGGTAGTTATGAAACTTCTGAAGAAAACAAAGAATTTGTTGATAATTTGTTGGAACAGGGAATTATTAATCGTGTTGAATTTTATCAAATTAGTAATAAATGGGATGCTTATCAAGTAACCCCACAAATGTCTGACTTGAAAACTCTTTTAGAAGAGATTAAAGATGGAAAAGAGAGGGAAAATTCTATTGATGACTTAAGGAAAGATATCTTTAATAATTTTGAAAGAAAATTATTTTTGGATGGAGAAATATGCGGGGATTGTGGGAGTGGATGGAGCAATACATGTGACGAAAGAGAATGTTTTGTTTTGGGAATTGTTTTAGAGAAGGATTGTGAATATGAATCCGGGTTTATTGGAGGGAGTTGTGTAAATAATTAATTATTTGACCCTTATTTTTTGACCAATTTTTAATTCTGTTGGTTTTATATTGGGATTTAATTCTTGAATTTTATCTGATTCTTTTCCGTTTCCCCAGTATTTTTCTGCAATGCTCCAATATGTATCATCTTTTTCTATTGTATGATATTTTTCATTTGTATTTTCTATAATTTTTCCTGTTGTTTCTTTTGAATTCCCTTTTGTATCTTTTTGGTCGAGTCCTGGACGGTAAAATCCTTCAACAAGATTTTCTAAAGTTATCTTTCCTTTAGAATCTATTAATATATCCAAGTTTTCTGTGAATGGAGTGAAATATAATCTTAACATTCCGGGTCTTTCGTTAAGCGCTTTAACCACTAGATATTCTTGCCCTTTAATTCTGACTGCTGGCAATTCATATTTTTTTCCGTCTTCAGTTATTATTGTTTTTTGAAATTTATTTTTTAGGGGAATATTTTCAATTGCTGCTTTATAGTCAATAATTTCTAATTGTGATGCCCATTTTCCATTTTTTTCCTTGATTTTGATTGGAACAAATTCATATTCAGAATCAACTTTAACATTTTTTTTAATTGGATTTATTCTATCATAAGAATATTTTTCTGGAACTATTTCAAAATTTAAAGAATTTTCATAATTATTATCTGCTTCTTTGAAGTAAAAATTTTTGTGAAAGATTGTCTGTCTTTCTTTTTTGTATGGAATGTCTTTGTTCGTAGTTTTAGAATATACAATATCTTCTCCATGTAAATGATTGTCTGCAAATTCTCTTTTTGTGGTGCAGCTAGAAGTTAATAAAGTTCCTGCCGTTAATAAGTAAATTAATCCTTTTTTCATATTATTTTTTGGAAGGAAGATTTTATAAATCTTTTTGTTTGTTGTAATTTGATGATAGTTACAAATTTAGACTTTTGGGATTATATTTTTGTCGATAATCATGCAAGGGACAGGATTTGAACCTGCGCAAGCAATTTGCTACTGGAGCCTAAATCCAGCCCGTTTGACCACTCCGGCACCCCTGCATTTGATAATATTTTTAGATTTCTCGGGTATAAAAAGGTTTAGAATTAGTTTTGAAGTTTACTCTTTTTCAGCTTTCTTTTTTTCTTTATTTTCTGCTTCTTTTTGCTTAATTTTGTCTTCTAAATCTAATCTATCAATTAATTCTTTATATCTATTTCTAATTGTAACTTCTGTAATTCCTGCGATATCTGCAACTTCTCTTTGTGTTTTCTTTTCATCGTTCATTAAAGCTGCCACATATAGTGCCGCAGCAGCAATTCCTGCTGGACCTCTACCTGAGGTCAATTCTACATCTTTTGCTTGGTCTAAAATATCTAATGCATCGTTTTGTGTTGCAGGAGATAATTTTAATACCGAAGAGAATCTTGAAATATAATCTTTTGGAGATGATTGTTTTACTTTTATTCCTAATTTTCTTATTATGAATCTATAAGTTCTACCTATTTCTTTTCTTTCAACATCCGAAGCTGTTGCCATTTCGTCAAGTGTTCTTGGAATGTTATAGGATCTACATGCAGCATATAAACATGCAGCTATTACTGATTCCATGGATCTTCCCCGAACAAGTCCTCTTTGCAAAACATAATTGTAGATTCTTGATGCTTCATCTCTTACTACATTTGGCAAATTCAAATAAGAAGAAATTACTCTTAGTTCTGCCATTGCAAGCCTTAAATTTCTTTCTATTGATGTTGAAACTCTTTCTTGCCATTTTTTTAATCTTAAGAATTTTCTTGTTTGTTTTGGTTCTAATCTGTAAATATCTGAAATTTCCCCTACATTTGTAGTTAGCCCTTTGTCGAATTTTTGCATAGAAATTGGTGCTCCTCCTCTTCCTTTTTTCTCCCCTTTATCAAATTTTCCTGATAAATCAATTCCTGTGTCGACCATTTTCTCTTCGACAACTAATCCACAATCATTACAAATTATTTCACCCAAGTGAGAATCAAAAGTTAAATTTACACTCCCACATTCTGGACATTCTCTTATGTTTGACATTTTAGAATTTCCTTACGTAACATTTATAAAGGAATTTCTTTTATAAAGCTTTTGGTTTTAAAAATTAAAAATTTTTTTGAAAAAGAAAAATTATTCAATCAAAATTCCGTTGATGTTCCCCTCTTGGGTGGGCCTATTTGTAACTTTTACTTTTCCTAATTCTGTTTCTACAATTGTTCCTTTTGTTATTATATTTTGTCTTGCAAGAAATCTGTTTGAAGGTGTTTCCAAAACATTCTGTATTTCAATCTTTTTTATTTTTCCTTCTTTTTTAACATTTATTGTTTTAGATTTTAATAAATAAGTTTTTTTGTTTCCACCTTTTGTTCTTACAGTTTTCTTTTTCTCTTCTCCAAGTTTAACAATTTTTTTTTGTCCTGCTCTTTCGAATTTTTTCTTCTTTCTTTGTTTGGTATATCTTCCACCAGTAATTTTTCTTCCGAATTTCATGTTAATGAAATTGAAATTCGATTTATAAAGTTTGTGTTATTTGATTTTTGATTTTGATTTGAAGTGATGGCAATTTATTATAAAAAAATTTATAAACTCATTAGACAGAAATAGGATTATGGTAAATGGAATTGAAAGACCTTTAGATTTATTGAATACATCTAAAGGTAAAGAAGTTTTAGTTCGGTTGAAGGGCGACAAGGAGTTCGTTGGAACTCTTTTAGCTTTTGATATCCACATTAATTTAGTGTTGGATAATGTGAAAGAAATGGAAAATGGATCTCAAAAAAAGTCTCTTGGTTTGACTTTTTTAAGAGGAGATACTATTATTTACATTTCTCCGGCTTCAACTGCACTTAAGTAAGTTTGGCGTTTTGTCTTGTTAGTTTTCGCAGAGACAGAATTCTTTGAGATTTTGAATTAGCTGAAGCTCTAAAAAAGTTATTTAAACGCTTGAATGTAATTGTTAGTATGGCATCAAAAATAAAAATTACTTTTTTGGGAACAGCTGATTCTATCCCTAGTCGTAACAGGAATCATATTTCTATTTTATTGAGTTATAACAAAGAAAATATTTTAATTGATTGTGGAGAAGGGACTCAAAGGCAATTAAGAAAAGCTAATTTGAATCCTTGCAAGGTAAATAAAATCTTAATAACTCATTGGCATGGAGATCATGTATTGGGATTACCTGGATTACTTTCGACTTTAGCTCTTAGTGGATATGAAAAAAAATTAGAAATTTATGGTCCAAGAGGGATTAAAAAGAAAATTGAGTCTATGCTAGAAGTATACAGATTCCATTTGGACTATCCAATTATTATTAAAGAAATTTCTACTGGGGTTTTTTTAGATGAAGAGGAATTTTCTTTGTCTTGTGAAAAAATGGACCATGGAATGCCCTGTTTGGGATATTCATTTGTTAGAAAAAATTATTTAAGAGTAGATAAAGAAAAGTTGAAGAGGTTTTCCTTAAAATCTGGTCCGCAATTAAAACAATTAAAAGAAGGAAAAGATATTGTTGTCGGTGGCAAAAAATATTCTCATAAAGATTTAACTTTTGAAGAAAAAATAATAAAAATTTCTTTTATTTTGGATACTAAATTCAATGAACGAATTATTCCCTTTGTTAAAGATTCTGATTTGCTGGTTTCTGAAGCAACATATTCACAAGATTTGAAAAAAGAAGCTGACGAACATTTACATCTTACTGTTTTAGATGCTGCTGAAATTGCTAAAAAAGCAAATGCTAAAAAATTACTTCTTGTCCATGTTAGTTCAAGATATTTGAAAGATATGAAATGTTTTTTGAATGAAGCTAAAGAAGTATTTAAAGAAAGTTATCTTCCCCGGGATTTGGATTTTTTTGTTTTAGAATAATTTTTAATTTAACATAAAATTTTTTGAAAAAGGATTCCATTATTGAAATATAAATTTTCTTTAAATTTATTATTGTTTGTTTATTAGAAATTTCAAAATTGTTCGCCTTTGGCAACTCTTGTTTCGAAGAATATATGCCCCGGACAGGATTCGAACCTGCGACTTTCAGCTTAGAAGGCTGACACTCTATCCAGGCTGAGTTACCGAGGCATGTAATTATTTGTTTTAATCAATTTAAAAGTGTTTCTTTTAGTAGAAAGGTTTTAATATTTCTTAAATTTAAGTTTCTTATGAAAAAGGGTGTAGATGGATTATCTTTTCCATTAAAAGGTAGATATGTTGCAATGGTGGCACCCAGTTTTGTTGTTGATTTTTCTTATCCTTCAATAATTCGTCGTCTTAAAAAATTGGGTTTTGATAAAGTTGTGGAATTAACTTTTGGAGCCAAAATGGTTAACAGAGAATATCATGAAAAATTAAAATCTTCAAAAAAAATGTTAATTTCTTCTGCTTGTCCTGGAATTGTTACAACAATTGAAAATAGGTTTCCTCAATATAAAAAAAATTTGGCTAAAATAGATAGTCCCATGGTTGCCATGGGGAAAATTTGCAAAAAGCATTTTCCTAAACATAAGATTGTTTTTATTTCTCCTTGCGATTTTAAAAAAATGGAAGCTAAAAATTCTAATTATGTTGATCATGTTATTGATTATAAAGAATTGAAAGAACTCTTTGAAAAATTATCTATAAAAAAATATTTTTTTAAAAAAGGAAGATTTGATAAATTTTATAATGATTATACTAAAATATATCCTCTTTCGGGAGCTTTAGCCAAAACAGCTCATTTAAAAGAAGTTATTCATGAAAATGAATGGGTCAGCATAGATGGGATTCAAGAAGTCATTAATTTTTTAGAAAAACCTAATAAAAAAATTAAATTTTTAGATTGCTTATTTTGTCAAGGAGGATGTGTTGGAGGCCCACATACAAATAAATCTTTGTCTTTAAATAAAAAAATAAAAAAAGTTAAAAACTATATGAATTTTGCAAAAAAACAAGATATTCCCGATGATAGGAAAGGATTAATTAAGAAGGCGAAAGGTTTGAATTTTTCTAGTTAAATAATAATCTTTAAATAAGTAGTAATTATTGGTTTTGTATGCGCGGAGGTGGCACAGCGGCTACTGCGGTCGGCTGCAACCCGGCTTTTCGTGGGTTCGAGTCCCACCCTCCGCTTCTTATTCAAATGGTAGTTTATTCAAAGCATGTTACAGTTAAGACTGAAAAGAGAATAGATTTTTTGAGAATCACAGATTTAGTTAAACAAGCAATTAAAGAGTCAGGAGTTCAAGATGGGATAGTTTTAATTAATTCGATGCATATAACTTCTTCAGTTTTTATTAATGATAATGAACAAGGTTTGATAAAAGATTTTGAAAATTGGTTGGAAAAATTAGCTCCAAAAAATTTTGAGTATAACCATCATCAGACTGGAGAAGATAATGGATTTGCACATTTGTGGAGAATCATTATGGGAAGAGAGTCAGTTATTTCTGTTCAAAATTGGGAATTAGAATTAGGTCCTTGGGAAGAAATTTTTTACGGAGAATTTGATGGTCAAAGGTCCAAAAAAATTTTAATTAAAGTATTGGGTGAATAAGAAAATTTTTATCGACGATAATTTATTTTGTTTTTACGAAAAAATATTTAAACTAGTTTTACTTTATTTCTTTGTCAGTTCGGTGTTAGAACTTAATCGGATTTAATTCGGTGACGTCGAAATGATAAAAAGGAGGTGTTGTCGATGGTTACAAAGAAAAAAACTGTTAAAAAGAAACCAGCAAAGAAAAAAGCAGTAAAGAAAAAAGTTGTGAAAAAAAAGGTTGTTAAAAAGAAACCTGCAACTAAGAAAAAAACTGTTAAAAAGAAACCAGCAAAGAAAAAAGCAGTAAAGAAAAAAGTTGCGAAAAAAAAGGTTGTTAAAAAGAAACCTGCAACTAAGAAAAAAACTGTTAAGAAAAAAGCTGCAAATAAGAAAAAAGCAGTGAAGAAAAAAATTGCGAAAAAAAAGGTTTCTCGTAAAAAGCCGATTAAGAAGAAAAAAAAGAAATAATCTTTTAATCGTTTATTTTATTATTTTGTGTTTTTATTTTACATTAATTTTATATACTTTTTTATTTTTATCATTTAATGGAAGAGTGTATTTTTTGTAAGATTGTTGGGGGAGAAGTTTCTTCAAAAAAAGTTTTTGAGAATGAATTGTTTTTGGCTTTTTTTGATGCTAATCCAAAAGTTGAAGGCCATTCATTAATAATTCCAAAAAAACATTTTGAGAATATTTTAGATTTTGACCCTCTTTTGGGAGAAGAATTAATTTATTTTGTGAAAAAGGTTTTTGAAATTCTAAAAAAAGATTTTGGAGCAGAGGGTTTTAATATAGTTCAGAATAATTTTAAACCTGCTGGACAAGTTGTTAATCATTTACATTTCCATATTCTTCCAAGAAAAATTGGAGATGGCTATTCTTTGGGATTGTAATTTATTTTTTTGAATATTTTTTGTCTATGATCGAGAAATGGCTCTGAAGAGATTCAAACTCTCTATTCAATCATTGAAAGATGTTTTTTATATTGAATTTTTATACACTTTCAATAATTTCACTCCGCCTTTCGGCTACGGTCGAGAAATGGCTCTGAAGAGATTCAAACTCTCTATTCAATCATTGAAAGATGTT
>CAYQDG010000024.1:10795-11611 GCA_964416245.1 Candidatus Woesearchaeota archaeon
TCACTCCGCCTTTCGGCTACGGTCGAGAAATGGCTCTGAAGAGATTCAAACTCTCGACCTCCGCCTCATGAGAGCGGCGCTCTAATCAACTGAGCTACAGAGCCAGAATAGAGTTATTAGAATAATTTATTTTAAAAGTATTTTGGAAGTTATTCTGTTTTAAGTGCTTCGGCTTCACTTTTTTTTCTTCTCATAAATCTTGCTAAATATCCTGCCATTTTGTTCCTCATTTTTTTTGATGGCATTTCACTTCCTAAGATTTTTTTATTTTTTTCAAAATCCTCACTAAAATTTATTCCTGAACCTATTAATTCTTGAGAGGATCTTTTTACTTGTTTTGATTTGATTTTTCCCATGGTTATTTTATATGAATTCTATTTTTAAAGATTGTGGTGTGTTTTTTAGAAATCTTTATTCTTGCAATGATTTTAATTTTTCTTGAATTTCTTTTACTTGGGACTCTAAAGTATTTTTTGATTCTATTTTTATTTCTTTTTTATCTTCTAAAACTTTATTTTCTTCTTTTTCCATGACACTTTCTAATATTTTCGGAATTTTGTATTTTGGGAGAAGTTTTTGCAATTTTTTAATATTGTTGTTGGTTTGTTTTAATTTTAACTGTATATTTTTTTTATTTTCTAGTTCTTGCATTCGTAATTCTTTGTATTTGTTTATTATTTGAATAATTTTTAGTAGATTCATTTGGGATGAAAGTAATTCAGTTTTTCCTTTTCTAGCTTCAAGATAATCCAACCTTATATGAATTAATTCTTCTTGTTTCTTTTTAGATTTCTTTTTTTTTTCCATTTTAATTTT
>CAYQDG010000025.1:0-11108 GCA_964416245.1 Candidatus Woesearchaeota archaeon
TCTTTTGATTTGTTTTACCATTCCAAATCAGAATCAACCTCTCTATCCAAATGTTCCCATTCTTTACAAATTTTCAAACTCTCTTCGGCCATTTCTTTACACCCTTCAATAAGCAACTCCTCTTTTTTTCTTTTATTTTTCTCCACCTCTGCAATTAAATGGAGAATTATATCTTCGTAGCTTTGTCTAGGAGAAGTTCGATAACTGGCCAAAGTTTCCTTAACTTTATGACCTAATTGAATGCTAGATGCCATAATTCTATAGAATAACTATAGTTTATAAAATTTTCCAGAAAACATTTTTTTATGAATTTCACCTCTTCCTAAAAATAACTAACCCCGTCAAATAAAGAACACGAGAAAGAACAGTCGCAACACATGCACCATAAACTCCTCCCATGTCTCCAGAAATCCTCATTCCATAATTAATTCCAAAATAATTAAAAACAATATTTAAAACAGCAGAACCAATAATTAACCAAGCCAAAACTTTAGTCTTATTCTGCGTTGTAAAATAACTTCTAAACAATCCGCTAATCGGCATCAAAGCAATCATAATAGCAAAAATTTTCAAAACAGAAACGGCCGGCAAATATTCAACTCCATAAACAATTCTTATAACATAATAAGCAACAAAATAAGTAAATACTCCAGCAGACAAAGAAATTAAAATAACCATATTCCTACTTTTTCTAAAAATGTTCTCCAAAGCAACCCCCGTCTTTTTAGCAAAAATTGGCATCAAAGAAATAGACATAAAACTAATAATTGCAGTAGCCCCCGCAGCTAAACTAAATGCAGCCGTGTAAAAAGCAATAAACTCACTCTGAACATAATGCCCCAACATCAAAGTATCAATATTAGCAAAAAACATCCCCGCAAGAGCCGTTGCACTCAAAGGATAAATAAATTTTTTCAAGCCCTTAATCTCTCCTTCACTCAATTCCTTTCTCTGGTGTTTCAAAAAAGATAATTTTTTCTTTGCCTTGAAAACTAAAAACAAAAGTGCAATAAAATAACAGAAAGTAACCGCACCAATAGCCACAACAACTAAATTTTCCTTAGAAATTTGAGAACTCAAAAACAACAAAATAGTCAAAGGAACCAAAACAAATCTTAAAATCTGAACAATCAATTCCTTAAACAAAGGAACTTTGAAATTCTCTCCAGACTTAAACATAGTTTCAATAAAACCCAACAAACTATTAACAGGAATATAAATTGCTCCAACTAAAATTGCATAAAAAATAGGTTTCTGATAATAATATTCGGCAATAAAATAACTCAGTGTAATCAAAACCAAAGAAGACAAGGAAATCAAAAATAATTTCCATTTAAACAACTGTTTTGCATACCCTTTTGTTTTCCCAAAATCCTTTTTTCCCAAAAATCTCGCACCATAAGTAATCATAGCCTGACCAATTCCCAAATCACTAAAAGTTCCCAAAAGAACAATGGTCGACAAAGCCAAACTATAAAGCCCCATAGCTTCAGGCAAAAGCAAACGAGCAATAATAATAGTAAAAATCAAACTTCCAATCTTAAACACTAAGTTCTGCGTCAATTGATAACTACTGTTCTTCATAGCTTCACCAGTCGTTCCAGAAAAATCCCTTCTCCTAAAACGATTAAAAATATTCTTCAAAAAATTTTCTTCCTCTCTTATTTCTTCAACGAATTGCATTTAATTTTTCCTCCAATTTCTTATCTAATTCTTTTATTATTTCTAATATTTTTTTATCATTTTGTTTAATAAAATTAGGCTTAACAAAAAAACCCTCATAAGAAATTTTATTTCTATAATTTCTTATTTTTTGTAAAAAATTTCTCCAAGATTCAGAAAATTCAAGAGAGGTAGAAACCCAATCAATTAACTCTTTATGGGCAGAATTACCAGAAAACTTAATCCCATTTAGTAAAGAGACCGCATCCATTAATTGGTGCAAAATATCATAATAATCATCCAAGGTGTGGGAAGGATACTCCATTTTATTAAACGAATTCAATCTTTTCAAACTAATACTTGCCATTTTTTTTAATGACTCTGCACGATGTTTATCAATTGATATTTTTCTTTTCATAATTCTATAAATCCTTCAAGTACAATACCATTAAGAATATTTTCCTTTAAATTTTTATTTAATTTTTTTAAATTCCCAAAATAAAGATTAACTTTTCTAAAAAGCTTATTTTCAAATTTTTTCAAATCAATTTCACTCCCCTCTGATTCAACAAAAATATCAATATCAGAACTTTCAATGTCTTCTCCTTTAGAATATGATCCAAATAAAACTATTGATTTTGGCATGAATTCATCTTCAATTTTTTCAACCAATTTACCTTCAATAATTTCTTTCAGATTATTAATTTTCTTCAATTTTTTATAATACTCTCCTTCTAGGTTAGCAAAATAAATGGGAAAAATTCTTTTTCCTCGTATTTCTTTTTCAAGAATTACTATTTTTTCTTTTACCAATTCATTTAAAATTTTTTTAGCAGAAGTATGAGCAATTTTTGATTTTTTTGATATTTCTTTCAAAGAATGCTTCCTGGTTGGTTCTCTAAAAAAACAATTCAAAATTTTTTGTGTACTACAAATTTGTAACATATATTACAAAAATGTAACACCTATATAAACTTTTTGCATGTCTACAAATCTAAAAAAATAACTTTACTCTATTCAGAATTAATATTTTCTATTATCGCCTGTGGGACAGCCATTTATTGAGTTTAGTTATTTTTAAAATCTTCCAATCCCTTATGCACACAGAGCCTCGGGGAGAGGTTCTTGTGCCGGGAGCGTAGGGAGGCGGTATGACAGATAATTTTTGCCCGATATATTTTGAATTTTAATTCAATAAAATAAATTTTTTATTTAGAAACATAACTTCTTCTAAAAAAACCAAACAAATCCCAAAATAATAACCAGCAATTGGAATAATCCAATCACAATCGGAACTTCCCACTCATATGCCTTCCCTTTGACCGATCTCAATAATCTAACAGCCACATGTTCCAAACCATAAACTTTCTTATACAATGGACTCAAACTTCCATCTTTTTCTACCTTAGAAAAACTTTGTTTTTCAAATTTCCCTCTAGCTTTCAAGATAACTTCAAGAATATAAGGAATAAAGAAAAACACCGCAATTTTTTCAATATTTCCCAGAATAGCAATACAGGCAATCATCGCTCCAACAGTATAAGTCATGACATCTCCCACAAAAATTTTCGCAGGATTTTTATTAAAAAACCAAAGAGCCAACAAACAAGCAATCATTGTAACTGCAATCATGCTCAACCACCAATCACCCGTAATAAAGGTAACAACAGATAAAGCTCCAAGAACCAAAATTCCCTGGCTTGATTCAAGTCCATTATACCCTGCTAAAAAATTAAAGGTCGTTCCAGCCCCAACAACCGCCAAAGGAATCAAAACCAAAGGATAAAACAAGCCCAATTCAATTCCCGCAACAGTAGATTCCCCCGCATTAATAACCATTAAAGGAATAGCAATAAAAAACATCATAGCTAGACGAGATTTCTTTGTCAAGCCTCCAGATTTCCAACCAATAATGTCATCAATAAAACCAACAAAAGAAGCAAGAATAACAGTTGTAAGAATTGCAAATATTTTAATTAAATTAGCATCAGTTTCAAAAACAAATGTTTTAATTCCAACATACAACAAAGTAGCAATTACAAAACCAATCAAAACAGGAATTCCTCCAGAACCTGCAACTTTCTCTCTCTTTTTAGATTTATGAACATCATCCCAAACAAGACCAATTTTTTTTGCCTTTTGAATCCATTTAGGTAAAACTCCTAAAGTAATCAAAAAAGCAAGCATAACAATTGGAACAAAAAGTACCCCCAAAAATGTCAAGTCATCCATATATTCTTACAAGAATGAACTTATTTAAATTTAATTGAATACAGAAAATATATTTTAACGATTTAATTTTAAATTTCCGAACTACTCCCTGAAATTTATTTTAACAATTCTGAATTTATGGGCTCCTAACTTCAAGATAACTTTAAAAAATATAATAATTTTACTCTTTCATGTTAGAATCACTTATCAACCCAAGAAGAGCCGAAAAAGGTCCCTGGAAAATGTTTTTCATTGGATTACTATATGGTTCACTTTCTTTGTTGTTAACTTACCTATTTTTTTCTTCTGACCCAGTGTTAATGAAATATTCAGGATTAATTGTAGTCACTTTTTGTGTTATGTTCTCTTTGCCTTTCATATACCATACTCTTAAAACAGAAGAAAAACAAGACGAAAAAATAGAAGGATTCAAGGAAGTCTGGAGAGTTCACAAGGATGCAATTTATTCATTCATGTGGTTGTTCCTTGGATTTGTAATAGCTTTCTCTTTTTGGTTTTTAGTAATTGGAGATTCTTCAATGTTAAACGCACAACTTGAAACCTATTGCGCAATAAACAGCCCAGGGAATATAGAAGGTTGTGTCCAACAATATTCTTCTGGAAGCATGTTAACCCCAACAGGTTCAGTCACTAAAATTGGGAGGTTCCTTTCAATATTGGAAAACAATGTATATGTAATGATTTTTACTTTAATCTTTTCTTTAATTTTTGGAGCGGGAGCAATATTTATTCTTGCCTGGAATGCAACTGTAATTGCAAGCGCCATAGGTGTCTTCACAAACTACAAAATTTCTCAAATACCCTTGGGAATCTTAAGATATATGGTTCATGGATTGCCAGAAATATCTGCATATTTCATAACTGCAATGGCAGGAGGAATTTTAGGAATTGGAGTAATGCGACATGGAATCCAAGATAAAAGATTTTATCATATTTTAGAAAATGTAGTAATTTTGTTATTCATTTCAATAATTATTTTAATCATCTCTGGATTAATGGAAGTTTATCTAACTCCGGGTTTTTTCTAATCTTTTTCAATAAAAATTAAAAACTCATTTTTCTTAAATTAAATATGAAAGAGGCAGAAAAGAAAAAAAAATTCCAAAATATTTCTGAAGGAATTAAAGAAATAAAAATCCAGGGTGCAAGAAATATTGCAAAAAAAGCATTATATGCATATGATTTGATTCCAACAAAAGCTTCAATGAAAAAATTAAAATCTCTTCGTCCAACAGAGCCAATGCTTATGAATGTTTTAGATAGAGCAGAAGATGGAGAAACCTATGAAGCTCTTTTAAAACACTTTGACGATGCTCAAGACAAAATAAATAAAATTGTTTACGATTTAATAGAATATGATGATGTTATCTACACACATTGCCATTCAACAAATGTAACCAATGCTTTAATTTATGCAAAGAAAAAAGGGAAAAATTTCGAAGTTTACAACACAGAAACAAGGCCATTGTTTCAGGGAAGAAAAACTGCAAGAGAATTAAGAAAAGCTGGCATCAAAGTTACAATGTTCATTGACTCCGCAATGGATATCGCTCTCTCAAGAAAACAAAAAACAAGAACAGTTTCAAAAATAATGGTGGGGGCAGATGCTTTACTAAAAGAAGGTGTGATAAACAAAATTGGGAGTGGAATGCTTGCAAAATTAGCCAAAATAAATAAAATTCCTCTTTATGTTGTAGCCGACTCTTGGAAATATTCTTCAAAACATGTCAAAATAGAAGAAAGAGACTTCCATGAAGTCTGGAAAAAAATTCCAAAAAAATCAAAAATAAAAATAAGAAACCCTGCATTTGAATTAATTCCAAGAAAAAATCTCAAAGGAATTGTTACAGAATTAGGCCTGATGAGTTATAATAAATTCTTGAAAGAAATAAAGAAGTATTAAATTGGTCTCATATATTCATTTGAAATTCTTTTATAGTAATCAAACGCTTTTTTAAAAAATAATTCAGCATTTTCTTTTGAAGGAAAGTTTCGATCATATTTCATTGCAAGATGTTTAATATTTTGATAAAATTCTGAAAAATTTTTGTAGTCAATTTTTACAGGATTAACAACTTCAAAATCTGGAGCTCCTTCAACAGAATAAAGAAACTTTGTTTTATCTCTTTTTTCCTTTTCAAATTTTAAAGGTTGTTTCCAATTTCCTTTCCAAACAGGAACACTTCTTTCACCTACAACTTGTTCAAGAATCAATTTTCCACTAATGCCTTTTTTTTCATTATTTGGAGTTTTAATAAAATGAACACCTCTTGAAGAGATTTTAAACTTTCTTGAATTAACATCAACATAATATTCTATGTCTTTTAATTTTGGCAATCTCATGAAAATAAATATTTTTATTAGAATTTAAAGATTGTTATGCAAAAACAGTTACTTTTTTTGGCTCTGCTCATGTTCCATCATAACTGCAGTAATCTCTTGATTAATTTTTTCAAGTTCCATTTCAAGTTCACCCTTAATTCCTTTTAATTTTTCAATTTGTCCTTCAATTAATTTTTTAGTTTCATCCACACTTTTTCCAACAAAATTTTTTCCTCCAATATCCACGGTTAATTCCTCAGATAAAAGTTTAGCTTTAATAAAAACTCCCCGACCAATTGGAGCCATTATTTCTTCTCCCTTTTTTCCTTTAATCTCATCGAGCCCCATCTTTATTTGACTCATATCAAGAATAGCTTGTTCAATTGCTCCAAGCTGTTCTTGAATTTGTTTTATCTGTTGTTCAAATTGCATGAATTTTTTGTTTAATTCTTCTTGGTTCATGTTAGTTTTAGATTAAGTTTATTTTTAAAATTTAGGGTTATACCACATCAAATTTTTTCTTCAAGATACTTGAAAAAATCATTGTAAATATTAAGTAAAACCAAAACCAGCTAAGGAATCCAAAAAATCTTACGGGGGCTCCAGTAGCTTCTTCTAAGGCTGCAAAATAATCATAGAACCATCTAAAAAGCAAAACAAAGGGAATACCTGTATAAACTATCGTTCTCATTCCAAGCTTCATCTGTTTTGGCATCAAGCTCATCATTTCTTTTTGGATTTCCATTGATTTCTTAGGATCATGCTTATTCTCTTTAGATTTTTTCTGCAACTCCTTTTGAATTTTTTTTATTTTTTTTAGTTCTTCTTGGTTTGTTGTGTATTTTTGTAAAACAACAACAATAACAGAAATTAAAAAAACAACAATTATCATCCCAATAGTTAGATTCCAATCCAATAATGCTCCAATACTTGGATCCAATGCCGCATGAATTCCGTCTCTAAGCCAATCCCATTTTTCCCAATTAAATGCAATTATCATTGTCAAAAAGAAAAATACTGCAATAATCCTGAAACTTCCTTCCCTATTCTTCGCCATAAATATCACATGTTTACTTGGTTTTTAAAATTAAGCACTTCCCATGAATTTTCTCATCGCCGGATTCATATCAGTCATATGCTGTTGCGCAATATTCTGATAGAATTGGAACATAATCATAATTACTAATAGAATAGCAGTTCCTGAAACAAGCGCTCCCAATAAATTAGTAACTGATGCCAATAATCCAATTGCGGCTCCACCCATGATTGTTAAGGGCATAACATATCTATCTAAAATAGATTCTAATATTCTAATATCTTGTCTAAATCCTGCAACCTGTAAACCTGAAGAAGCAATTTTTTTTGCTTGAGATTTCGAATCCATTCCAGAAGATTTAACCCAGAATACGCTAAAAATCATACAAAGGAAAGTAAAAGATAATATGTGGGTGAACGCTTGCAAAATATATCTTGGCAATAGTCCTCCTCTAATTCCTAATTCTAAAATATTTGTGCTTCCCAACCAAAAAGATAAACCTGAAACTGCTTGACCATTGGAAAAGTGACCTAACCATGTAGCGTGGCCCAACCAATTTTCAAATAATCCTCCAAATAGTTGCAAATTTGCAGTTAAAGCTGCGGCTAAAATAACAGGAATTACTGAAGCATAAAAGAAGGATAATGGCCATTTAACTCCATAACCTCTAACTCTTCCATAAGACAAAGGAATTTCCACTTTCAGGGATTGAGCCCAAACAACTAACAAAAAGATAAGCGCAGTAGATAATAATGCAGCAAATGCAGATAAAAATTCTATTGGATATTGATTCATAATTGATTGAATCAAAACTAATATTTTACCTGAACATGCAGTATTAGAAAAATCAGTTAGACAATTAGCCCCTTGAGTATCAATAAATTGAAATGCGCTAGTAAATAATCTCCATGAAACTCCTGCTGCAATAAATAAACTAACTCCTGAACCAAATCCCCATTTTTCACAAAGTTCATTCATAAAATAAATTGCAAGGCCTCCCAAAATCAATTGAAGAATTACAATTCCAGTAAATCCTGGAGCAGCTTGAAGACCATTCATCAAAACATAAACAACTGCTTCAAAAACAATGAAAAATATAACCAATAGTTTTTGTAATCCTTGGAAAAATTTCTTTCCTTCAACAGTTGAAGTATCAATTTGGATAATTTCTGCACCAGTTAACAATTGCAAAATAATAGAAGCCATTACAATTGGACCGATTCCCAAGGAAATTATGGAACCAAAATCAGTACCCATAATAATAGCCAAATATTCGAATCTACTCAAAGCATTTACGCTCAATCCAAACAAAGGAATATTCGCTAAAATAAAAAATGCAGCAAGAACTATCAAAGTCCATTTAAGTTTAACATTAAAGCTAAGTTTTTTTTCTTCCGGCCTTGTAACTTCCGGAATAAACTTGAATATTTCCTTTAAACCCATAAGTAAATAATAGAAAATTAGTTTTTAAAGCTTGTTGGTATTAGGATTATTCCAAAAAATATTCTGAGAAAGATTCAAAATTAATAGTGTTAAAAGCTTCACCTTCCAAAAAAGAAATTTTCTTTGGAAAAACTGTTCCTTGCTGTTTCATCCTAAACCAATTATTCAAGCAAATTTCTCTTATAGGAAATATTTTTTCAATAGGAACTTTTTTCTTTATTTCAGTAATTGCTCGAGAAAGACATAACCCATTATACATTCCCCCTGCAAAAATGTTTTTATTTTCAAAATAATCAATTTCATTGTTTCTATAAGGTTCACCAGAAGAACCATTTGTAAAAATAACTTTGTCAAAAAAATTCTTTTCAACTAAATTATATGTAAATCTAAAATAATTCTCTGGTTCCTCAAACAATATCAAAGAAATATCTTTTTTAGAATTAAATATTTTTTTTAATCTATTTTTATATTGACTAAATTCTTGAATTTTAGATGTATATTCCCCAGTCAATTCACAATGATAGGGATGAATTAAAACAAGACAATTTTCTAAATTTTTATCTTTAGAATTTTTTAAAGCATGTTTTTCCAAAACAGGAATGTTTGAATAATAATCTTCTTTATTGAAAGTTAACATAAATAATTTGGTTAAATTTATTATAAAAGAATTATTGTAGTCAAATTACTCTTTCTGATTGAAAGTAACTTTTGGAGTGTCAATGATTTTCTTTTCTTTTACAACAACTTTTCCCCCAGCTTTTTCAATTTTTTCAATAGCTGATTTAGAAGCTTCCAAACAAGTTATAATTAACTTATCTTTAACTTCTCCATTCCCAAGAATTTTATAATTTTTTAAAAGAATTTCGTATCCTTCTTTTCCTTTTTTCCCATATCTTTCTAAATTATTTTGTATTTCCCCAATATTAATTCTCTGTCTAATATCTCTTTTGTTATTTCCTCTTGTAATTCCTTGTTTTCCAAAATATTTGTGTCCATACATTTTTTGAATCAAGGTTTTTTTATGGTCTGCTCTCTTTCCAGTTCCACTCATCCCTTTTCCTCCTCGACAACCAGATCCTCTCTTGTTTTTTCTTGCTCCAGTTCCAGCTGTTCCCATTCCTCTTCCCTTATATCTAGACGATTTTTTTCTTTTTACAACTTTCATTTTATAACATTTTTTGGATTAATTCATCCATTTTTTTATTTTCTCCTAAAACTCCTTTAGGATAATGTAATTTCATATTTGCTCCACCTCTTGGGGGGTGCAATCTAAAAAAAGGCTTCAATTTACCTTCGTTGTCTTTCGTTCTCGATTCTTTCGAGGGCGACGTAGAAGATTTATTCTTCTGCATTTGTCCTCTAGCATCAATTAATTTTTTATGAGTTTCAGTAGAAATTTCTCCAAAAGAAACAAAATTTCTAACTCTATTAATCATTCCAATTTCCACAGCACTAGGGTTTTCAAAAACTCTTGCAGCAAATTTTCTCCTAATTTTTAATCTATTCAATGTTTCTTTAACATCTTTATTTAATCCAACCTGTCCTTTGATTCTAATAACACAAATCATTTTTTATCCTCCCTCGTTGTTTTTTCCAATGCATTTAAACAAGCTTTTACCGTGTTAAATGTAGTTCTAACTTTACCAAAAGTTTGAGAATAAACATCTTTAATTCCTGCCATTTTTAAAATTTTTTTCAATTCGTTTGCAACAACAAGACCAGTACCTTGTGGAGCTGGAATTAATTTAACTGTAACACTTCCAGATTTTCCTTCAACTTCAAAGGGGATTGAATGAGGCTCATCACATGAACAATCAAATGCAGAGCAACCTCTTTTAACTTTAATCAAATTAAGTTTTGCCTTTCTTGTAGATTTATCTCTTGCAGGTAAAGTTTCATTCGACTTTCCTGTTCCCAAGCCAACATGTCCATTTTCATCTCCAACAATTGCCATAGCTGAAAAAGTTAAAACTCCCCCTTCTCTAGTAATTCTTTGTGTTTGTCTCCAAGCTCTTCTTTTTCCTCCTCCAAATTTACCTTTTGCTTGTCCCATTGAAATCAAATCAGATTTAACATTAATCAATTTATTAACAATTTCTGGTTCCAATATTTTTTTATTTTCAAGTAAAATTTCATCAATGTTTTTGATTTTACCATCTTTAACATCTTTACCTAATTTTGTTTTTGGATTCCAAGCTGAAATAATTTCTTCAGTAGTTAATTCTCCTCTTCTTCTTCGAGGTTTTTCTTTTTCTTCTTTTTCTTTCTCTTCCTTTTCTTCAAACTTTTTAGCTTTTTCTTTATCAGCATCCGCTTCAACTTTTTCTTCCTTTTCTTTTTCTTTATCAATCATTTTTTCACTAGCTTTTTCAGCATTTTTACTTTCTTCTAAAGCTTTTTCTTCAGAAACTGT
>CAYQDG010000026.1:0-5352 GCA_964416245.1 Candidatus Woesearchaeota archaeon
CGGAGTTTTTTCTTCTTCTTTTTTCTTTGTTTCTTTTTTTGGCTTTTCAATTATTTCTTCTTGGATTTCTTCTCCTTCTTCTTCTACATGGGAAACTTTTTTTACCCAGTCTTTTAATTTGTTTTTTAATTTTCCAAACATAGAATTATTTAGGGGAAATAGGTTTTAAGGTTTTTGGGATGAGAATCTTTGAGAAATTTGTTTGCTTCGCAAAAATTAATAAATTAAATTAATACCCCTTGGCAATACATGAAGATTTAGAGCATATTTTAAAATAATATTTTTTTTTCATTATCTATTTTAATAAAATTTTGAGAACCACGTTCTAAAGTTTTAATCAGTAATTTCTAAATGAAGTGAGGTAAAATTTTTATTCTAAACGTTTAAATAGTTTTTTTATTATATTTCTTTATGGAGGTGTTCAATTTTGCTGTTGCAATTTTTCTAGGTGCCCTTATAGGTCTACAAAGGGAATATACTCAGCAAAAAGAACATCTCAAAAAATTTGCAGGATTTAGAACTTTTATTTTGATTATTTTTTTTGGTGCTATTTTGGGATATTTGGGGGGAACAGTCGATTCTTTATTGGTGATTATTGGTTTTGCGGGTGTTTTTTTATTGACTTTGATTTCTTATGTGTTAACATATATTCATGATAATATAACTTCTGCAACTACAGAAATTAGTGCAATTATGAGTTATATTTTGGGAGTTATGTGTGTTACAGGTTATGTTCAATTGGCTGTTATTTTTGGAATTTTGATTGCGGCTTTTTTAACGTTTAAGGAAAGGTTACATAAAATTGCAAAAAAAATGAAAGGAAAAGAACTTTATGCAGTTGTTAAATTTGCATTGATTTCTTTAGTGGTTTTACCAATTTTGCCTAATAAAAATTATTCTCCTTTGGATGTTCCGGGTTTGGGAGATTTGTTGGTTGGATTAAATGTTGATGTTTCTTTTTTATCACAATTAAATGTTTTTAATTTTTATCACATTTGGTTAATGGTAGTTTTTATTGCAGCAATTAATTTTGTCGGTTATTTTTTAGTTAAGATGGTTGGATCCAAAAAAGGATATGGGGTTTTGGGTTTTGTTGGAGGATTGGTTTCTTCTACTGCAGTTACTTTATCAATGGCTGGGGAGAGTAAAAAACAAAAAGTTTTTTCTCCTTTTATTTTGGCCACAATAATTGCTGCTTCAATTATGTTTGTTCGAGTTATTTTTGAAGTTGCAGTTGTTAATAGTTCTTTATTGAAAGGATTATTTTTTCCAATGATTTCTATGGCTATTACAGGGTTAGGAATAGCTTTTATTTTTTATAAAAGAAAAAAAGGTGGCAAGAAAAAAGCCAAAGAAATTGAAATCGAGCAACCTTTTGCATTAAAACCTGCTTTAAAGTTTGGGCTTCTTTTTTTATTGGTTTTGCTAGTGTCAAAAATCACTCAATTGATTTTTGGAAAGGTTGGAATTTATGCGACAAGTATTCTTTCTGGTCTTGCAGATGTTGATGCAATAACTTTGTCTATGGCTAGTTTGAGTAAAACTGGAGGAATTTCAAATTTTGTTGCCACGACTGCGATTTTTTTGGCTACAGTATCTAATACACTCGTTAAAGCAGGAATGATTTATTTTTTAGGAAATAAGAAATTTGGTAAAATTATTCTGGGAGTTTTTTTGTTGATGTTGTTTATTGGTTCAATTGCATTGTTTATTTAATTAAACTATTTCCAGTCATTTCTTTTGGTTTTTTTATGTTAAATAAATCTAGTATTGTTGGAGCAATATCTTGCAATCCTTTATTTTTCTTTAATTTTGAATTCATTAGTTTTTCTTTTTTAGAAACTAAAATTAGTGGGATTGGATTCATTGTATGAGATGTTTCCCATCCAGGGCTTTGGTCTTCTGCATTTCCATGGTCTGCACAAATTAAAATATCATAGTTTTTTTTCAATCCTTCCTTCACAATTTCTTTAAGGGCTTTGTCTACAGCTTCACAGGCTTTTTTTATTGCTGGAACATTGGCGGTGTGTCCCACCATGTCCCCATTCACTAAATTGGTTACTATTAAATTATATTTTTCTTTTTTTATTTCTTTTTTTAAAGTTTCAGAGATTTTGTATACTGACATTTCGGGTTTTTTATCATAGGTTGCAACTTTTGGGGAGGGAATGATAATTCTGTCTTCACCTTTATTGGGTTTTTCTATTTGCGAATTAAAGAAAAAAGTTACATGTGCATATTTTTCTGTTTCAGAAATTCTTAATTGTTTTAATTTATTTTTTGAGATAATTTGCCCGAGATTATTTTTTATTAGTGGTTCATAAAATGCTACTTTAGTTTTTATTGGTTTATAGTACTCTGTCATTGAAACATAGAAAGCATTTATTTTTTTTCTTTTGAAATGTTTGAAATTTGTATCAGATAATGCTCTTGTTAGTTGTCTTGCTCTATCTGTCCTATAATTATAAAAAATCACAGAGTCTTTATCTTTTATCCCATCATAACCTTCTTTTACTCTCGGAATAATGAATTCATCGGTTATTTTTTTATTATAACTTTGTAAAATTGTTTTTTCTTCATCTTTGAATTTTATTTTCGATTTTCCAAGAGCAATTGCTTCATAAGCCTTTTTTGTTCTGTTCCATCTTTTATCCCTGTCCATTGCATAATATCTTCCAGAAATTGTTTGAATTTTTCCAAATCCTATTTTTTTTATTTTTTTCTTTATTTTTTTGAGGTATTTTATTCCTTTATTTACAGGAGAATCTCTACCATCTGTTATTAAATGGAGAATTACATCGTAAAAATTTTCTTGTTTAGATAAATCCAAAAGTGCAAATAGGTGGTCTAAATGAGCATGAACTCCTTCTTCTTGAATTAAACCAATTATGTGGAGTTTTGATTTTTTTTGTTTTGCATTTGAAATAGCATCTAAAAATGCTTTGTTTTTGAAAAAAGATTTGTTTTTTATGGATTTATTAATTCTTATTAGTGATTGTTCTATTATTCTTCCTGAACCCAAAGTCATATGGCCTACTTCGGAATTCCCTTGATACTTTTTTGGGAGTCCAACTGCACCATCATGTGCTTCAAGCAGAATATTTGGGTATTCTTTCATCAAAAAATCCGTGTATGGAGTTTTTGAATTTGCTAGGGCATTATCTTTTTTAGATTTTTTATATCCCCAACCATCCCTAATTACTAACATCACCTTTTTCATGAAATAGTTAAGTTAAGTGCATTTTTAATATTTCTTAATTTTGTTTTTATCTTTTAGTAGGACAATAATAATTAAAAGGGGATTTGCTTTTTTTTGTTTATGATAACATACAAGGATATTTATGAGGCTGCAAAAAAAGAAAGATATTCTGAAAGTTTGCAACCAATTTCGAAAAGTTTTGTTAAAGATGTTGCAAAATATATGAAAGAAAAAAGAGAAGCTGCATCTAAAGAAGGAGATGTTTTTTCGGATGTTTTATTGAAAACAAAAAAGCAATTAGAAAATGCAATTACTTTGTTTCAAGAATTATTGAGGCGTAGGCGGAAAAAGATTTTGAATTTAGTATTGATTGCATCAGAAACAGGAATTAGCAAGCAGGATTTTGATAATATGCTTTTGATTGAAAAAGGACTTTTTGAAGAGTTGATGAGATGTATTGAAGGATCTGATAAAAGATTAAATGAATTATTGAATGGTGCACAAGAAGATGGAACACAAAATAATGAATTAGTTGTTTTTTTGGAAGAAGTGGATGAATTTTTGGCTTCTGATGGAGAAAAATATGGTCCTTTTGAAGTTGGTCAGTTTGCAAACTTACCTAAGCCTATTTCTAAGATTTTTTTAGAAGATGGGGTTGCAGAAGGAATGGATAAATAGTTGTGCAAAAATTTAGTTTTATCCGACAGTTCTTGATAGCATTTATAAAGTACTGTGAATATTTTACAGTAATTAAATATGAGGAAATAAAATGACAGTTAAAGATTTGACTTTAGACAATTTTGAAGAAGAAGTTATAAATTCAGAGCTTCCAATTATTATTGATTTTTATGCAGATTGGTGTGGGCCTTGTCAGATGATGAAGCCAGTTTTTGCTGGTCTAAGTGAAGAGTACGAGGGAAAATTAAAATTTATGAAACTTGATACTCAATCTGAAGAAGGACTTGCAATGAAATTTGGAATTCAAGGCATTCCTGCATTGGTTCTTTTAAAAGATCAAAAAGAGATTGGAAGAATTGTAGGATTTATGGGTGAAGACCAACTTCGAGGAAAAATTGATGAAATTTTAGGTAAAGGGTAAAATGATAGATTTTGCATGTAAAAAATTTGATATTGGAGAGGTTGTCAAATGTAGTTTGGGACTTAGCAAATCTGAATTTAGGCTTTTGAATTTTTTTATCAAAAATAAAAAAGAATTCACTACTGATGAACTTTCAAAATCTTTGAATTTGGATAAATCTACAATCCAGAGGAGCGTTAAGAAACTACACCAAAAAAATCTTGTTAGCCGAGGACAAATAAATCAATCCATAGGAGGATATTTATTTACCTATAAAGTTAAAGATAAACAGAAGATTCGTAAGATTGTTTTGGATACGGTGGAAAACTGGGTTGAAGTTTTTAGAGAAGAAATTGAAAGTTGGTGATTTTAGTAAAGTTTATTAATTATTTTTTTGTTTTTTTATTATGGAAAAAAGAGAATCCTTGGGATTATTTATTTTAGTTTTTGGAATCATTTTAGCTTTTTTTGGATTCTTATTTTCAAAAGGAGATGATGCTCTTGCCTTTTTAGTTATTGGCCTTTTAATTTTAGTTTTTGGAACAATAATTTTATTGAACAAAAATGAAGATAAAATTGAGGAAATAAATCCAAGTAAAAGGATTAATAAAGAGTAATTAAATAAAAAGGAGGAAGAAAATGAAAAATAAAAAATTTATTGTAACAACTGGATTTGATATTCCTGGAAAGAATATAAAGGAAGTTCTTGGAGTTGTTAAAGGGAGTACTGTGCGTTCGAGGAATTTTGCCCGAGACATTGGTGCTGCTTTTAAGAATTTTATTGGAGGAGAAATCAAAACTTATACTGAAATGGCAAATGATGCCAGAGATGAAGCTTATAATCGGATGATTAATGAAGCAATTGGATTGGGAGCTGATGCAATAATTGCCATGGGATTTTCAACTTCAATGATTATGAATGGGGCTTCTGAAATGGTTGCTTATGGTACTGCTGTTAAGTTGAAGTGAATTTGGCAACCCCGATAAAATCGGATGCTCGTCCACACAGTGACTTCGCAGAATGGTTGCTTATGGTACTGCTGTTAAGTTGAAGTGAATTTGGCAACCCCGATAA
>CAYQDG010000026.1:5452-10922 GCA_964416245.1 Candidatus Woesearchaeota archaeon
AATCGGATGCTCGTCCACACAGTGACTTCGCAGAGTTTTTTGTTTAGAAATATTTAGTTTATTTTTTGTTTTTGTTTTCTGAATTTTCTTGTTTTTCTTTTTCTAGAGTATAAATGTAGAATATTTTTGAAGGAGTTTCTATTTTTTGATAATTTAATTTACCTGAGTGTTTTTTTCTTGATCTTATGCTAAGAGGTATTTTAAAATATTTTGTAACCCCATTATTTCCTCGGGTATTTATTTGTGAAGAATGGTTGCAAAGATCTGAATTGAAAACATGTATGTTTTTTAGATGTCCTTTTAAATTGGAAATTTCATCTTGATCTAAGACAATTTTTAAAATAACTTTCTTGTTTGCGGCCAATTTTGAATTAATTATTTGTCCCAAGTTGTTTTTCCTCTTTTTTGATATTTTATTTCAATATTTATCCATTAAGTTAAATATTATTTATATATTTACGTTTTGATTACTTTATTAAGAAAAAAAGTACATTTTTTAAACTTTGGGATATTAATAAAAAAGATGGGATCAATCATTGGAATTAAAACAACTAAGGATGACAAGGTAATTGTGGAAGTCCAAATGAGTTATGAAGAGTCTTTAAAATTAAAGGGGCATATAAAGAATATCCATCTTTTTTCTGAGGATGCTGCAGAAATCAAAACAAATTTGAGTCAAAGGGGGACAAATGAAGCGACCAAGTATTTTTTAATTCCTAGGGAATTGAGAGAAAATTTAACTTTTAATGAAAAGGTTAAATGTCAAAGAATAGATACAGATTCAAGAATTGTGTTTATTTATATGGTTGATAAAATTAAACTATAAAATGAAAAGAGAAGGAATTGGAATAAAAGAAATTGATGAAATGATGGAGGGAGGTTTTCCTAAAGGTAGCGTAGTTGGAATTTCTGGGCCTCCTGGGGTGGGTAAATCTATTTTTGCTCTTCATTTTCTTTTAGCTGGAGCAAGAAAAGGTCAGAAGGGAGTTTATGTTTGTTTGGAAGAGCCTCGTAAAAATATAGACAATATGATAAAAGGATTTTCTTTTGGAGAGGAATTTTATGATTTTGAAAAAAAAGGTTTAATTGTTATACGATGTTTTAATTATTCTGAATATGAAAAAATTAATTTGGAAATTTTGGAGAAAGTTTATGAAGATAAGAAGATTCAAAGATTGGTCGTCGATAGTTTTAATTGTTTTTTTGATTCTCTTGAATGCAATTCAGAAGAACATTTCAATACGAATGTTAGAAAATTAATTAATTCTTCTTTTCAATATTTAAGAGAGGATAATTTAAATGTTCTTTTAGTTTTGGAAAATCATGAGAGCGGTTTAATGAATTTTGATTATAATATTCCTTACTTGGTAGATGGTTTGATAAAATTAAATTATTTAGATATTGGAATTATTGAGAGAAGAATTTTTATTCCTAAGATGAGGTGGACTAGCCAATACAAAGAAAGCAAAGGTTATGAAATCACAAAAAAAGGAATAGAAGTTGAAGAATAAGTAAAATAGGGGGAATAATGGATATAAAAAAACATTTTTTTAAAAAGTTTGTTTTTCCAAAAATTTTAGTTTTAGATAAACCTGGTTTGATTATAAGTAGGAATTTTAATAATTTAAACAAGGAAGCCCACAATATGCGGATTGTGTATAGTTTTGAAGATTTTTATGTTAATTTGTATTTTGATACTTTAAAAAAATTGGGCGAAGAAAAAACTAATGAATTGTGGTATAAAATGGGGAAAGATCTTGGAATAAGGTATTTTTTATTTAATGGGTTGGTTGATTTTCCTTTTTTTAAAATTAATTTAGCTTTAAAATATTTTCAGGGAATGTTTACTATGATTGGAATGGGATTTTGTAAGAATTTAAATTATGATATCAAAAAGGGAAATTATGTTTTTTGGGGAAATAACAATATAATAAGTAGAAAAACTCAAAATTTATCCTATATTGAAGGAATTATGGCGGGAGTTATAAGTTTTATTACCAACGAAAATTTTGAAGCTCGGGGATTTTATGATGAATTTTTAGATGAAGGAAAAATAATTGTTAATAAAAATTTTCCAAAAAAATATGTCCCTGATTTGGAATTTTTGAAAGTCAATCCAAAATATAGAATAAATTTTCCTCCTGAAAATAAAATCCATTCTACATTGTATTCTTTTTCTGATTTGTTAAAGTTTAAAATAATTCAGGTAGATGAAGAAAAAAAATTTTATTTTCGAAAACATAGTTTATTGCCTACAGAAATAAGTTTGGTTGAAATCATAAGTAAGAATTATTTTGATGGGGGAGAGGGAGAATTATTTAGAAAATCAACTATAAATTTTGTTTCTGAGTTATGTAAAGAAGTGTTTAAGGGCTTGGAAGACAAAAACAAAAAGATGAAATTTTTCAGAAACATTATTTCTGCTTTAGGTTTTGGAGAGATATACTTTAGACGTAAAGAAAAAAATATTGTTGTTGATTTTTTGAATCCTATCTTTACGGAATTTGGCCTATATTTTTTAAAATCTTTCATTAATGGTTTTGTAAATTATTTTTATGAAGGAAATTATTCTTTTGATTTTGATAAAATATATTCTTTGGGAAATAAGGAATATTTTGTTTATGAAAAAATCTCTTGATATTTAATTAATTTTTTTATTGTTTCTTCTAAAAAGAAAAAAATGATTGTTGAACCTAAAATTATTAGTTTTATGTTTTTTGTGATTGAAATAGTTATTGCAAAGCCGAATAAAGAAATTATTAGTCTTGCTATTTTCAGCATTCCAGAATAATTTTTTCTTTTCTCTATTTTTTTTGTTATTAAAAATAAAAGCAGTAGTGCAAATAATAGTGCTAAATATAGGGCGTTTAATTCAAAAATAAAATATGCAGGAATCATTAATATGAATGAAACATAGTATAAAATAAAAGTTATCTTCTTTCCTTGCTTGTAAACTACGGGAAGGGTTTTGTATTTTAGTTTTTTGTCTTTTTCAATTCCATTTAAATTTTTTATTGGCGCTAAAAACCAAAAAACTAAATAAATATAAGTTCCAATGAAAAAAGAATTTTTTATTGTTTCCCCTAAAATTATTAAAGAAAAAAATACGGGGATGAAATGGTGAGTAATACAAATTAAAGTATTGTCTAGGAATAAAATTTTTCTGGAAAATACATTGTAAATGTATCCAAAAATTATCCAAGAAATTGAGGCCAAAAAAAGTGTTGTATTTTCAAAGGAAATAATTAATGCAATTAAGGGTAAAATGTATACAACGATTTTTGAGTATTTGGGTAAAATGTAATCTTCGTCTTTGAGTGCATTTAAAATTCCTCCTGGAGCATAAAGCAAAACTAAACAAATTGTTAGAAGATATATTTCTTTTGTTATTTTTCCCATTAAGGCACATGCAAAAATTATTAGTGAAATTGAGGGAAATGTTCTTTCAATTCTTACTGATTTAAACAAGTTTATTAAACTCTCCCTCCTTTTCATAAAAGGATATTTTTTTCAAAATTATTGTATTTTTTTTAAAAAAATGGATAAAATTTTTTATCTTAATGTATTATTTTTCTTTTATTTGTAAATTGTTTCAAAAGTTATTATCCTGTTTTTTTAGTTAATGTTAAAGTTTTCTTTTTTTGTATAAATTTATGAAAACTTATTTGAGAACTTATAAGTTGAATACGGGGGAGGAAATTGAATTTTTTGATATCACATCAAATATTAAAAAATCTGTTTTGGAATCAAAGATTTTTGAGGGTCATGTTTTGATTCAGCCTTTGCATACAACTGTTGGAATTTATTTAAATGAATTTGAAGAAAGATTAATCAAATATGATTTGAAGTCTGCTCTTTATGAAGAATATCCTTTTGTTCATGGAAAATATCGTCATGATGATATTCATAAAAGAGAAGATTGTCCAGAGAATGAACCCCTTAATGGCCATAGTCATTTGAAGGCAATGTTTTGTTCTAATCCTTCTCTTTCCTTAGTTTTGTTTCGAGGGGAATTGCAAATGGGAGAATATCAAAGGATTATTTTTGCAGAGTTCGATGGGCCGTGTCCGAGAAAGAATAAATCTTCTAGAAAATATCTTGTCAGTATAATTGGAGAATGAAAGACTAATATATTTGTATTTTATTTTAAGTAAAGTTTTGATTTCATTTTTATATGATAAATAATGTTTTTTATGAGGATAAATCAAATAAGATTATTTCTGTTTTAGGGGGACGAGAATATTTAACAATTACTGAAATTGTTAATTTAACTGGGTTTTCTCGTTCTTTTGTTAGGATAGCTCTTGCAAAATTAGAGGGTGGAAGGAAAGTCGGATATAGAAAAGTTGGTATGGCTAAAGCTTATTTTTTAAGGGGGAAAAAATGAAGTTTTGGCAAGGTTTTATTCTACTATGGGTATTGTTTTTTCTTTTTATCTTTTCAAGCTCTTTTTTTGGCAAAAGTTTAATCACAGGTTATGCCCCATTAACAGGTGTTTTGAAAGAAGATCCTTCTTTTCAGGTGGTTTCTCCGGAAATGAATGTTAGTTTTTGGATAGGAGAAGGGCCTTTTTATCGTCTTTGGGATGTTGATTATTTTATTAGTTTTGAAAAAGAAAAAGATTTTGATGTTTTTGTTGATCTTAAGTATTTTATTTTTGACGTCGATAATAATTTAATTTGTTCTGATGAGGAGAAAATTTTAGTTCGTGAGAGTGAAGTTTTTGAAAAAGATTTAGATACAAGGAAGGTACACGAATTGGATTTGCTTCCTGGAAATTATGTTTTTGTTTTAGAGGTGATTTTTGGGGAAGAAGAAATAACTTTTTCAGAGAAATTTGTGATAAAAAAATTAAGTGGTTTTCTTTATTCTTTAAGGCAACTTTTTGATATTCGGATGGAATTATATTCTTCTTCATTTTATAATTTAGATGATTTTGGTGCAAGAGTCGTTTTTGAAAATTTTGGAAATGAAACAACTCCTGTAAATTTGACTTTTTTTATCTATGACAATCAAGGAGAAGAAGTTTATAGAAAATATCGAAGTGAAGTAGTTGAAACTGAAAAAGTTGTTTTTGAAAATTTTGAAAATTTAGAAATTAATCCTGGGAAATACACTTTGGTTTTGAGAACATTATATAATGTTGATGTTGAAGATTATTTTGAACAGGAATTTGAGTATTTGAAGAAGGAAAATTATTGGTTTTTACTCATAATTTTTGTTATTGTTGTTCTTGGATTGCTTTTTCTATTTAGAAATAGGTTTGGGGAAGAGAAGAAAGGAAAATAGGGAAGACTGAAAAAAGTTTGTAGAGGGATTCGAAACAACTCGAATTCCATGAATTCTGGCTTACGCATGAATTAAATTCAGAAGATTCTCGCCCCGACCAACGGCCGTGTGTTCTAATAAAAAGCCTGTAGAGGGATTCGAAACAACTCGAATTCCATGAATTCTGGCTTACGCATGAATT
>CAYQDG010000026.1:11022-11108 GCA_964416245.1 Candidatus Woesearchaeota archaeon
CTCGCCCCGACCAACGGCCGTGTGTTCTAATAAAAAGCCTGTAGAGGGATTCGAACCCCCGACCTACTGCTTACAAGGCAGCCGCT
>CAYQDG010000027.1:0-2593 GCA_964416245.1 Candidatus Woesearchaeota archaeon
TCCCAAAACCAGAAAAACCATCAAGAAAATTATTCCTGTTTTTTTCATTTCATTCCTTCCTCCTTTTTCCTTTTATCAATTGCATGAAAAAAGTAAACAATAGAACTTTATAATAGGTTCTTGAAACAAGACGAAACAAGCTTATTTCAATTTTATTTTATTTTCATTTCCATAAGGAATTTTTTCAATGAGTCCTTTTTCTTCTAATTTTCTTATTTTTCTACTTAATCTAACTTTCGGAATATTTAAATCTCTAGATATTTCCTTTGTCCAACCTTGCTTTTTATTTAACAAATATTTCATTATTTTCTTTTCTTCTTTAAATAAATTTTGAGTGTATTTTTCTTTTTTTTGACTTTTTTTAAAAAAATAAAAATAAAAAATAAATAAAAGAACAACCAAACCAAGTAATAAATAAAATAATAAATTTACTTTATTGGGAAAAGAATATTGGATTATAATCTCTTTTTCTCCAGGATTTTTCCAGGTTAAAATAATATTTTTTCCATTTGTAAAAAGAGAATAGTTTTTTGGAAATAAAAGGGAACTTTCTTGAATAATTGATCCTTCAGGTAAGACCACTTTAATCAATGAATCTTTATGTAATTTTTCTTTGACAATAAAGAAATATTCCTGGCTTGTTTTTTCTATCAAACTTGAGCTAACATATTTAATTTTTTCTTCGGAATATTCAAAATCTTCTGGAAAACTAAATAATTCAATTTCGGATTCATTAAGTTCAATTTCAACCAATGTTTTTTTTCCAATAATTGTGTATGTAAAATTTGCTGCAAAAACAGAAGGAAGAACTAATAGTAGAAAAATCCCCCAAACAAATACTTTTTTTTCCATACCTTCTAAACGCTTTTTTAATTTATATTATTTCTTTTTTTCAAAATACATAAAAAGTCGGGTTTCTTTTTTTAAGTATGAATAAAAAAGTGATTTTATTGTCAATTCTTGCATTGGGCTTTTTAGCTTTGACTTTTTTTGTAGATTGGCTCTTTATAATTGGAGCAGTTATTATAATGTATATTAACCAAAAAGAACTCTTTAAGATAAATAAAAAATCAAAGAAGTAAACTTTGTTTTTCTGAATTTTATTGAATTATTATAAATCAAAACTTTTTTTATAAATAAACAAAATAGTAAAAAATGTTTTAAAATAGATTAAACAGATCTAAAAAGTCAAACAAAAAATATAAAAACTTTAGTTCGCATAATCTTTCTATGAGGTGCAAAAATAATAGTAAGAATTCTGAGAAAAAACATCCTTCGGTTGAATTTCCAAATCCAAAACCAATAAAAGCAATTATTTTTGATATTGGAGGAGTTTTACAAATTGGAGGGAGGGCAAGAATTTCAAAAAAAGATGTACATACCTCAGGGGTTCACCAGATGATTGCAAAAAAATTAAAGATTTCTTTGGATCAATATTTTGATGCAATAGATTCACATTATGTAAAATCAATAGAGGGCCAGATAACAAAACAAACCTTGCTTTCAGTACTTTCTTTAAATTTAAATTACCCAAAGCTCAAGCTTGAAAAATTATATACAAAGGCTTATAAGAAAAAATTTAATAAAAACATTGGACTATATAATATAGCAAAAAAATTAAAAAAACAAGGATATAAAATTGCAATCCTTTCTGATCAATGGCATTTATCAAAAGAGGCGCTTATGCCAAAAAAAGATACAAAGCTATTTGATGTTGTGGTTACAAGTTGTGATATTGGAATGAGAAAACCAAACATTTCTATTTATGATTTAACCCTAAAAAAATTAAAAGTAGAACCTGAAGAAACAATTTTTATTGACAATCAAGCTTGGAATATTTTCCCGGCACACAATTTGGGGATGAACACTATTTTATATCACGACAATAAAAAAACCAAAGAACAACTCAAAGAATTTGGGATTAAGGTATGAACAAAAAAGAATTTCTAAAAAAACTTGAAGTGGAGTTAAAAATCACAAAATCTTCAGAACATACCATAAAAAATTATACAAAATTAAATTCTAATTTTTTTGATTTTATTAAAAAAAATCCAGGAGAAATAAGTGAAGATGATGTAAAACTATATGTTGCAGAAAACTTTTCTGAAAGAGCAGCAATCTCGACAATAATGTTTTTGGCAGCAATTAAATATTCTTTCACTTCAATTTTAAAAAAAGATCCAACTGCAGCAATAAAAAGACCCAAAAGGGAAAAAAGAATCCCAACAGTCTTAACAAAACAAGAAGTAATAAATTTGTTCAAAAATTTAAACAACAAAAAATCAAAATTGATGATAACTTTAATGTATGCAGCAGGGATGAGAGTATCAGAATTAACCCGTATGAAAGTAGAAGATTTAGATTTTGAAGAAAAAGTGGGTTACATTAGGCAAGGAAAAGGAAGAAAGGATAGGATTTTTAATATTCCAAATTTTTTGGCTGTAAAATTAAAAAAACATGTTGAAAAACAAAAACAATTTAATCAAACTTATCTTTTTCCTGGAAGAAATAATAAACAAATGTCCTCTAGAAATTTGCAAAAAATTGTAAAAAATGCTGCAGAAAAAGCGATGATAAAAAAAGAAGTCCATTG
>CAYQDG010000027.1:2693-5798 GCA_964416245.1 Candidatus Woesearchaeota archaeon
AATTAAAATCAAAATTAGATTCTAAAAAACAAGGAATGTTAAAAAAAGCTCAATCGGGAAACGTGATGAGTAGAGCTGCATTTGGTTACAACATACGTGATGGAAAATTAATTCCCGCAGAAAATAAAGAGGTTGTTGAAAACATTTTTCTTGATTTTCAAAACAATAAAATAAGTTTAAACAAACTTGCAAAAAAATATGGATTTTCAATAAATGGAATAAAAAAAATTCTTACAAATTTTACTTATATTGGAAAAATAAAGTTTAATGGAGAATTACATCAAGGAAAACATCAACCGTTAATTTCTTCAATGCTTTTCAATCATGTTCAAGATAAATTAGAAAGAATGGGAATAAAAAGAATTGGTTAGGGTTTTTTCTAAATTATTGTAATACTTTTCTTCCACTTTTTTAAAAATAATTTTTGAAGGTTCCCTCACCAAGAAATCTTCTTCTTTATAAAAATTATATTGTGATTCAATTATATAATTTCCACGAAGATTCATTTCTCCTTGTTCTGTTTTAATTGTTTTAAGTGTAGTTAAAAATTTTTCTTCTTTTACTTCTAAAATTTTTTCAATCTTTCCTCGAATCAAAATAAATTCATCCTTTTGCAAATTATGAAATTCTGTTAATTTTTTAATATTGTCTAGACATCTTATTTTTCCCATCTAGTTATCCAAGGGAGTTATTTTATAAGTTTTTTTGTTATTTGAATACACTAATGCTTTTTTTTAAATTTTCAAAAGGGAATGGCCTTTGATTTGTTACAAAAGTATTATATCTCAAAAAAGAGTACATTTGAGTATTCCAAACTTCAGATAATTCGGCTATTTCTTGCAATCTTTTTCCAGTAAAGATTCCATAAACAAAATTTATAATTGCGAACAAATAAATTAAATATCCCCAAACATATAAAATAATTCCTGAAACAATGCAGATTGGTATTCTCATCCAAATTTCTAGAAAATTTTTACTTTGTTTCATATTTTTTATAAACTGCGTTTGTTTATTAAATTTCCGACAAAGAAAACTTATCTCTTTGAAGCTTGTCTTTTAGATCTTGCTTTAGAATCACCTGGTTTGTAGGTTTCTTTACGTCTAACATCGGCAACTAAAAGATTTCTATCGTAATTGGTGTAAGCATTCCTCAATTCTTCAGATTGTGTAAATTCAACAATTCCTTTAGCCATCGCAAGCCTTCCTGCATCTATTTGTCCTTTTTCTCCTCCACCCTTAACAAGGATTTCAACATCGAATTCTGTTTTTCCTAAAACTTTTTCAGCAATCCTTAATGGCTCTTCCAATTTTAATCTATCAAAAAGATGCAATATTTTGTGGCTTTTTCCATTGAAAGTAACTTTTCCTTTTCCAGTTGTAATTAATGCTCTTGCTATCGCAGATTTTCTTTTTCCAGAAGCATACACTTTTTTATATTTTGTTTCTATTCCTGCCATTTTATCTTCTAGTAAATTCTCTAACTTCGGAAGTTTTCATTTTTCTTCCAGTTTTTAGAGTAATTGGTTTAATTTCTCCCAGCTCTTTTGGGATTCCAACATAACATTTAATTTTTTTGAGGGCTTCTTTTCCTCTTCCTTCTCGGTGGTTTGGAAGCATTCCTCGGATAGTTCTTTTTACTATTTTTTCACTATTTGCATGGTGTTTTGGCCCTTTTTGAGAAGAACCTATTCTTGATCTTTTTTCCGTGAATTCCTTTTCAATCATTCTTTTGTTTCCAGTGATTATAACTTGGTTACAATTTATTATACTAATTTCTTTACCTTTTAACGTTTCTTTAGCAACAAAACTAGCTAATCTTCCTAAAACAGCACCTTTTCCATCAACAACAATCATTTTAATATTTTCACATCCTTTGCATCTTTATTCTTTTGAATTTCATCTTTTAATAAAACAATCTCGCATCCAGCATTTAACAATTTTTCTTTGGCTTTTTCTGAAAAATTCAATGCAACTACTCGAACCTTTTTATTAATATCTCCTTGACTCAAAATTTTTCCTGGAACTACAATTGTTTTAGCTTCAATTTTTGAAATTTCAGACAAATTAACATTTTTTCTTTTTCTTCTAGGCCCAGTTAAAATAGAAGCAATATCAATCCAAGCTGGATTTTTTTTTGCTAAAATAACTGTTTGAACTAAAATAGGATCAGTTTTCTTTTTCAACTGTTTTTCGATTTGATTTTTTGATTTCATTTTTCAAATTAATTTTTATTTTACGAGAATAAATGTATTCCCGCTATTCGCGATTTACTCGCAGGATAAAAGTTTGAACTTTGTTTAGTTTATAAAAGTTTGCATGCAAGTACTAGGATTCGAACCTAGGTAAGCATAAGCTAACGGATCTTGAGTCCGTCCCGTTTGACCACTCCGGCATACTTGCATAAATTCCGTTCGTTTAAGGTCAAACGGGGACCGTTCGGATAAAGCGACTGCGTCGGCTTCGTCCGGTGAAGATGCAAAGCATCAATCTGACCACTCCGGCATACTTGCATACTAATTATGAGTTTGAAGCATTTTTAAGAATTTCCTTTCTAAACGCAATTCAAAAAATTAAGTAATAATTCCAGATAAATCAAAAAACGTTTTACTATAAAGTAACGACACCATGGAAAGATTTATAAGTAACTTTAGAGTAATAAAATCATGGAAAAAGAACAATTTAATTTGCAAGAAAAATCCTTTTTACAGAATGGAATACCTGAAATAACCAACAAAAAAGATTTTTTTGAAGTTGGAAAAGACAAAATTGAAGCATTGAAAAAATCAATAAATGAAATACACGAAATGGTTCGGGGCAGGGAAAATCTTAGTAAAGGAATAATTTCTGAAGGAGAATCTTTGAAAAATGAAATTGAAGGATATTTGAAAGAAAATGAAAAAGTTCAAATTGGTGGAGCAGATATCACGAAAGAAAAGAATGATTTAAGACACAAAAAAATAGAAGTTTCAGAATTACAATTAAATGAAAAGATAAGTTGTTGGAAAGATATAGCTTTATTGAAAAAAGAATTAAGAGAATATGAAAGAGAATTAAACGAAAAAGAAGAAAGAATCAAAACATTAAACAAATTGATGGAGGAAAACT
>CAYQDG010000027.1:5898-7490 GCA_964416245.1 Candidatus Woesearchaeota archaeon
TTAGCAACGAAGTTGAAACCCATACTTGGAAGTAAAATAGATGATATTTACATGCGTTATACTATTGCAGATTCAATGGAAGAAAAAAATGAAATACTCCAAATTTTAACAGGGTTATATCAAAAACACCTCAACAAACTTTTAGATAAAAATGTTTTATTGGAGCCCCCAAAGAAAGTTGATGTCGAAGGAGAATATTCTTTAGCAAATGTAAATTATTCAAATAAGGAATTGTTTCCATTCGGATTAAGGGAACAAGATTGGCCAAGACATGTTTGTGTCACGGGAATGTCGGGATCTGGAAAAACAACTTTTGCTTTTAATATTTTAAAATCTTTCATAAAAAAAGATAAACCTTTTTTAGTTTTTGATTGGAAAAAATCATTTAGGCCCCTTATGGGAATAGATAACTCTCTGATGACTTTTACAGTAGGAAATGATAAAATTGCTAATTCATTCAAAACAAATATTAATCGACCTCCTGAAGGTGTTTCACCAAAAGAATGGATAAATACTTTATGTGATCTTTTAACTGAAAGTTTTATGGTTTCTTTTGGAGTTCACAAAATAATTTTGGAAACATTAGACGAATTATTTGAAGGTTGGGGAGTTTATAATGGGGGAAAACATTATCCTAACTGGCAACATGTTAAAAAAATGCTGGAACAAAAAGCAAGAGATGCAAAAGGAAGAGAAACTGGTTGGTATGAAAGTGCTTTAAGGGTTGCAACTGTTTTGACTTTCGGAGATTTTGGAAAAGTTGTAAATTATGATGGAAAAAAAGCAGTTTCGGTAGAAGACTTATTTAATAAAAAAGCAATTTTTGAATTAAATTCTTTGTCTAATATTGAAAAGAAATTCTTTTGCGAATTTATTTTAACATACATTTACAAACACAAAAAAGCAAAACAAAATAATATTGAGGATAATTTTAATCATGCAATTTTGGTCGATGAGGCACATAATGTTTTTTTGAAAAATAAAACCCATTTTGTTTCAGAATCGGTAACAGATATGGTTTACAGAGAAATGAGAGAATATGGGACTTCTTTAATTTGTTTAGATCAACATATTTCAAAACTTTCAGATACGGTCACAGGAAATTCTGCATGCCATATTGCATTTCAACAACAACTTCCTGAAGATATAGAAGACATTTCTTCTTTAATGCAATTAAAGGATAGAAAGGATTTTTTTTCTAAATTACCTGTAGGTCAAGCAATCATAAAATTATCTGAAAGACACACGTCTCCTTTTTTAGTTAATGTTCCCTTTATTGATTTGAGAAAATATTCAATAGAAGATGAAAAAGTAGCTTCAAGAATGCAAGCTTTAATAGACGGGCATGATGTAGAAAAAAATTATCCAAAATTTAAGGAAAAAATAGAAAATCCTGTTGTAGAATCATTAGATAAAAATGTTGAACAAAAATCTTTTAAGGAATTCATCTATGAAAGGCCAAATACAGATTTCGAAAGCCAAGAAACCCAGGAAATTTCAATAGAAGAAAAACCAAAAATTCAAGAGATTGAAAAAATAGAAGAAGAACCTGAAAAAAAGATTAATTTGAGTAAAACAGAAGAAGTTCTTTT
>CAYQDG010000027.1:7590-9390 GCA_964416245.1 Candidatus Woesearchaeota archaeon
GAAATAAAACCAAAAGAAGAAATTTTTAAATATTTAAAGGAAGACGAAAAAAAGTTCATGAATTATTTATTAAAAAATTCAGAACACAACAATAGCACAGTTGAACTTTATAAAAAAATTGGGCTTTCAGCAAGAAAAGGAAATGTAGTAAAAAACAATTTGATAGAAAAAAATTTAATAACAATTAAAGAAGAAAAAAATAATAAAGGCTGGAAGAAATTAATCCGGTTATCAAATTCATATTCACAACTTTAAACCATTTCAAAAAATTTCACTAAAATCGCCTTTGGCGCTTGTAACAAAATAACAAAACAACAAAAAATACAAGAACCACAATAGATTTTAGAAAAGAAATATTGAAATACCTTAGCTTTCCGAAACAGGAGAACTAAGAAGAAGAGAAATACCTTGAACAATACGTTTGAGTAAAAGAATTCTAATAGAATTTACTAGATAAAATTACAAATATTTAGTGAAATACCCTCAATTAGTTATTTCAAAGACTGAAATACCTATAAAATACAGTGAAATAAGTAAAAATTAACAATTAATATTAACTAAAAATTAAAAAAATTATGAAAAAAAAGTTGACAAAAACTAGATTAAAATTCATCATTTCGGTAACAATTGCGATTTTTTGGGTTTTATTTTCAGCAGTGATTGCAAAGAGTTGGATTGTGGATGTTGCAAATAAAACGAATTTAACATTTATGATTTTCGTTCTTAGTGGAATGGTTTTCATTCCCGGGTTTATTATAATATTTATGTATTTTTCACTTTTTCAAGATAAAAGGATGAGTTATTCTATGGAAGAGTCGATTGATGCAACAGTAATCATCGCTGCTTGGAATGAAGAGAAAAATATTTTGAAACCTTTAAAATCATTGGAAGAGCAACAATTTAATGGCAAATTAGAAGTAATAGTGATAGATGATGGATCAATAGATGAGACTTCCAAGATTACAAGAGAATTTATTCAAAATGAAAGAAAACATAAATATGAATTAATAGTTCTTAATGAAAATAAAGGAAAATCAGGTGCTTTAAATGAAGGGCTGAGAATTTCAAATTTTGAAACAATAGTAACAATGGATGCCGATACAACATTGGGGACAAAAGATTCATTACAAAGATTGGTATCTAGTTTAAATGGGGATTATAAATCCGTTGCAGGCACAGTGATTTCAAGAAATGCAAAGAAAAATTGGATTACTCGCCTACAAGAGTGGGATTATTTATTCGGAATTTCATTAGTAAAAAGAATTCAATCAATGTATTCGGGAGCCCTTGTCTGCCAGGGTGCTTTTTCTGCATATAAAAAAGAAGTTCTCTTAGAAATAGGAGGATGGAAAAAAGTTGTTGGAGAAGACATAGTTCTTACTTGGGATATTTTAAGCAAAGGACATAAAACTTATCATAATCCAGAAGCAATAGCTGAAACTGAAACTCCTGAAAGCTATAAACAATTTTTTCATCAAAGAAAAAGGTGGTCTAGAGGGTTGATAGAGGCTTTTAGATACAACTGGAAATTATTATTTAAATTTAATTTAAGAACAATTTTTATTTGGTATAATTTTTTATTTCCTTATATTGATTTTATTTTTGCATTAATCTTTGTCCCTTCAATAATGGGAGCAATATTTTTTGAATTTTATTTACTTGCAAGTTCAAAAACGTTGTGGATAATTCCTTTAAGTTTGTTTTTTGTTTTATTTCTTTATAATATTCAAAAAAATACATTTAAAAAAGTAAAAGTAAAAATGTCGCAAAACTATGCTGGCATTTTTCTGTATATTTTAT
>CAYQDG010000028.1:0-8908 GCA_964416245.1 Candidatus Woesearchaeota archaeon
AAAGAAGATGAATTTGAAAGACAGGAAGAATGTTGTGAGTCTTGTTTTTTTAAAATAATTGTTAATTTCAAAATATAAATATTAATATAGGGGTATTTCTTAATATTACTATGTTAGAATTTATGAGATTTAGATGTAAGGGGTGTGGATATCACATTGATTGTACCCAAGAAGAGTTTGAGAAAAGAGGGGAATACTGTGAAGATTGTTTCGATAATAAAGAAGAGTGATTAGTTTTATTTTTGGTTTATTGAGGGAATTTTTGTTTAATAAAGATAACTTCACTTTGTTCAGAGTTAATAATTAAAATTTTGGAATGTGATTCTTAAAATTTTATTGGAATAGTTAATGTAAAAAACATTTTGAAAGTTTAATCTTTTCTTATTTTTAGTAATAAATAATGATAAATCTTGTAATAATTTTCTAAAATTATTTTATTGTTCAATTGTTTTGTCTTTTAATCTTCTTGATTTTGGAATGAAGTTTGTTATTTTTTTTTCTGATGCTTTTCCGGTTCCTAACATATCATCTTTGTATTTTATTATTGCAAAACCAGTAAAATCATTTTTTCTTAGAACTTCATGGCCCATCATCCAAGTTTGCATTTCTTCTTTTGTTAATTCTATAATGTTATTCTTTATTTCATTTTTTAGAATTTGTGATCCTTCTATTGATAATCTTATTCCCATTTCTTCTTCTTTTCCTAAATAAACCCCAATTCTTTCTATGAAAGTTGCTTTGCTTAATTGATCCATTTCTTTTTTTTCCAAATTTCCTTCAAATAAGAAAACTCGTTCTTTTCCTCTTTTCAAGAGATTGCCCTTTATATCCTCTATTCCAAATTGTTTTCTTAGCTTGTTTATGAAAGCCATTCTTTCTTTTCCTGCAAGCAATTTTATTGGTTCTATTGGTTTCATTTTTTTCTAAATATTTTTTTAATTATGAATTTTATTATTAAGTATGCAAGGATTAAACCTATAAAAATTAATACTGCATAAATTCCTGTTGCAAGGAAAATTATTCCAATGATTAAAGTTCCCAAGTCTGTTGCTGTTTTTAATTTCATGAACCAAAGTATTGTCCACAATAATACTAAAATTCCTAGTGTTGTGAAACTTATATTCAGTAATTTTTTTATTATTTTGCTTTTCATTCTATCAGATATTTTTGAATTAATTTATATTCTATGAATGGTATTAGTGCTATTATCCAAAATCCTATTGTTTGGAATATTAGATAATAGTTTCCTATTTTTATATTTGTTAAGGGCATTGATTGAATTGTCCATGCTTGACCAAAACTGTTTAAGTATTCTATTCCTATTCCAAAAAGAGTTACAAATATTGTAAGGGAAATTATTGCTGAAATATATTTGTTGATTCCTTTTTGTTGAAATATTTTTTTGAAAATTAGAAAAATTATCATTGTTGAAACCATTGGTATTGCCCATTCTGGGGGGTATTTTAAGATTCCTTCAATTCCCATGAAACTGCCTTTCCAGTATCCCAATTTTGTTCCAATGTAATCTATTATTATTGAAGTTATTATTAAATCAATCCAGAAAATAAAATGGTGTGTTTTTTTGAAATTATGAAAGAGTTTTTTTTCTGAAGTTGAATTGTATATTTTCCAAAAAGTTATGAGGATTCCAACTGAAAGAATTGCATAAAAGTATTTGCTTTGAAAATAGATTGCCATTATTATTCCAATAATGATTAGTGAAATTCCTGTTGAATAGGTTATTATGTTTTTTATTTTCATTTTATCCTCTTAAATTTACTAACGAAAAATCCTTCGGTGTTGTTGTCTTGTGGGTATACTCTTTGTGAGAGTTTTACTTTTTCGTTGTAGGTTTTTTCTTTCCATTTTGTTATTCCAGGTCTTGTTTTTATTGGAAGTTCAAATTTTAAAATTTCTATTTCCCCTTTCAATTCTTCTAACATTTCACTGATGACTTCTTCATTTTCTTCTGGTGCATGTGTGCAAGTTGAGTAAATCATTTCTCCTCCTATTTTTAACCTTTCAAATGATTTTTTGAAAAGTTGTTTTTGTAAGTGTGAAAGTGATTGTATTGTTTTTGGATTCCACATGACATATGTTTTTGGAGAACTCCTAATTGTTCCTTCTCCTGAACATGGAGCGTCTACTAATATTTTATCAAATTTGAATTCTATTTTTTGTAAATTTCTTGAGAGTGCTCTTCCTTCTTTTCTTGTGATAATGGTGTTTGTTACCCCACATCTTTCTAGGTTTGAAGCTAAAATTCTCATTCTGCCCATAGAAACTTCATTAGCAATTATTGTTCCTTTGTTTTGCATCGTTGCTGCTGCTTGAGTTGTTTTACTTCCTGGTGCTGCACAAAGGTCGAGGTAAATTTCGTTTTCTTTTGGAGGCATTGCAATTATTGGAAGCATTGAAGATAATTCTTGAATATAATAATAGCCTAGCAAATGTTCTAAAGATCTTCCGAGTTCTCCTGGTTCTAATTTTGCTAATCCCTTTTCATTAATTATTTCTTTTTCTTTTCCTGTTGGTTTTTTTCCTTCTACAATCATTACTTCTGGATAATTTTCCCAAGGTTGAGAAACTTTCCAGTTTTTTTCTTTTAGTTTTTTTATTAATTTTTTTGGAGAAATTTTTAATGTGTTACATCGTATTGAATTTACTGGTTCTATTTTCAAAATTTTCCAATAAGCTTCGTTGTCTTCTTTGCCTGTTAAGAGTTCATTTATTCTTTCTATGAATAATGGTTTTGGTTCGTAGTTTTGTTTTTTTCTTTTTGTCATGTTTCGACCATCCCTAGCCCCGACCACCAGTTGAAACACTGAATTCCCCTATTAGTCAATTAATCTTTGATTAATTGTTGGGGATGTCGAAACCATCCATAATTATAAAGAAATTATAAATTTATAAGACTTGGGGAGGATTATTTTTTTGGAAGTTTTATTTTGATTCCGTAAATTGGATTTTTTGTTTTTGATAATTCTGGTTTGTTGTAGTATTCAACTGAACCTTTTATTTTTTCAATTAAAGTATTTGTGAATTCTGTTCCTATTCCTTTGTTTTGTCCAATGTCTTCTCTTTGCGGTTGATTTTCTATGAATTCATTTTCAATTTGTAAAATTGTTTTTCCTGAAAATGAATGAGTTGTTTTTGCATGAATTTCTGTATTTCCTGGGGCCCATTTTACTGCGTTTCCATAATGTGTTGTTATTAATGCGGTCATTGCCCCTTCGTTCATTTCTATTTGTTTTGATTTTCCGTGGATCTTAGATTTTATCTTTTTTTGATTAAAATATCCCGAATAATATTCTTCTTCATTTTTTAATAATTCATAAGGGTTTGATATTCCTTTTGTTAATTCATCTTTTGATAATCCATTTATTTTTGTTAGTGCTTCTAAACCTTTTAATTTTTTTAGATTTTTTTCTATTTCTGGTAAGAGTCCATATAGGAATTGTTCATTTGTTTGCCCGTTTTCTATCAATTCTTTCACTTGTTCAATTGCTCCTACAGCATTTATTGCTTCATGAACATAAGTTCTATCGATTAGGTTTGCATTATTTTTACTTCTTTCATTAACTTCTTTGTAAAAGTTTGTTGTTTTTTCAATTTCATCTAATAATTTTTTGCTTTCCATGTTTCTTTATGTTATTTTTAGTTTAAATAATTTTTGTTTGTTGTTTCTTTTGAATAGTTACAATTAGAAATATTTTAAAAGTATTTTTTCTTTGTTTTTGGATGGTTTTCAAACCCTTGGAGAGGTTAGAGAATGGAGGCAGAATAGAAGATTTTGATTATTTTAGTAGGGGAGCTTGTGGAAAAATTTATTGTTCTCAGGAGAAAGCAATTAAGATTCCGTATGATTTTCATAATGGAAATTTTTTAAGAGATAGAAAAACTCAATGGAGATTGCATGAAGAGTTTAATGTTCAAAAATTGGCTGTTGATTTAGGGATTAGTTTTCCAGCGGTTTATGGAGTTAAATCTGTTTTTGATGAAAAAGGAATTTGTTATCCTGCGATATTTATGAAATTTCTTGAAGGAAAAGATTTTGGTAAACTTGAAGGAGATATTTTGAAGGAAGCAGAGAATCAAAGGAATTTAGAAATTGAAAAGGCAAAGGATTTTGGTTTTGTTATTCGTGATAGTCATTTAATGAATTCAATTTGGATTCCGGGTGAAGAAAAAACTTATTTATTAGATGCTGGTTTATGGAAGTTTAGGGGTTGATAAGATTTTTGCAGATTTAGCATTTGTGGCTGTGACAATTGCATTGTTTGATTTTTTTTCCTAAAAAGAAAAAAGGTAAGAGTATATCTGAAATGCAGCAAGGGATTATTACGGATATGAATATTATTATAATTGCTAATGTGAATCCTATAATTGATTGTGTTTGGCTGAATGCTAATAGATAGAAAAGGCTTGCGAAGACTGATAAGCCTACATGGATTAAGTGGGGGATTTTTGTTGTTTTTGTTATTGCTCCAATTGTTCCTCCAAATATTGCTGCTCCAAGAATTATAATTGTGTTTTCTATTATTGGTAAATGAAAATGTGGATGTAGATTGAAAATTCCTGCGATTAGAAAAGGGAAAATTATGTCGCTCAAACTTCCGATTACAATTGCTGAAATTACTCCGACTAAAATTGAAGAAATTATTTTTGGTTTGTATTTGTAGAAAATTCCTGCTGAAACGATGGCAGAAGCAATTACATGCAAGGGATGAAGTATTTCAAAAGCTTCTTCGTCAAAAGATTTGCTGATAAAATATTTTATAGTAATTACTACAGCTATTGCTAAAATTGTGGCAGATAGAGTGAATGGTGCGTGATGTTTTAACTCGTGAAATAATTCTTTTGTTTTTTTCATTTTTTATTTATGCGCCAATGTATTTTAAGACTTCTAACACAAGGAATAATGGCCAGATTAGTGCTTTTAGAACACCTAAAACCCCCATCCAGAAAGATGTTGAAGCTCCGATGTAATAAATTGCTGCACCGATAAATCCTAATCCGTATGCCCCGCCCCAAGGTGCTGAGCAAGAACTTGTATCACAACTCTTTTTTGTTTTTCTTTTTTTCATTTTTGTTTTACCTCCACCGTCCCCCTTTACACTGAATTTTCCCGCCCGCCCGGACGGTGAGAAATTAGGACAGCTTAATTAAGAAAGAATTATTTATTTTATAAGGGTTTTGACTAAAACCATTTTATCTTCTCTTATAACCAAATATTTTGTTGTATTTTTTGTGATCGCATATTTCAAGAATAAAGCAAATGATTCTAATATCGTCTCCTCTTATTGTGTAAATCATTCTCCAATAGTTTGCAAGTTCGATTCTCCATAGGCTTGGAACATCTAATTTTTTTGGGATTAAATTTTTTCTTATTGGGTCTCCGTAAAAAGGATTTAATTTGAGAATTTCAAATTTATCTTTTATTGATTTTAATAATTTCATTTCAAAAGATCCTTTGATTTTATTTTTAATTTGTTTTGAAACAATTGAATTCAATTCTTCAAAGGAATCTTTTGCTTCTCCTTTTAGAATTACTTTAATTTGTTTACTCATACTTCTAAACCTTCCTCAACCATTTTATTAAGTTTTTCGCTGGGAGTCCATACCCATAAAACACCTTTCTTTCCTTGTAAAATTATTCCTCTTTTTTCAAGATAATCGAGAATTAGATTTAAAGTTTGATGCATAATCTTCATTGGGAGCCTTCTTTTGATTTCTTCTTTGGAGAGAATTGTTTTTGCATTTTGCAGGACTTTTTCTACTGCTAAAACAGTTTTCAAATTGGGATAATGTAAAATGTTTCCAGATATTTTTTTTGGAATTCTTTTTAGCATATATCTATATAATATATAAGTATATATAAAGGTGCCGGTAATTGTTATTTATGCTAGTGATGCGAAAAATAAAATTTAAAACCACTTCTTTAAATTTTTTATCAAATTTTATTTTTATTCTTCCATCCCTAGCCCACCACCCACCTCATGAATATTTGAATCTCTCCTAGGTTACAATTATTTTCACAAGGGTTCAAATAATTTTATTTGTTGGGCTAGATTTAAGAAAATAAGATTCAAAACCACTTACTTAGTTTATCTTGTTTTTTTCCATCTATTATTTCTTTTATTTCTATTTTAAATACATGAAATATTTGTTCTACCGAGGGGAGAATTTGTTTTTCTAAATAGTATTTTATGTCGTATTTTCCTTTTTCACTGGTGAGTTTTGCTTTATCACGAACGAGTTTTGAAGTCGTATTACTTTCTGCAATGTAATATTCTATGAGAGTCCCTATTCCTACTGGAATTCCTCTTTCTTTCATTTTTTTTGCTGCAACAACATGGGGGGAAATAGCTTTGTATTCGTTAATTGGTTTTTTTAATTGTGTTTTGATTAGTAATTCTTCTTTGTCTATTTCTCTTTTTTTTAATTTATTAATTATTGTTTTTATGTACTCGAGTGCTTTTTTTTCATCTCCGTATTTTAGGATTAATCTTAGGACTTTGTCTTGTGTTTTTCTTGCAAGTTGGCACCAATCTCTTCTGACAGTTTCAAATCCTCTGATTTTTATGTTTTTGTTTTCATCTATCATTGCATATTTTTTCTTTGCTCCTGTTTCTCCTGAACGAGTTGTTACCCAGATTCCTCTTTTGAAAAATCCTTCAAGTTCTAAATGCATGACTCCTGGTAATTCATTATTTAATTTTTCAAGGAGATCTTTTATTTCTTGTTTAGTACTTTTTTCTCTTGTGAATGCAACTGAATCTGTGTCTCCAAATATTACTTTGTATCCTTTGTTTTCAATTTTTAGAATTGTTTCTTTGTTGTATTTTCTAACGAATGCAAGAATTGAAGAGGATGCTTCCCTCGAATAATATCTTGCTCCTGAAAATCCTATGTAACCGTGTGCTGAAGCTGAAAGAACTTTGAAAGCATTACTTCTTGCAAGAGTTATTGGGTTTGGATTTTTTTTGTATTCTTTTTTGAATTGTTTTCTTTTTTCAAAAATTTCTTTCATTAATAGGGGGAAAAACCCTGGTTCTTTTGTAAAGTAGAATTTTTTCTTTTTTCTTTCTATTTCTATTTCGGGAGACTCGTAGGAATTAGGGGGAGGAGATTTGGAATTGAGAAGTAGGGTTCCTTTTGAAATATTGTGTGAAATTATAATTGAGGTATGCATGGAAGTGAAATCAAACATTGCGAGGTTTTCGTAAATTCCAGGTTTTGGTTCGTAGACGAATGCACCTTCGACTCCTCCTTGTGTTTTTCTTGCTTCTATTTCGTTGTGTCCGGGTCTTTTTTCTGGGATTTCGTTATATTTTTCTAAGTTGTGTAAAATGTAATATTCTATTTGTTTTGATAGTCCGTTTCTTGAAATATCGAAAACTGGCTCTTCTATAATTTTTGAAAATTCTAATAAATCTGGCCAGAATTTTTCGAATAGTTGCATTGTTAGTGTTGAGTCGTGTAAATTGTATTCATAATAGTCATCCCAGTGTCCTTCTTTGAGTTTTGAAGAGTGTTGGATTTTGAAATCTTTTTTTGTGTCTTCTAAGAATTCTTTTGAAACCTCGTTTAGTGAAAGTGTTTCTGATTTCATGTATTGGGCGTAGGCAGTTTTTATGAATTTTAATAAATCTATGTGAATTATTCCCTCTATTTTTCCTGTACTTGATGTTCCTCTTGAAATTTTTGGTTCTGAAGAGTCTTTTCCTAAGGGGAATTTTGTTCTGACTTTTCTTGCTCTTTGTTTTAGGAAGGGCAAGTCAAAGAAATCTGAATTGTATCCAATTAAAAAGTCTGGGGAATATTTTTTTACGGTTTCTGTGAATTTTTTTATTAGTTCTTTTTCGTTTTTTACAAATTCTACATATTCTTTTTTTGTTTTTGCTTTTTTCCAGGAAATTACTTTTTTGAAATTTTTTCCTCTTAATGAAACCATTAGTATTTCTCCTTCTTCTGGTTTTAGTGAATCTGTTTCTATATCATATGCAAGAATTCTTGGCGAGTATTTTGTTTGCTTTTCTAGTTCTTTTTTATTTTCTAATTTTATTACAAAATCTACTTCTAAAATATTGTCGATTCCTCCGAATTCGTTTGATTGGTGGAGGATTTCTCCTGTTATTTTATACCAGGTTAGTGGTTTTAATTTTTTTTCTATTATGTAATTTGTCATTAATCCTAAGTCGTATCCTCTTCTTTTTTCTATTTCTTCTATTCCGAGTTTGTCTGCTATGTCGTGCAAGTCTTTGTAATTTGTTCCCCAAATTTTTAGTGCTTTGACTTTTTTTCCAAGAAATTTTTTTTCTTTGAGTTCTATTTTTTCTACTTTAGTTTTTCTTCCTTTAATGTCTAATTGAATTGATTTTGCTTGTTCAATTATTTCATCAATTTCTTTTTTTGTTATTTTGTCTTTTAGAATTGCCCAAAAATATGGATTGAATGAATCTATTAGGCAAATTGATTTTCCTTCTTCGTTTCTTCCATAAATTTTAATGTAATTTTTTCCTTCAAAATCGAAATAACTGTAATCTAAGGGAATGAAATTTGTTTGCATGCTATTAATAGGGTTGTTGATTTTATAAGATTAATTGGAAGTTGAGGATTTGTGGAAAATTTATTTTGTTTTTGTAAAGAATTGATGCGAATAAAATTTCTGAACGGGATTATTGGAATTTTAAATGGATTAGTTAATGAGGGGAGGTTTCTTGAAAGAGATTGGGGATTGGGAGTTGGATGTTGGGATTAGAGATTAGGAATTGGGGGTTGGGAAGTGGAGGAGGAGAGTGTTGGAGGGTAGAAATATTTATAAAACCAATTTAATTATATGATTTATGGTGAATAAAAAAAGGGGAGTTTTTTTTGCATTGTTTTTTCTAGTAGTTTTGTTTGG
>CAYQDG010000029.1:0-8131 GCA_964416245.1 Candidatus Woesearchaeota archaeon
TCATTTTATACATGAAATAATATTCATATGTTTATATATTTTTTGTTTGATGTTTTTGGTATGCTGTTATAGTTAAAATAAACTATGCAGTTTTTTGGATAATTTTTAATAAATAAAAGGGTTTTTATTTTAGAAATTATTTTCAATAATGTTTATGCAAATTTATTGGATTTTTGAAATTATTTTGTTAATTCTTCTACTTCTTTTTTTCCTTCTTCAAATTCTTCAACTTGTTCAGGGTCTTTTTCAAAGAGAAGTGTTTGAAATTCGCCTACATGTTCTTTCTCTTCCTTGGCAACATCCAACATAACTTTTTTTATTTTTGGGTCTTTTGCATATGATGCTAATTGTTCATATAAACTAATTGCATCTAATTCTGCAATAACACCTAATCTTAAAATTTCTCTGTCGATGTTTTCTTCGGAAACTTTTTCCAAATCAATTGGTAATTTAGATAACATGTTTCTATTAATTTGTTTTTATTTAAATAGTTTTGTTGTTATTTTTGAATAATCAGTTTTTTACAATCATCCACCTAACTAGAGGCTTTGTTTCTAATGATACATCAATTAGCGTTACAGACCCTTCTGCTAATATATTTTTTTCTTTTATCTTGTGGATTTTTGCAAGTTCTTCTTTTGTTTTGAAATCATCGGGTAATTTTAAAACTAAATGAGAATAAATCATTTGGTAATTTTTATGATTTTTTGATTCTGGAATTTGAAAGAGTATTTTTTCATAAAATTCTTTTGGTTTTTCAAATCTGGATGAAAGACAAGGAATTGATTCGGACATCAAAAATTCTTTCAATTTTTTTCCCGTTAAAATAATCGTTTTATAATCTTTATATTCCAAAATGTTTGTTTGAATTAATTCTACCATTATATAGAAAGTGGTTTGGTTTATTTAAGCTTTATTGAAGAATTTTTTAATCATTTATATTTAAAATCTTTTTCATTTAAATCTGAATCATATATATTTATTTTCAATTTTTCAAGATAAGGAATAGCTTCACAAAATCCGAGTTTTGATTCAATTCCTGTTTGTGAAGCTCTAATTATTTTTCCGTTTTTTCTTTTTCTTTCTATTTCTATTTGTTTGGATATTTTGTTTTTAAGTTCTTTTTTTATTCCTTTTTCTAAATTTTTATTTATTATTTGAACTTCGTAATCAGTCATTATTGAAACAATTAATAAGGGATCCATTTTAGGAATTATTTCTTTTATAAAATTTATAACATTTCTCAATATTTGTTTTTCTATGTTTCTATTTTGTCTTAGATAAAAGTTTTTATACATATAATCCCTTAATTTTTTGAAAATTCTTGCTTCTTTTGAATCTTCAAAAGATACTGTTTTTTTATTTTTGCTTTCTTTTGTTAATGCTTTTATTAAATTATATTCCCTTTCTCTTTGATTATTTCCAAGCAATTTTGCTTCTTTTGGTGTTTTTTTAAAATCTCCCATTCTGATTGCATCATTAATGTCTCCTAAAGTATAGGCTATTTTATCTGCAAACATTACAGCTTTTCCTTCTTCTGACATTACATTTTTTATTATTATGTCTTTAGAGCCTCTTGAATGATCTAGGATTCCTTTCAAAGTTTCGTAGGTTAAATTTAATCCTTTCCCTTTTCTTTCAATTTTTTGAGCTATAACAACACTAAATATGTGGTGCCTGAAATTTTTGTTTGAATATTCATTAAAGACAATTTCTCCTAGGTGTCCGAAAGGGACGTGCCCAATATCATGCCCTGCTGCAATAGCTTCAGTTAATTGGATGTTCAGGTTGAGGTTTTTTGCTATTTTTGCCGAAAGCGCGATAACTTCATTTGTATGGGTCCCGCGATTCCTTATGTTTGGATTAATAAAATTCAAATCTCTGCAATAAACTTGTGCTTTTCCTTGGAGTCTTCTAAAAGATTTTGATTCTAATATTTTTATTTTATCATTTAAGAAAGGATCGACAGTTTCAGTTTCAGTTATTCCATATTGTTTTTTGGAATATTTTCTTTTAGAATTTAGTTTTTGCATTAAAGTTATGTGAAAAATATTTATTTAAGGATTATTGTAATTGAGTTAGTTAAAAAATTATAGTTTGTGTTTTTTTCTAACGCCTTCATTTCTAGATCTTTTTCTTTCTTCAGCTCTTTTACTTGGTCTTACTTTTGTTGTTGGACTTTTTTTTCTTAATCCCCTTGATTTTTTGGCTGCAGAAGTTATTCCTCTTTCTGGTCTATTTTTGTTTTGGCCTTTACATATAAAATTCATGTTTTTGTCATTTTTTATTTCTGGTTTAGAAGGATCTATACAAATAACTTCGTAGAAATAATGTTTTCCGTCTTTTCCTATTTGGTATGAGTTTAAAACTTCTAAGTTAGAATATTTTTTTGAGGTTCTTTGTTCGGCAATCCATTTGTAAGACATTTTTAGATTTTTTCTTGTATGCATTCTTTTCGACCTTCTTCCTTTTTTTGGTCTTGCTTTTTTGTGGCCTCCCCTTTTGATTTTTGTTCTAATTATTATAAATCCTGTTTTGTCTTTGTATCCAAGTGCTCTGGCTCTATCCAATCTTAATGGTTTTTCTACTTTAGTGAATGTTCCAGATTTTCTCCATTCAACCATTCTTTCTCTCAATGTTTTTGGATCTGGTTTTTTCCATGCTTGTTTTAAATAATGATATAAACCTTTTGTCATGGTTAATTTAGAAATAGTTGCTTTTTAAAGTTTTTTATGGGTTTTAATAAAATGAACATGATTCAAAACAGCTCACATGCTTGAAAACTTTCTTAAATTTTCTTGCTCATTTATTGAAATTTTCAAATATGTTCGGGATTTATGGGTCGTTTCACTCTCCGAAGTCCAAACTTCGTTAAAGTTTGAATTTAACCGTGGGTTCGCTTTTTTAGCGAAAACATGTTTGAATTTAACAGGGTTGACAAATCTTTGAAGAATAAGTCATATTGCTTTGCAATATGAATATGATCCAACACGGATTTGAACCGTGGACCTCTGCCTTATCAGAGCAGCGCTCTACCAGACTGAGCTATTGGATCTTGTAAATTGCTCAGAATGGACTAGACCGAGCAATGTTTGGTTGCACAAAATCTGTGCAATGTACCAAAGCTAAAACGCGAATAAGCTTGCGAATTAAGCGATTGGATCATCTGGTTATAGTAAATTTTAAAGAGAATTCATTTATAAAATTTGTGAATTTACTCAGCATCCATTTCTAGGGTTAAAAGGCCTTTTAATAAAGAATATTTTTTTAAAGGTAAATCAATTGGAATTTTTTTGATATATGCTTTCTTTTCTCCGACTGCTCTAACTTCCAAACTGTTTTCTAGTTTTATTATTGAAACATCTTGTATTGATCTAACTTCTGGAATTTCTATTTCATAATTTATTTTGTTATCAACTCTTTTTATGTTTGACTTTGGCTCTTCTTTTGATAATTCTTTCCATTTTTTTAAATTATCTTTAGAGAAATCTATTGGCAAAAATTTTGTATTTTTTTTATCAAAATCATTCTTATTTTTTTTAGGAGTTATTTCTTTTCCATTTATCATTAATTTAATTTTTCCATTAGATAAATTGTTATTATCACCCATTTCTTTTGCCATTTCTTTTTCTAACATTTTTATTGCATTTCCTAACATTTTATTCATTATTCCTCCGCCAATTCCTCCAAAAACTTTTGGATTCAGGTTTTCTTGTTTGTTATCTTTTTTTCCCAACATTCCATATTTGTTTTTTTGTTCTTTTATTGGGAATCCACAATTAGGGCAGAAACTATATGAATTTTTTATTCTTTCCTTGCAATTTTTACATTTTTTTTTCTTTAACATGCCATTAGAAATGTTCGTTGTTTTTTAAATCTTTTTTAGAATGGATTTATCTTTCTTTTATGTATCCCCTTATCCCCATTATTTCATGCAAATCTTCCTTTATTGTTGGTTTTGCCTCTTTTAATAAAGTTTTTTCTAATTCTTTTAAATTTTTTAATTTTCTTTTATGTTTTACTTCTTTTATTTTTGGGACCCAAAAACCCACTATCATCATTCTTGCAAATGCTCCAATAATGAAAATTAAGTAAAGAGGTTCTATCCAATTTGTATTTATAGTTTCTATTAGTAGTGCACTTATTAGTCCCCCAATGAATGAACCAATTCCCAAAAATAAATTAAAATGTGAAATTGCTTTTCCTCTTTTTTCTTTTCCAATGTTGTCATAAATAAAGTTTCCAGAGACCATCAGGAAAGCTGTCCAGGAAGTTCCTCCAATTAGTGCTGGGACTAAGAATAAATAAATTTTATTTGTTGAAAGAATCCAAAGAAGAGGTGTTAATGGAATTAAAATTGTTGTAAGTGCAATTACTTTATAATTTCCATATTTGTCGGCTATCTTTCCCCAAAGGTTTAAAGTTAGTATTGAAAATAAAGTTCCAGACATCATTATGATGATGTAAGTTATGTAGTCAAATTCTAAATATCTCAACAAATATATAGAAATTAAAGGAGTTGTTAAACCAACTGCCATAGCAAAGGTTCCCCTGAATAAAACAAATCTTCCAAAATTAGTGTCCTCTAAATTTTTTATGAATTTTTTTATTCCTATTCTTTTTTCTTTTTTAACTTTTATTCCAGGGTCATAATGTTTTTTTATTAATCCTATTGAATAAAATCTTGCAAAAGCCGCTATTAAAAAAAGAAAAACAAAACCCATTATTTCTTGATTTATATTTTTAAAATAATTCAAGATAAATGCTGCAATTATTGAAAGAATAATTGTTGTAAATGAAATTATTGTTGTTCTTTTTGAAAACCACCTTCCTCTGAATTTTTCATCCACTACATCTCCCATTAGTGAAAACCAGGAAGGGTAACCTAAACCATTCCCCATAACCATTATTCCAAGCCCAACCAAAATCATCATGGGTAAAACGTTTAAGTACAATCCTTTCAAATATAAAATTCCGATAAAAGCAATAAATAACCATGCAAATGATTCTAAAAGCATTGTTCTTGAAATGACTTTTTTTCTTTTTGTTTTTCTAGCAAATTTTGCTCCAGCTAATTGGCTTATTGGTCCGAGATTCCATAAGGAGTTTAAAATTGTGATTAAAGAACTTTTTGTTCCCATTGCTATTGCAAAGGGTGCAATATAATTGTCCCCAAAAGATTTCCTTATTGTCCAGAATATTCCTTCTTTTATAGATAATCTTCTTGTATGGTGTTTAAGTTGATTTTCTTTTCTTTTAGAAATTTTTCTTTTTTTCTCCTCTTTCATGTTGCTTGTAACATAATTATATTTTTATAGGTTAGGGTTATTTTTTCTTTATGAAAATTATTCATGGAACAAAATTCAGTAAAAAACTTTCTTATAAAGAAAGACATGTTAGATGGAATTGGGAAAAATCTCCGGAGGGAGATTTTGTAAGGTATCATTTTGTTGTAGTTGATGATAGATTTCGAAGGGCAAAAATGAATCAGATTCTTGAAAGTTTGACAGAAGTTAATTATGGTGCTGAGAGAATTCGTTCTGAAGAAGGAAAAGTTGAAGGGACTAAATTTAGATATTTGTTTGAAAGTTATGATTCTAGAACTGCCCCTAGTTTTTTGAAATTGGATAATTTGAGAGCAAAAAGAGATAAAGATTTATTGGAGAGAAAAAAGGGTTCGATTGAAAATTATGTTGCTGATATTTATGAGAGAAAATAATTAATTATAGATCATTTAATGGTGAGAAAAATTCTTCTCCGTATGGGTCTAAATTAAATGATTTTGGATTAGAATTTTTTGTTATGTGGTCTAAATAAAGAAGTGCATTGTCAAATAATTCATAATCTTCTTGTATTGGTTTCATAGTTGTTTTTGTCGGACTAATTATTGTTGTTTTGTATTTTCCAATTCCGATTTGTTCTGTTTCAAAAGGTTTAAAATTTGGTTTTGTTAAACCATGTAATCTTATTTCTTTTAATCCTTCATAATCTCCATATAATTGCCTTCTCATTCCAGTAAAACTATAAGGAAGTGCTATATCTGGAGTTAATGAGTGATGCCCGAATAATTCTGTGATTAAAATAAAGTTTTGTTCTGGTAATGGTTCACCAATTCTGAAATAGAAAAAAGGGCTGTATTTTTTGAAACTACCCAATTCTGATAATTTTTTTATTCCTTCTTTATTCCATCTAAAAGCAACTTTTTCTATTAATGATTTTCTTTCATATGAATTCATATTTTAATTATAATTTAATGTATTAAATAATTTTATATAGTAAATTGATTAGTTTTTTTTATGGCAAAAGAAAAATTTTATGTTACAACGGCAATTGATTATGTTAATGCAGCTCCACATATCGGACATGCTTATCAAAAAATTGTGGCGGATGTTTTAGCTAGATGGAATCGTTTGATTGAAAAAGATGTTTTATTTGTTACCGGAACTGATGAGCACGGTAAAAAGGTTGAAGAGTCTGCAAAAAAGGCGGGGTTTGCTGATGTGAAAAAATTTGTAGATTCTGTTGTTCCAAAATTTAAGGAAGCTTGGAAAGTTTTGAATATTAATTATGATAGGTTTATTAGAACAACTGATGAGGATCATAAAAAGATAGTTGAAGAATTTATTTTAAAGTGTAATGATTCTGGTGATATTTACAAAGGAAATTATTCTGGACTTTACTGTACTGGTTGTGAAAAATTTTATACTGAAAAAGAAGCCGAAAAGGGGATTTGTCCTTTGCATAATCGTCCCTTGGAGAAAGTTGATGAGGAAAGTTATTTTTTTAAATTGAGCAATTATAAGGATTTTTTATTAAAATTATATGAGGAACATCCAAAGTTTATTCAACCGAAAATTAGAAGAAATGAAATTTTTAATCGAGTTGATGAAGGGCTTCGTGATTTATCGATAACTAGGACTAGTTTTGATTGGGGAATTCCATTTATTTTGGACAAGAAGCATGTGACTTATGTTTGGTTTGATGCATTGATTAATTATTATACTGCGACTAGGGAAAAAGGTCGAGAAGATTTCTGGGGTGAGCCTACAGTTCATTTGTTGGGAAAAGATAATACTTGGTTTCATACTGTTTATTGGCCTGCAATGTTAAAATCTGCTGGATTGCCTCTACCAAAAACAACTTTTAATCATGGTTTTTTAACTTTTAATGGTCAGAAGATTTCAAAATCTTTGGGAAACGCAATTAGTCCACAAGAGTTGGTAAAAAAATATGGTGCTGATTCTATTAGGTATTTTGTTTGTCGTCATTTTCCTTTTGCTTCCGGCGGTGATGGGGATTTTAGTGAGGAAGCATTGGTCGATAGACATAATGGTGAACTTGTAAATAAGTTGGGAAATTTGGTTTCTAGAGTTAGTGGATTAATTGAGAAAAATGGAATTGAAGTTTGTGAGAATAGTTTGAAATTTAATATTTATGGAGTAAAAAAATTATTCGAAAATTTTGAAATTGACAAAGCCCTGAATGAGATTTTTTCATATATCGATTCATGTAATGAATATGTTCAAGAAAAGAAACCATGGGAAACTAAAAACAAAAAAGTTCTTTATGAATTAGCTGATTCTATTAAGAAGATTTCAATTTTGTTATTTCCTTTTATTCCTTCAACGTCTGAGAAGATTGCAGAGAAGTTTGGAGGATGGGAATTTATTTTAGAAGAATTTGAAAAACCATTGGGAGAAGTCGAAGTTGTTAAGGGAGAGAATTTGTTTAGTAGGATTGAAGTGGAAAAAATCGAAGATTTAAAAAATGAAAAAGTTAATAAAAAAGAAAGGATTGATGGTATTATGACAACTGGAGAAATTAATTTTGAAGATTGGAGTAAATTAGATATTCGTGTAGCTGAAATTAAGAAAGCTGAAGAGATTGAAGGTGCGGACAAATTGTATAAATTTACTTTAGATGTTGGTGAATTAGGAGAGAGAACTATTTGTGCCGGACTTAAGCCTCATTATAATAAAGAAAATTTAGTGGGTAAAAAAATTATTTATTTTTCTAATTTGAAACCTCGAAAAATGAGGGGAATTGAGTCTCAAGGAATGCTTTTAGCTGCATCAACAGAGGACCATGGTCAAGTTGTTTTGATAAGTCCTGAAGAAGAGATTGCTAATGG
>CAYQDG010000030.1:0-4690 GCA_964416245.1 Candidatus Woesearchaeota archaeon
CCCTTCTTGAAAATCTTATCAATATATTCATCAACATCTTCCATTTTCTCAAATCTATATAATTCATCATATTCATTATGAAAAGGGCATTGATCCACAGAAAACTCCTTGCAAATATCTGGTCTTCTAATTTTTCCTTCAACAAAATCTTCGTGAATACTACATTTTCCATCCTTCAAATAGGAACAAGGTGTAATAAATTCAACATTCCATGTGCCATCTTCTTCAACATAAACGGAAACATTTTTATGGGCAACATACCAACGAATATTTTCAAAATCATCTAGATTTTCAGGAATATCAATTTCTATTGCAACATATTTACAACAAGCACCCCCGCATTTATCACAATTTTTTTTGTTCATCTCGAAAAAAAAGAAAACTAATTTTTAAACTTAACGGGATAATTTTTAAAAATTTTCAAAGAATCTTCATCAAACTCAAAACTTCCAATATTTTTTTCTAAATTTCCTCGAGAAAAATTATCAAAGCTACATTCGCTAACTCCATAACCAATTAAAAAAGCACTTCCTATAACATATGCAAATCTTTTCAATAATTTTCCATAATATTTTTTATCTTCTTTATCCATAATACCCCACTTAAAATTCATTCAACAATTTAGAAAATTTTTCATCTTTTGTTTCTAAAAAAATTTTACCAATTAAACCCCTCACTTCTTGATTAGGTTTCAAATAACATTTATTATAAAATCCTCTAAACAATTTAATATCATAATTATCAATAGCAACACTATACCAAAATTGAACAATATCTTCTCCATCATCCAAATTATTCAAATAATTATAAACAACATTTTCAGCAAAAGTTTTATTTTTTTTAACTAATTCCATCAAAATCAAAAAAAGAATTCATTTATAAAAATTCCTATTTGGTAATAATCTCCAAAGCATCCCTTGGTTTCAATTTATATTCTTTACCCAAAATCATTTTAGTCTTTGCATTAATAGCTTTAATGAAATTATTTCCAAAATCCGTATGTAAAAAATAAGCAAAATCCAAAGCAGTTGAACCCGGGGGCAATAAAAAGCAATCTGGCAGAATATTTCCTTTGCTATCTCCTAATTTGGAAGCGGAACCTGGAAAAATAGGTAAATAACCTAAAATGTCAAAGACTGCCTTATTCAAAATTTCTTGAACTCCCGTCCCTGTTTCATATTTATCTAAAACATCCACTTTAATTTTATTCAGAGCTTCCTTTTGTTTTTCATTTAATTCTTTAACAATTTCAAAATTTTTTTCTCCAGGAATATATTTTATCAAACCAGCTTTATGTGCTTGCCTTAACGCCAATTCAGAATCAGATGAACAAGGAACCATGATTAAATCAGGAAATTCTTTAACCAACCTCCTATAATTTTCTTCTCCTGAAGCAACATCTATTTTATTTAAAGCAACAATCATCGGTTTAGAAACATGTCTCAGTTCATGAACAAAATTCATAATACTGTCTTCACTCCATTCACTACATTTCTCCGGCAAATTTAAATTTAATAAAACTTCTTTCACATGATTTTCATTAACTTTCAAACCAGATAATTGACGAGTAATAGCTTCGCTTAATTTTCCACCTTCAACATCCACTCGACGAGAAAAACTCCCCCAAACCTTCATCAAAATATTATAATACCATTTATCTAATTCATCTTCTAAAAATTTTATATCTTCTGCAGGATTATGTCCTTTTGTTGGTTTACCCTCAATGTCTGTTTCACCAGAAACATCAACTATATGGACAAAAATATCCGCTTCACGCAAATCATTCAAAAATTGATTTCCCAAACCTTTGCCTTCAGAAGCTCCTGGAACCAAACCTGCAACATCCATTAAATCAATTGGAACAAAACGATTTCCCTCTATACAAAAACCATGATTTGGATTACACTTAACACCAAATTCCTTTTCAATACAATCAACCTTCACGTAACCAACTCCATGATTAGCTTTAATAGTTGTAAAAGGATAATTTGCAATATCGATTTCTGCCAAAGTCGCAGCTTTAAAAAAAGTACTTTTTCCAACAGAAGGCTTTCCAACAAGTCCTAATAACATAATAATCAAATAAATAGGTAGTTTATATTATTTTTCTTCTCACTTGTTTATATTTTGATAATATTTTCAAAAATGCTCTAACCCTTCATGTCTTGTCATAAATTGTTTGAAATTTATTTCAAAAATTCCTGAAAGGCGACAGTCTCAATTTGGAGTACTAAATTCCAAAATTTTGTCTGGGCATTAACTTAATAATATCAATTCTAAATTTTTCTAACAATTTTAAGGCAACTCAGGAACTTTCTTTATTTTTTCTTTCTTTTTTCCTTTAGAACTCATTCCAGAAAGTTTTCTCTCTTCCCTCTCTTTCAATAAATCTTCTCTGAATTTTTCATAAATTTCATATTTCTTTGACTTGTACCACCTATAAACAAAATACATTATTATTAAAATAATAATTATCAAAAGGATCCACGATAAATAAGAAACCTTCTCAACTACAAAAGTGTCATAACTAGACGCACTAACATTACTCGCAGGATAAGTAACTTTTGAATAAAATAAATAATTTCCAATAGGTATGTCTTTAGGGACATCCAAATAAAATGTATTTTTGTAAGTCCTATTTATTGCAAAATCTTCTTTTTTTATTGTATAAACATTCTTATCAAAATCAATTATTTTATATTCTAATTCAACATCAAAATTTCGCAAATCTCCCATATTAATTAAAGTTATGTTTGCTCTAACTCTACTGCCGGGATGAACATATTTTTTCAAAACTTCTGTTCTAATATCAAACAAAGCATCCCTTTCTTTAACATTCAAAATTGCTTTAGAATATCTTGTAACTAAGCTTGTTTGAAATCTAACTTTTCCGACATAAACATCTGCAAAACGTTGGTTTGAAACATAAATATCCAATCTTACATCTCTTGATTCACCCGGAGACAACATAAAAAACCTAACATCAGGAAAAATAAAATCACCCAAATCTTCAACATAAACACTAATTGGTAAATCTTTTGTTCCATTATTTGTAACAGTTATTATTTTTCTGTAATAAGTTCCCTTTCCCATTTCAACCGAAAAAAGAGTAGGGTCCACATAAAAATCAAATTCTCCCGGAATTGTGTCTTCTGTGTCATCATCTACTGGAGGAACATCTCCACCTCCCCCTGTATCTCCTCCTTCATCTCCCTCATCCTCACATTCCCCACAATCCTCCGGACAAGTTTCACAAGTTTCATCTCCATTACAAACTCCATCTCCACAATAAGGCCCTCCCTCATTTGCATAATAAGCTCCTTGAAATTCAGGAGTTCTAAAAACAAGCGTTCCAGAAGAATAACTAATGAACTCACAATCAACACATTCAACGCCATTATGATAAATTATAGGATCAACAAAATCTAATCCATAAAGATATAAAATTGCAGTTTTATTTATTCCAGGAAGATTATACTCATCAACATTAATTAAATTTTCAGAAATATTTAAATCAGCATCAAAATCTACTACTCTATCTCCTCCATCCATTGACATAATATCTAAATTCTCTTCAAATTCAACCCGCCCATAAATCATTTTTTCTAAAATAACTCCAGATAAATTAGATAATTCCAATTCATTATAATCATAAAATTCTGTAGTCGCACCATCAAAAGTTTCATATCTAATTTCAAACACATTCACAGTTATTTCTGAAGGACTCACTCCCTCGGAAATAGCAAAAATAACTGCTCCACTAAATAACAAAAAAACAATCCCGAAAATTAATTTCCACCTCATAAAAACAATAAGAAAAATATCTTTTTAATTCTTTATTTTTTGAAAAATATACTTGTTTTAATCTCTTAACAATTCTCTCCTGCTTCAATAGCTTTGAAAGCTACTGTATTAGTATAGGTTCCACTTGGTTGCCCTGCTGGAACATCCAACCAAAATCTCCAATAATTAATTCCTCCAAGGGGAACATCTTCTCCAGATTTAAAATAAATTGGAGCTAAAGGAATTTCACTAGTAGTAGGATGCGTTAAATTACTTGAATTATAATGAGAATAAGTTTCATTAGCTAAACCAATTTGATCTCCCCCTGGATTTACCAAATTTGAAAGCCCTCTAATACAAAAATCAACTGGAGTATTCCCATCTTCTGAAACATTAATATACAAAGTAGAAGCATTCTCCTCTCCATCGTAATTATGTGAGGCATTTACATTATCTGCAGGTAAAAAATTTATTTCCCCAAACAAAATTCCTTCCGAAAGTTCTGGACTAAATTCAATTGAAAAAGATTTTAAGATTGAAACATTTGAAGGAGTTTCTGTAAAAGAAACTTTTGCATGTAATGTAATAAAATTTTCAATAACAATTAAAGAAATAGAAATAACTATAATTCCTATCAAAAATAATTTATAAAATTCTCTCTTCATAAAATAATCAAGAAATAATCGTTAATAAAGTTTTATTTTATTTTGTAAATCCATTTATTAGTTTTTATTGGATTTCTTTAATTTTCATTAATATTTTCCCATAATTATTCAATTTAATTATTTTACATAAAATTTTCGAATGTAATTCTGAAAATTTTATTATATTAATTACAAACAGAGTAAGTTAAATACAATTAGAATTATTTTTTCTTTTTAGATTTCTTTTTATCCGAAGATTTTTC
>CAYQDG010000030.1:4790-6910 GCA_964416245.1 Candidatus Woesearchaeota archaeon
TCTTCTTTTTTCTTTTTAACGTTTTTATATTTTCTTTTTTCCTTAATTATATTTATTGCCAACAATATCGCAGCAATTAATGCGACAACCGCATAAATAAAACTATAATTTCTCTCATGTGCCACACATTTAACTCTAACTTTCAACGGAGCTGAAACAGACATTTGAGTTGCAGAACCACCTGAACCAGAACCCGTAAACTCAGATTCACTAACTTCCCTAACCAAAACTTCTCCTGAATATATTTTCATCTCTTCATTACATTCTTGTTTACAAATCAATGAATCTCCAATCCAACAATCTCTTTCATAAATCTTTGGAGTTTTAAAACAAAATTCTACCGGAATAGCTTCAGCACTTGAAGTCCCAGATGGAATTAGTTTAGCTTCATTTTCTTGAGATTTGATTATGTCTTGTAATTCTTCGGATAACTCAATTTTTGCATAAACATTATTATCCCAAGGATTATAAATAAAATAAGTCAAACATGTTTTTGTTTTCTCTGGAACCATTGTAGATTCTTTATCCCATTTAATTCCAACTCCTGCAGAAACAAATGGAAAAATTATCATAAATAAAAAAATTCCAACTAAGAAATAATTCATCCAACCTCTTTTTATTTTCACCTTCTTTTTCATTTTATTGATTTATAATTTTATTAGTTTATATATTTAACATCCACTTCCTACATTTGATCCTTGAAAATAAATAGTATTATTATAATTTCCTGTTTCTTGTCCTAAAGGAGCATCCAACCAAAATCTCCAATAACTAGTATTCCCAACAGGAACATCAAAATGACCTTCTTGATAATTAGTTGTATAATCTATAGCATTACTTAAACTAGGATCGTTCAAATCAGAAACAGTTACATTACTTGCAAAAGATTCGTTAACCAAAGGAATTTCCGCCCCTCCAGCATTAGCCATTGGTGCATTTGCTCTAGTACAAAGATCTACTGCAGTATTACTGTCCTCTGAAACTGTAATCCAATAAAGAGTAGAATTGCTAGTTCCATTGTAGTTTTCTGTCGCATTATAATTGTCAACCCCCAATGTTTCTATTGTTCCAAAATCTATCCCTGCACTTAAATTAGGACTCATTTCAATAGCCAAATATTTTTCAATTGTAACATTAGAATAAGTACTTCCTTCAGTAGCACGTCCAGTAATAGCATTAACATTTGAAAAGAATAAAAGAGCCAAAGATATAACTATAATTCCAATCAAAATTCCATTGTAGATTCTCTTATCCATGAATTCATATAGAAATTATTACTTATAAACTTTTCTCAACTCTACTGGTTATATTAGAGAAAAAAACTAAGGACTTTCTCCTTCTCTAACAGCCTTGAAATCTAATTGATTCAAATAAACTCCTGCAGCTTGAGAAGCAGGTGCATCCAAATAAAATTTCATATAAACTGTTGAATTATCCCCGATACTATTTGCAATTAAAATATAAGTTGTATTCATAACTAGTTTAGAAACATTACTAACTGTCGAATCATTCGTACTCACACCAAAAGTTTCATTACCCAAACCAATACTGTCCCCTCCAGAATTAAATAAATCCCCATCCGCTTTAACATACAAATCAACCAAAGTATTTGTTGCAGAAATATTCACATAGTAATCCGTTGCATTGCCTTCATTATTTCCAATAGCATCCAAATTATCAATAGGTAAACTCAAAACATTCCATCTAACTTGTTGCAACAATTCATCAGATAATAAAATTGCAATTGCAGCCTCATTGTCTATGGTAAAATTTGTATAATTCATTCCCCAATTTCCACTCGTATCATTACAATAAAACCAAACTTCATGAGGGCCCGGACCCAAACTAGGCTCAGACCAAAAATAACTATCATTTAATTCATTCATAGAAACATTTCCTTCATTATCCAAATCATAAAAGCACATAGAAACATTTTCATTTTCAACAATTGAAACATTAAAGGAAACATTCAAAGTAGAATAATTAGTTTCTTCTGGACTAATAATGTAAACAATTGGATCAGTAATATCAATAATCTCTAATTCATTAGAATCAACCCAATTTGAATAATCTTCACCATCATCAGTTCTAACGGAACAATACCAAACATCTCCCAAAGT
>CAYQDG010000031.1:0-6687 GCA_964416245.1 Candidatus Woesearchaeota archaeon
AAAAAGCCTGTAGAGGGATTCGAACCCCCGACCTACTGCTTACAAGGCAGCCGCTCTGCCACTGAGCTATACAGGCATGTAAATTTTATTAGAAATCAAGTTTTTTAAAAGTTTTTATGCTAATTATTAGTTTTCTTCTTTTTCTTTTTCAACTTTTATAACTCTAATTTCACATAAAGATAAAGGATATATTTTTTTCAACTTTACACTTAGTTCTTTTTGTATTTTATTTTTTATAATATCTTCAAAGAGTTTTTCTGAATTTTCATTTTTAGTCCATTCAACTAATTCTTCTTTTGTTTTATTTCTAAGAGCTTTTCTAACGGCTCTTGAAACTTTTTTTCTTGTAACTAAAAATGGTTTTAATCTTATTTGTGCATCTTCACATTCTGTTAAGAATGAATCTTCAACATAGTTTGTTCCTCTTCTTACCATTCTTTTCAAATAAAATGGTAAAAGTTTCAATTCTTTTGGGATTGTTAATAATTCTTCACCCTCTAACTTGGTTTTGAAAGTTATAATCATTGATTTTCCTTTTAGTATTCTTGTCAAATCATATTTTATGTATTTATTTTCTAAATCTTTTGCTTCGTAACCTTGAAGCTGGGTTTGCCTTTTAATCAAGGGCATTTCTACCGTGTAAAATCTTTTTTTTCTTTTTGCTGCTGCCATTTTATTCCTGTACTACTCTTCCCGCCCTTTTACCTTTTTTTTGATATTTTGCTTTTCCACACTCTTTACAAGTGTAGAGAATATTAGTTTTTTTAGTTGTTTTTGATTTCCTTTTGTGTTTTGCTTGGGCTGGTTTTGATCCCCATTTCCCGAGGTTACCAATCCCTCTTGCAAGCCCTCTAAGTTTTGCTCTGGCTCTTCCTCCTCCTCGTGTCATTACTCCTCTTGAAAATCCTGTTCCTACTATTTTGATTTTTTGTTCTGTTTTCTTTTTACATTTGGGACAATATCTTTTTGTTGTTTTTGGCAATTTCATAAACTTATCTTGTTGAATTGGTTTATAAAGTTTTTTATAGTTTGGTCCCGCAGTTATTTCAATGAAAAGAGTAAAATTTGAAAAGGGGAAACAAAGAGCCTTCATTGAATTTGTTTTAAAGGAATTAAATTGTCCTAGTTTGAGGGCCTTTTTGCAATTTGGATTAGATGTTTCTTATTCAACTTTAAAGAATTATTTTGTTGAAGATAGAATTCTTCCAGAAAAATTATTTAGAGAGATGTGTTATTTGGCTAAACTTAATTCTTCAATTATAGATGTTGAATATCTGGATGAAAATTTTGGGCAAATTAAAGGAGGAAAGAAGTCTAGGAAATAATTTATATAGTTTTATTTATTATTTTTTTTATGGGAATAAAAAAATCAAGCAAAAAGAGAAGATTTATTTTCTTTTTGTTATATTTTATTTTTGCAATTTATTTTTTAAATTTTAAATTTCCCTTATTGGTTGTTCCAGAATTTGTTTTGAAAGTTAATGAGTGGATTTTTGTTTTTGGAGGTTTTTTACTTTTGTTTTCTGGATTAAATTATCTTTTGCCTCGTAAAAAAAGGATAGTATATTGAAGCTTAAACAAATATTTATATATGTGTTTTTCATTTCTAAATTATGTTTAATAAGAAAAAAGGGCAGGTGACAATTTTTATTATTTTAGCCATAATTATCGTTGTAGTTGCACTTTCCATTTTCTTTTTTCGGGGAAAAATTTCTTCTCCTGGAATTCCAGCCAACATTGAACCGATTCAAACAAATTTTTTGAATTGTATTGAAAGAGGAACCTTAGCAGGAATTTCTATTTTGGAGTCCAATGGAGGATATATTGAAAATCCTGATTTTGTTCCGGGATCAACATATATGCCTTTTTCTTCTGAATTGGATTTTTTGGGAATACAAATACCTTATTGGCACTATATTTCCGGAAATAACATAGAAGTTGAACAGGTTCCTTCTTTGGAAGATATGGAGGGACAATTAGGAAATTATTTGGAGCAAAAATTGGTTAACTGTAATTTTGAAGAATATTTAACAAGAGGTTATTCTGTTGATATGGGGGTTCCAGAAGTTGAAGTGGATATTAAAGACAAAGAAGTTTTTGTTGAGGTTGATGCGGGTTTAACTGTTGGCTTGGGAGATGAATATTATTTGATGGATGATTTTTCCGTAGAGATTGATTCTTTTTTAGGAACTTTATATCAAGATGCTAAAAAAGTATATGAATTGGAAAATGAAAATTATTTTTTAGAAAATTATTCAGTGGATGTTTTATATCTTTATGCTCCTGTTACTGGTGTTGAATTGAGTTGTTCTCCCTTGTTTTGGAATGTTGACGAATTTTATGGAAATTTGTCTGAAGCAATTGTTTCAAATATTGGGGCTTTGAAAAATGGGGGGAGAGAGGACGATTATTTTGCATTAAATTTACCTGTTGACTCTGATTTGAATTTCTTAACTTCGAGTTCTTGGCCTACGACTTTTGAAGTTACAAATTCGGACAATAATATTTTGGTTTCTAAACCAATTGGAAATCAAGAAGGGCTTGGAATCTTAGGATTTTGTTATGTCCCATATCATTTTGTTTATAATTGGAGATACCCAGTTTTAGTTCAAGTGAGCAGGTTTGATGAAGTTTTTCAATTTCCTCTTGCTGTTGTAATCGATAGGAATATGCCTCGAGAAGGAAAAGCAGGTTCTTCTTTTGCAGAACAAGTTCCAGATATTTGTGAATATAGAAATAATGAAATGACTATCTCTGTTTATGATTCTGAATTAAATCCAGTTGATGCAGATGTTTCTTATGAGTGTTTTGGAGCTAATTGTTATATTGGTGAAACTCGGGAAGGCAAATTGGTAGAAACTTTTCCTCAGTGTGTTAATGGGAATGTAAAGATTTCTAGCGAGGGATTTAAAGACTCATATGTTGAGACTGGTATCAATCAAACTGAAGTGGTTTTTATTTTGGATAAGGAATATGAATTAGATTTAGAAATATTTTCCCAGGGGGAATTTTATGGTGGCAATGCAATAATTAATTTTGTTGGAGAAGATTTGACTTTTTCTTTTGCATATCCTGATCAAAAGAAAGCAGTTCTAAGTGAGGGAGAATATGAAATAGAAGTTTATTTGTATAGTGAGTCTTCTCTTTTTTTTGAAGAAACAACTACAGAATATTGCATTGATGTTCCTAGTACGGGGATTAAAGGTTATTTTGGATTTGAAGAAGAAGAGTGTTATGAATCTGTTATTCCAGAACAAGAAATTGAAAGGGTTTTGGTTGGAGGAGGAAAGGTTGAATATTATTTTTTAGAAAAAGATTTAGAGAATTCTCAATCTTTAATTTTGAATACAAAACAATTAAGTGTTCCAGATTCTATTGAAGAATTATCAGTAAATTATGGTTTAGTTGAAAGGCAGAAATTGGAGGTTGAATTTAAATGAAACAAAACAAATGTTTTTTAATTTTAATTTTGCTATTTGTAACTTTTGCACTTGTTTCGTCTGCATATACTTTATCCAATCCGAGATTAACTCATGGCGGCACAGGAAGCGCATTTTCTGGAGATATAACTGATACAAGTTTTGATTCAGAAATGTGTAGACAAGGTCAAGATTTTATAGTTCAGGTTGCACCTTTTGGTTGTGAGCCTGCGGTTGTTAGGAGTGATTTGTTAGAAGAACAAGATGTTCCAGTTTTTTGCAAATTGCAAGCAATAAAAATTAATCCATTTATTGATATTACTTCTATTGATTCAATAAATATAAGGGGAGAGTATCCTCGTGAAGTTAAGAGTGTTGGGTTTACTCCTGCATATTCGGCTTTGGGAGAAAATAGGAAATTAAATAATTTACAATGGGATGAAATTGGTTATGCTACAATTGTTTTAAAGAGAAATCCCAATGAAAGTTCTATGCCAGATCTTGTTACTGGAAATTTGAGCGCAAAAATTACATATGATTTAAGGAATGCTTTTGGTTTAAGAAAACATACTTTTTATTTGCCTGTTTTGAATGATAATGAATTTGATTCATTAATGGGGCAATATGCTTTTTTTAATAAAATGGGATATTTGAGAGCAGAAGATGTTACAAAAGATTCTGCTTCTATTGCAATTTATTCTGGAAGATATGAAGCTCCTTTTGGGAAAAGCCGTGCGGGTGAAATTTCTAGACAAAGAATTGGAAAATATAATTTACAACTTGGTCAAGACACGGGGAAAATTTATCTTCCTGGTTTTGATTGTTTTTCAGCGGTTCAATTTAAGTTAGATGATATTGAATTCCAAGATACTAGGGTGAGACTTAATATTAATTCTAGAATTTATGAAGTAAAAGAAAAAGAAAGATTTTTGGATAATAAATGTTATGTTAGAAATATAGAAAAATCAGGTTTGAATCAAATCGTTACTTTGACTTGTGATGAGGATAAGAAAACAGAAACTTTTGATTTAATTCTTTCTCCAAAAATTGTTTTGAAAATTGATGGGGAGGAAAGAGAATATGCTGTTGGGGATTACTTGTTTGAAACTAATGAAGGAGAACATGCTTATTTGGGATATGTTGGAAGTGCAACTTATAATTCTGAGGATTTAGTTGCTTATGTCGTTTTTTCTCGAGATAAAGTTTCTAGATTGGGAGAGAGTGAAATTTATGCTGCAGGCAAATTAGGCGAATTAAATGTTGATGAGGAAAATGTTTTGAATGAGTTGAGGCATGTTAGCGCATATTCTGCTCGTTTAGTAAGTTGGATAAGAGGATATGGATTCAAAAAGTTAGAATTTAAAGAAGAAAAAGAAATTGAAGGGAAAATTGTAGAAATAGTGAGTTTTGGTTCAGAAGAGGATTTTCCTCTAAATTCTGAAATTGAAAATTATTATGGAAAAGCATTGGATGATTATGAATATGTTTTTGCCAATTATCGTGGAGAAAGTTATCCAGAAAATGAAGAATTAACTCTTGGAGAAAAATCTCTCTATGCTAAAATGCTTTTGGCAAAAGATATTTCTCAGAAAAAAGATTTGAGTTTCTTTTGTGATGAATTTAAATCTTCTTACCCAGATTCTAATTTAGATATTACTTTTTGTGATAATGCAATCTTTTTGAGTAACCAGGATGTTTCTACTCGTGATTCAATTATTGATGGTGAAAGAAATAGGATTTCTTTTGAAGGGATTTATGAACCTTCTTTTGAAGATTATGGCGTTGAATTATATGTTCGAGAAAAAGGGGAACAAATAAAATCTTATAGATTTCGTAAAGATCAAACAATTTACTTGGATAATGAAGGGCAAGATTATGTTCAATTAGTTTCTATTAATGATGAAGATACAGTAACTTTGAATGTTCATGTTAAGAAAACTGGCTTAGCAAATGTTCAAGATGCTTTAATTTCTGGAAATAGAAATTTGAAAAAAGATATTTCTCAAACATTTAATACGAATTATACTTTTACGGTTCATGATATTAATTTTGAAAGGGTTGCTAAGGTTTCAGTTGAGCCGAGTATAAATTATGCTGGGAGTGACATTGATTTTAATTTTTCTGTTGGAATAGAAAAAAGAGGAATTCAACTTTCTCCAGAGAAAACAAAAGAAAGGATTGATAAGTTAAATGATACAATTAGTAAATGGGAAGATATTTCTGAGACTTTGAGTAGCACTGTTGACTTTATGGAAGATGCTTGTTTGGCAGTTGGAGGTTTTTTAACTCTGAAGAATTTAATTACAAATTCTGGGGGCGAATCAATTGCTAGAAAAGAAGTTATGTCTGGTTCTGGAGGATGGTATGATAGATGTGCTGAAAAGATTTCTGTAGGAGAATATAGAACTGAGGAAGAATGTTTACAGGATAATTCTGGAGAGATTGATAATGAAGTTGATATTTTAGCAGGAATATTAAAGGAACAAAATAATGAAATAAAAAATTTACAGGAAAGGGAGAGTGTTAGTCAAGATCAAGGGCTTTTTGGAAATACCATTGTTAATAGAACAAAATTAGTTGAAGAATATTTGCCTCGAGTTAAAAATAGTTTAGAAAGGAGAGAAGAAGTTGAAAATCCTCGAACAGGGGAGATAATTAGAGTTTCTTCTTTGGATAACATTTTAACTTTGGAAGGTTGGAGAAATAATTTGTTTAGTTTAGATTTATTAAAAGAAATTGAATTGTATTCTAATCTTTTGGATCAAAGTGGTTTGGATGAAGACCAAAGAGAAGTTTATCGAGGAAAATTATTTGAAAAAGTAAATAAATTAGTTATTAATTCTGAAAAATATATTGGCGTGACTAATTGGGCCGAGGAAATGGGAACTAGTTCTTATAATATAGATTTTATCGAGGTAAATGGTAAGGCTTATGAATTGTCTTATGAGGGACTTACTTTGAAAGGAATAAAGGTAAATTTAGAAGGAATTAATTTTCCAGAAAATACTCCTGTAAAACTTGTTCAAGCTTCAAATGGTAGAAAATATATCTTAATTTTAGATGATTCAAGTGGAATTGATAAAATGCCGATTCTTAGAGATGATAGGTTTGAACCCTATGTTTTTGATGAAAAGGGAAAAAGACTTCCTGAAGTGCCAAAAGAAATTTTGAATATTGTTTGTATAAAATATGATTCAAGTAGTTATAGGAATTCATATAAAAATCCTGAAATCAAATATTATGAAACTGATCCTTACAAGGGATTGCC
>CAYQDG010000032.1:0-6263 GCA_964416245.1 Candidatus Woesearchaeota archaeon
CATTCTAAGCCAAAAAAAATTTTGAAAGATATAAAAAAAGGCAAGGCAAAAGGACTATAGAAAGTCTAAATAAACCAACTTGCAACTTTGAGTCCAATTTTAACAAAAAATAATTTGAATTTTTTTCCAATTCCAACACCTTTAATTATTATTTCGTCCCCCAACATAGAATTAAGTTTATCCAGATCAAAACCTTTTTCAAATTGTGTAAAAACAGAATAATCTTTTATATAGATTTCATAGGAAGGATTTTCATTTTCTTCGCAACCTATATCCGATATTATGCTTTCATTTATTTCTAAATACCCAAATGATTCTTCTGCAAGATAAACATTCAAAATTTCATTTTTGAACGGAACTTTTTCGGGAATTTCATTTCCAATTATGTCCCTTTTACTTTGTTCTATAATTAAACAACTCATTTCATTTAATTCAGAAGTTGTGAAGGGAGCAACTATTCCTAATAGAAAAAATACTAAAAAGGCAGCAAAAATAAATTTTGATTTCATAACCAAAAAAACCAAACTTCTTTTATATAGTTTTTTCTTCATTATTTTATGAATCTTCCAATAAACTTGCCAAATAGTTCGGGATGTTATTTGTTTAAAGATAAATTTAAAAAAATAATTTATATAGGAAAAGCAAAAAATATCAAAAAAAGAATTTCTTCTTATTTTAATAAAAAGAATTTAGATTCAAAAACCAGTGCAATGGTTTCTCATGCAAATGAAGTAGATTTTATTGCAACAACTTCCGAAGTAGAAGCAATGATTTTAGAAAATAATTTAATTAAAAAATATAAACCTAAATACAATATAGACTTGAAAGATTCAAAATCTTTTGCATATATAGAATTAACAAAAGAAGATTTCCCTAGGTTAATTATTGCAAGAAGCCAAAAAATTAAACAAAGGACAAATACTGGAAAATTGTTTGGGCCCTTTGTTTCAGCGGAAGTAAGAAATCAAATTCTTAATTTAGTAAATAAAATTTTTAAAATAAGAACTTGTAAAAAACTTCCAAAAAAGAAATGTATAAGATATGATATAGGAATTTGTTCCGCTCCTTGCATAAACAGAATAACAAGAGAAGAATATTTTGCTGATATTAAAAAAGCCGAATTGATTCTAAAAGGAAAAACCAGGGAAGTTATTAAAGACTTAGAAAAAAATATGCAAAAATATTCCCAAAAACAAAATTTTGAAGAGGCTTTGAAAGTTAGAGAACAAATTTCTTCTTTAGAATACTTGAAAGAAAAACAAACAGTAGAAAGACAAAAAAAATATGACGAGGATATAATTAATTATTTGGTAAAAAATGAAAAAGTTTATTTGATGTTGTTTAATCTTGACAAAGGAATATTGATGAATAAAAAATCTTTTAAATTTGACTATAAGAATGATTTTCTTGAAGAATTTTTAATTCAATATTATTCAGAAAACAAGATACCGAAAAAAATAATCTTACCAAAAAAAATTTCTTTATTGGAAGAATATTTAACGAAGATAAAAAAATTAAAGGTAGAAACTACAGTACCAAAAAAAGGTGAATTGAAAAAATTACTCGAATTAGTGAAAAAAAATATTGAACTACATTATTTTGGCGATTTAGATAAATTAGAGGAACTGAAGAAAAAATTAAATTTACAAGCAATACCCAATGTAATTGAATGCTTTGATGTTTCTCATTTGGGAGGGACAGAAGTTGTGGGTTCAATGGTTCAATTTAGAAATTCTAAACCCGATAAAGCCAATTATAGGAAATTTAAAATAAAGGCAGATGACAAAAACGATGATTTTGCGGGAATGTTCGAGGTTGTAAAAAGGAGATATTCAAGATTAAAAAAAGAGAAGAAATCTTTTCCGGATTTAATAGTAATTGACGGAGGAATGGGTCAATTAAATTCTTCAATAAATGCATTAAAAGAAATTGGTGTACGGATTCCTATAATAAGTCTTGCAAAAAAATTTGAAGAAATTTATTTACCTGATGGAAAAATAATTCAACTAGGGGAAAAAAACAAAGCTCGAAAGTTGTTAGAACAAATAAGGAATGAAGCTCACAGATTTGCAATTAAATATCAAAGAGAGAGAAGGACTAAGAGTTATTTTCAAAAATAAATAAGTTTAGGTATTGGTGCGACAGGAAAAGACACACAATGTAAAAGAAGGTGTTCGCCTAACAAAAGCTAAAACTGTGGCTAAGAAAAAACAGTTAAAAAGAAATAAGTTTTCAATTTAATTTTCAAAAAATATTTTTTGTTTTTATTTTTTTCAATAAATGACCCATAAACCTTAAATCTACTTAATTCTCTCTTTTTTTATGAAAGAACAAAAATTTAAATTAGTTTCTCCAAATAAGCCAGCAGGCTCACAACCAGAAGCAATAAAAAAACTTGCAAGAGGAATAAATGGGGGAAGTCGTGCTCAAACTCTTTTAGGAGTAACAGGTTCAGGTAAAACATTCACAATAGCAAATGTAGTTGAAAAAACCCAAAAACCAACTTTGGTCATAGCACACAATAAAACTTTGGCCGCGCAATTATATGAAGAATTAAAAAACTTATTTCCAGAAAACAAAATAGAATATTTTGTCTCATATTATGATTATTATCAACCAGAATCATATATCCCTACTACTGACCAATATATAGAAAAAGATGCAGCAATAAATGCCAAACTTGATCAATTAAGATTGGCAGCCACGGCATCAATATTGGAAAGAAAAGACACAATAATTGTGGCTTCAGTTTCTTGTATCTATGGATTAGGGAATCCAAAAAATTATTTGGGCTTTAGGTTTAGTTTGGAAAAAGGCCAAAGTATCAAAAGAAAAGAAATTTTAACAAAATTAATCGGGTCCCAATATGAAAGAAATGATACAGAGTTGCAGCCAGGAAAATTTAGAGTAAAAGGAGACACAATAGACTTTATTCCCCATGATATTAATAATATAATGAGAGTTGAAATGTTTGGAGACCAGGTTGACAGGATAATAGAAATAGATAAAATAACTGGAGAAAAAGTTGAAGAGTGGGAACATTTTACAGTTTATCCTGCAAAACATTTTGTAGTTCCAGAAGAAGAATTAAATGAGGCCTTAGAAGAAATAAAAAGACAATTAGAAAAAGACTTGAAAGAATTAGATATGTTGGAGGCCCATAGACTAAAACAAAGAACCCAACATGATTTAGAAATGATAAAGGAAACGGGGTATTGCAAAGGAATAGAAAATTATTCTCGACATTTTGATAAAAGACAACCAGGAGAAAGGCCTTTCTGTTTATTGGATTATTTTCCCGAGGATTTTTTAATTATTATTGATGAATCGCACCAAACAATTCCACAATTAAATGGAATGTATAAGGGAGACAGAGCAAGAAAAAAAAATTTGATTGATTATGGATTTAGATTGACTTCCGCATATGATAATCGCCCTTTAAAATTTGAAGAATTTGAAAAAATAATGAAAAAAAATCAAGCTATTTTTGTTTCTGCAACCCCTGGCCCATATGAGTTGGCAAATTCTGAAAAATTAGTTGAGCAAATCATTAGACCAACAGGATTAATAGATCCCCAAGTAAAAATTCGTCCATTAAAAGAACAAGTAAAGGATATAGAAAAAGAAATCGAAAAAACAGTGAAGAATGGAGACAGAATTTTAATTACTACATTAACAAAAAAATTAGCAGAAGAACTAACTGAATATCTTGCAGAACAGAATATTAAAACAAGATATTTGCATTCAGAAATTGATACTTTGGAAAGGTCGGAAATAATTAGACAGTTAAGGCTAGGGGAATTTGATTGTTTAGTAGGAATTAATTTATTGAGAGAAGGATTGGATATTCCTGAAGTAGGATTAGTTGGAATTTTAGATGCAGATAAAGAAGGTTTTTTGAGAAATGACAAATCTTTAATTCAAACAATTGGTAGGGCAGCAAGGAACAAAGATGCAAGAGTGATTCTTTATGCAGATGTTTTAACAGATTCAATAAAAAACGCAATAGACGAAACAGAAAGAAGAAGAAAAATGCAAATAGAATATAATAAAAAATACAATATAACTCCAAAAACAATTGTGAAACCAATAAAAGAAAAAGAAGTAGAAATAATAGATACAAAACATATTCCTAAAAAAGAAATTCCAAATTTAATAATTGAATTACAAAAAGAAATGGAACAAGCTGCCGAGAATTTAGATTTTGAAACTGCAATAATGCTCAGAGATAAAGTTAAAAAATTACAGGAACGATTAAATTAAAACGCAGTACTACAATATTTTGAGTACTCGTCTCCTTCAACTTCTTTTCTTTCAAACTTGGGCCTTGAATTGTTTCTTTCCTTTTCTTCGGCAACGTTAACAGTGAGTTTTCTTCCTTCGATTTCTTTTCCATTCATACTTTCAATTGCTTTTTTAGCTTCACTCTCTTCTTTAAAAGTAACAAACCCAAATCCTTTGCTTCTGTTTGTATCTCGATCGGTAATCACAATACAGTCCTCAATTTCTCCGAATTCAGAAAACATTTTTTCCAAGTCTTGTGTTTTCAAGTCAAAATCCAAATTTCCAATAAAAATTTTTTGATTCATTTTTTACCTCCATAATTTAATTTTAATTCTAAAAAAATAAAAATAAAATAATTTAATAAACCTATTCTCTAGGTTTGGCTACATTAACAGTCAAAGGTCTTCCTTCAATTTCTTTTTCATTTAATTCTGCAATAGCTTTATCAGCATCTGCATCATTAACAAAAGTTACAAAACCAAAACCTTTTGATTTTCTGTTATCAAATCTATCTAAAATAACTGTAGCATCTTCAACTTCACCATATTTTGAGAAAATATCTCTCAAATCTTTTCCTCTAAGCTTGAATGCCAGGTTACCAACGAACAATTTTTTACTCATCTTAATTTTCCTCCTTTCCGTTTTTCTAACATAATAGGAGGTAGAACTCCAATTGAAACACTGAACAGGACAAATTATTCAATAATTGTTCCTTTATAGATTTATCCTTTTGTAAACTGCAAAAAATTAACAGCTTTCTTGCATTTCTCAACTAAGTTTAAAAAAAAGAAGGTCTTTTGATTTCCATGAAAATAAAAAACCCCTTTGAAAATGCAAAAGAAACAATAAGGAAAGCATCAAATATTATCAAAATCCCGGAAGAGAAAATAGAGATATTACTAAATCCTGAAAGAGAAATAAAAGTAAGTTTTCCAGTTAAATTAAAAGAGGGAACAAAAATTTTCACAGGGTTTAGGGTTCAACACAATAGTTTGTTGGGACCATATAAGGGAGGAATTAGGTTTTCACCTGAAGTTAATTTTGATGAAGTGAGGGCTCTTGCAACATGGATGTCAATAAAAACTGCAGTTGTTGGAATTCCTCTTGGGGGGGGAAAAGGCGGAGTTATTGTAGATACAAAAAATTTAACTTCTGAAGAAATTGAAGCCGTAACAAGAGAATTTGTTAAAAAGATTTATAGGAATATTGGGCCCAAAATAGATGTTCCTGCGCCTGATATGTATACAAATTCACAAATAATGGATTGGATAGTTGAAGAATATGCAAAACAAACAAATAAACCAGAAAAGGAAGTGTTAGGAGTTGTAACTGGAAAATCTCTCGAAAAAGGCGGCTCAATTGGAAGAGATACCGCAACAGCTAGAGGAGGAGAAGTTGTTCTTTTAGAAACAATAAATCAAACAAATATTTTAGATAATTTAAAAAATAAAAAAATAATTATTCAGGGATTCGGAAATGCTGGAAAGAATTTTGCAAAATTAATTTCAAAACATGATGCAAAAATAATTGCTATTTCAGATTCTAAAGGGGCAACATACAATAAAGAAGGACTAGATGTTGAAAAATTGATTAAACATAAAGAAAAGACAGGCTCAGTTATTAATTTTGAAAATTCAAAGAATAAGACAAATGAAGAAATGTTAGAGATAGAATCTGATATTTTAGTTCCTTCTGCAATGGAAAATGTATTTACAGAAAGTAATGCAAAAAAAATAAATTCAAAAATTATTTTAGAATTAGCTAATGGCCCAACAACTCAAGAAGCAGATAAAATTTTCAACGAAAAAAAGATTTTAGTTATTCCAGATATTTTAGCAAATGCTGGAGGAGTTACTGTTTCATATTATGAATGGTATCAAAATGTAAATAGGGAGAAATGGTCAAGAGATAAAATAGATAATGAATTAGAAAAAACAATGAAAAAAGCAACAAAAACTTCCCTTGATAATAAAAAAGAA
>CAYQDG010000033.1:0-4578 GCA_964416245.1 Candidatus Woesearchaeota archaeon
ATGCTGGCATTTTTCTGTATATTTTATTTTTTCAAATTATACAAACTCCTGCAACTTTGGCTGGGTATTTTAGCGAGATTGTGAAACTAAAAAAAACCTGGGGAACAAAAAATAATAAAATTGTGAAAACATTTTTAGTCTTATTTTTAAGTTCCACTTCTCTTTTTGCACAAAAGAATAAAATAGGTTTTGAAGCAAGAATGTTTTTTGATTCCGATAAAAATTTAGTTTCAAAGTCTTGGGTAAAATATTCAAGAAGAATAGATGAATCATTTTCTCTAAATTTGAGTGTAGGAAATTTTTATTTACAGGATAAAATATCAAATAAAAATTATAATTTTGTAGGTTTAAATAGTGCTAAAAAGTTAAATAAATATTTCTCAGCAAGTTTGGGCTTAGAGCAAATGTATGGCGAATGGAATACAATGCTTTATGATGTGAATATAAAACTAGATTCGTTAGCTAATTTCCATGTAGAGCTATTATCTTCAAGAAGAATATTGGATGCAGTTTCAGCTCTAGATGAAAAAATCATTATTTTTTCAAATGGTGCAACAGTAGATTATTCAATTTTTAAAAATTTAGTGGTTGTTGGAGGGATCATCAATCAACAATTTTCTGATGAGAATGTTAGGAATATTTATTTGGGAAAAATTGTTTGGGTAGTCGAAGATTATTTAGTTTTGCATATAAAATCCAAAAATGTTAGATTAAATGAAAGATCGCAATACTATTTTTCCCCTGAAATTTTTGATAATTATACCTTGGGAATTTACAAATATTTTTCTTTATTTAAGGATAATTTTTTAATAAAACCCCAAATAAGTGGAGGTATTCAGAGGGTAAATAATGAGGAGAAATTATATTACTCTTTTGAAACAGAAATCAAGGGAAATGTTAAAAAAAATCTCCTTTTGAAAATTAATATTAATTATTCCAATGCAAAAAGTCATTGGGGGACTTATGGTTTAATTATGGGAAATTTTTCTTTATTTTATAAATTCTAAAAATTAAAATCATGAAAACAAAACAAAAGAAAGGAGTAAATATTTATGATTACTCTAGTAAAAACAATTTAATTTATTGTAAAAAAATTCTTACAAAAGAATTTTTGAACAAAATAAAAACCTTGCCAAAAAATTTTGAAGTAAAAATTTCATTTCAATCAAAAAAACCTTTGAGAATAAGGTTCATTGCGGCAATGGATGAAAAAGAAATTTATGTAATCTCTACACCTTTTTTCAAAGAACTTTCTCTTGAAAAATTGATTGAAAATCTTAAAGAATTCAAAATAACTGAATCATTAGAAGAAAATCCAACAACCGAAATAATAAATCATTTAAAAAAATTAACTTAAAAATTATGGAAAAAACAGAAAAATTTAAATTAAAAGTAAAAGTCTTGTCAACCGAAAGACGAGATGATTTTTCAGGTTTGCCTGAAGAATTAAATCCCAATTTGTTCAATTATTTGGACAGCTTTTCTCCGGGGGACAAGAATCAAGAGGAAATAGAGAAACACTTAAACTCTCTTCAAACCGGTTATACATATAAAGTTAAACATCTTGAAGAAGAATACGGAAAAGTTCTCTATACAATTTTTGAAATAACAAAAAGAAAGAATTGATGAAAAAAAGGATGAACTTTATAGAGTTTTATCAATGTTCTGAAATTTATCAGTCAGTTGAAAATTTCAATTTCCTCGTGCACTTTTGTAATGGGAAAAATTGTTTTTTCTCGGAAGAAGAATTTCCAACTTTAGAAAAAGCCAGAGAAGAAATTATTCTCTATATTGCATCAGGAGAGGCAGATAAAGAAATTGTCCTCTTGAGAGATAAATTAAACAAATTATTAAATAATTAAAATTAAAATTTTATGGAAAAAGAATTATCAGAAATTTTATTGGAAACAACACAGCGAATGAGAAAAACTCTAGCTGATTTTAGGGATATTAATTTCGCAGAAAAAAATATAGAAAACTGCGAAAACCCGGACGAATTGATGGTTTGTTTGAATCACATCAATATCCACGGGAAATTTAAACCCAGAATAATAAAAAAATTAAATGAATTGGGTTATTAAAAAACCAAATATGAAAAAATTAAACAATATCTTAATTTTATTCTTATCAATAATAGTCCTTGTTTTAATAAATAATTTAATTTTATTGAATCAGGAAAAAGAAGAACTCTTAAAAAATTCTGATAATCTAAAAAGAATAGAAGTAATCGAATTGAGATTATCGCTTTTAGAGAATTTAGGAATGTCAGAAAAAATCTCTCACGAAACAAAAGAATTAGGAAAATTAAAAAATTCCAAACCATATGTCTCTTATTCAAATTTGGTGCAATTAATGAAATTAAAAATTTTAATTGTTGCAATTTTTGTCTCTATAATATCAATCATCTTATTAAAAAATTATCTAAATAAATTTAGTATCAAACCTTAAAATTAAAAATTATGCATAAAATTAGTAAAATTTTACAACAAAAAAATCTTTCGTTAAATAATTTAAACGAAATAAAAAAAATGTGGGAAAGTTTAACTTTTTCTACCCAGAATGTCAAAGCTCCTTGTTTTTATAAACAAGTCAAAAAACATTTAGTACCAGAAAGAAAATTTCAGATTGAAAACATTTCATGTAAGGATCGCGAAAAATTCCAAAATGCTCTTAGGGTGCTAAGAGGAGAATTAATTTTTGTAAAGAAAGAAGAAACTGTTAGATTAATAAAAATGAACGCGTTACAAAATAATTCAAAAATTGAAAAAGCAATTCAAAACTTACTTATTGAGTTGAAAGGAGAAAGAGATTTCATTAAAGAAATGCAAATTTCATTGAATAATTTTGGAATGGGAAATAAAATTAAATCGTGTTAATAAAATAAAACAAAAAAATGATTTTAGAAGAATTAAGAATTATATCAAAGAAAAGTAAAGGAGCACTAACAAAAGAAGACTCTGAAAGGTGCCAAGAGTTAATAGAAAATCATGATGATGATCAGGAATTAAATTCATGGTTAAATTCAAACTTGCATCCAAAAATTAAACACTTCATCTTGAGAAGATTTCTTAAGGTTGATTAAATTTCAAAATTAAATTAATAATTAATAAAAAAGAAAGGATCAATTATGAAAAATTTAGGTTTATTTTTTGTTTCTCTCATGATTATCATTGCTTCTTGTAGTGATGAAAAAGAAGAAATAAAAAAAGAAGAAAAACAAGCAGCCCTAAAACAAATAAAAGGGTTGGTAGTTGACGAAGCATATTTTGAAAAATATGTTTCAAATAAAAAAGAAGCCTCTAAATCTCTCGAGTTTGCCGAAATTCTTGCTGGACAAACAATTAAATTTGTTTACGAAGATATAGAAATTTCTGCAAAACTAAACAAATCAATATTGGGTTTAAAAAAAGCCGAGAAAATTTATTTGAAAGAAGGATACATTAAATCCACCGGATTAAAATTTAAAATTTATCCAGCCAAAATCAAAAAGTTTCCCGAATTTTGGACTAAGGAAAAATTGCTGCCCTGGATTAAAAAATATCCTCTAACTCCAGTAATAATTTTGGAAGATGGCGCCCAATATCCGCTTTACTACTCTCTTGAAACGTTCATCCAAAATGCAAAAGAAAAAGATAAAATAAAAATTTTGGATAGGCCAACATTAATGGTTGAATTCAAGGAGGAATTTTATCTATTTAATGAAGATTATCAGCTTTGGAAAAAAAGGCCAGATTGGGATAGATAACAAAAATTGAGAAAATCCTCTTCGGAGGATTTTCCTTTTTTAAATTTGAAAATAATACTCTGCAATAAGCAGAACGAAATAAAAACTAATACAATAACAATAAAAAACAAAAATCATGAAAACTTTAAAATTTTACTTCACTCTAGCAATGTTGTTGCCTTGGGCAATAGCTTTGGTTTTTTTGGAAGAATCAACTATTTTTCAAAATTTACTTTTAATTTATTTGGGAATATTTTTATCAATCCCTCTTTTCCATTTATTAGGAAAAGAAAGAGGCCATTTGTTTGATTTTCCAAAATTATTTTTCCTTTATTTTATTTCTTTAGTGATGGTTATTGTTGTGGGAGGATCAATCTCTTTTTCAGAAGAAATAGAATTCTTGAAAAGTTTTCTTATAACCACTTTCGTAGTTTATGGAATTCAGTTTATATTTTTAATTTTAAATTTAAAAAAATAAAATATCATGAAAACACTAATAACAATAATGCTGGTTTTATTTCCTTTCTTTTCCTTTTCGCAAGAAATAAAGGTAGAAATAAGGTCAGACTTAAAAGATTGCAAAATTGATAATATTCCTCGGGGAACCTTTTCAAGAATAACTTGGGAATATAAAGATTCTACATGGAAATCTATAAATTATTTTCCAGATGAAGGGAAAATATTGATTATGTTCAAGCTTGTGAAAGGAGAAGAAAATCTTAGGGGTTTTTTGCCTTTTTATTACGAAGGAAAAGATACAATATTCACAATTAATTTGGAAAAAACAAAAAACAAAAACTATGAAAAAATTATTAACAGTTGTTCTTTTGATGATTTCTCTATGCGCACTTTCC
>CAYQDG010000034.1:0-4064 GCA_964416245.1 Candidatus Woesearchaeota archaeon
AGCTACTTGTTTTTTAAAAATACCTAATGCTTCATCTTCATTTTTTGCTTCAATGAATATACAGTTTTCTTCTTGATAAATGTTATTATTTGATTTTTTACGAACAATAATCATTTCATCTTCGCAAGTTTTTATTGGATATTCTCCACTTGCGCAATTTTTTTCATCAATACAAGCTGGTTGAATTTTTTGAGCAAAAGGGTATAAATTTTGGTAGAGTTCTGCATAAGGTATTTGATTAGGAGAATCTATGTAAAGAGGTTTTGATAAATAGTCGCTTATTAATTTGGAGTGATTTGATTCATATTCTAGATTTTTGATTTCTTCGGGATTTGTTCTAAAATAGAATTCTGCTTCACCTAATTTTAAAGAATAAATTCCACCTGATTCTTCAAAAACATAACCGTTGTAAGTTATTTCGTCGGTTTCTTCGTTGTTCCCGAAAGAATTTACTATTATCCCAAAAGTTGAAAGAATCATTAATCCTACAAGTGTTAACCCGATAATTAATTGATTTTTCTTTGCTTTTCTTTTTTGTTCTTGTTTTGAACTTAATCTTTTAATCATGATTATAGAAAAAGTAATTTAGTATAAAAATGTTGGGTTGGGATTTTATTTTACTAAATAAGTTTAAAAAATGGAAATGTTTTATTAAAGAATGGATGATGAATTAATTCAGTTGAAAGGGGTGACTAAAAAATTTGGGAATAATAGAGTTTTGGATTCTATTAATCTTTCTATTCCCGAGGGGAAGATAACTGGAATAATTGGCGCGTCGGGAGAAGGAAAGTCAACTATTTTGAAAATGATTGCTTCTTTTTATAAACCAAATAAAGGAAATATTTTTTATTCTAAAAGAAAATTAGAAAAAGATATTAAAAACATAAAAAGAATTTTTGGTTTGTCTATTGAGGATGGTTCTTTTTATGAAAATTTGACTGTTAAAGAGAATTTGTATTATTTTGCTCGGTTATATGGCATTAAAAATAAGACTCTGAAAAAAAGAGCTAGAATTTTGATGAATTTTGTTGGCCTATACAGTGCGAGGGATGTTTTGGCAAAAGATTTATCTTTGGGAATGAAAAAAAGACTGGATATTGCTTGTGGTTATATTCATTCTCCCAAGGTTTTGATTTTGGATGAGCCGACTGCAGATTTGGATCCTCTTTTGAGAAAGCAAATAATTCATTTGGTTAAAAAAATAAATTCTTATGGAACAACTGTGGTTTTTACAACACAATTATTGGAAGAAGCTGAAAAACTTTGTGACAAACTTGCTATTTTGTATAATGAAAAAATTATTGAGGAAGATGAAGTTGAGAAAATTAAATCTAAATATAATTCTAAGGATTTGAATCAAGTATTTAATAAGATTTTTTCTAAGAAGGGCAGGAAAACTTATCAAGAGTCTAAGGATCAAAAGACTAAATTGGAATTGAAGAAAAAAGATGAAATTGAAAAAATTGAGGAGGTTGTTGAAAAAACATTGAATAAAGAAGATGGGAATTAGATCAATTTTTAATATAATAAAGAAGGATTTTAAGATTTTTGGAAGATCGAAGATTTCGGCAATTTTAGTTTTGATAATTCCTTTAGTTGTAACTCTTTTGGCTGGGATGGCTTTTAATTCTTCTAATATTTCTGACGTTACTATATCTACTTATTCGGATTCTTATACTAATTTGACTGAAGAGATTTTGTTGGATTTTGAAAAAAATTATACTATTCTAAGGTCAAATTCTGTTGAGGAATGTATTGATTCTGTTAAATTGACGAATTCTCAGATTTGTATTGTTTTTCCGAATGATTTGAGTTCTGAAGGGAGTGAAGAGGATGTTGTTTTTCATATTGATTACTCGAGGATAAATTTGGCTTATAATCTTTTGCATGAAATTGAAGGAAAAATTGACAGGGAAGCGAGTGATTTGGGAGCTGTTCTTGTTCAGAATTTAATTGATTCTTTGAATAAGATTGATGAAGGATTGGTTGAAGGAGTTGAATCTCTTGAAAATATTGAAGGGGGACTTGATTCAGGAATTGATGAAGTGAGAGGAATTGATATTTCTCTTGATGAGATTGATGACGCTATTAGTTTGTTGGAGGAAGCTAGAGAAACTGCAAATGATTCTTCGGCTATTTCTAAAATTGATAGTTCTATTGAAGTGTTGAAGGAATTGAAAGAAACAAGCACTAGTAATTCTCAAAGTATTGAGAAAATTGTTGAAATGAATGAAGGGCTTTCAGAAGATATTGTTTCTCTTTTAACAAATTTGGAAGGGATTTTGGAAGAATTAAATAATGAAGATACACTTGAAGCTAAATCTATTGTTTCTCCAATTGATATAAAAATTGAATCTATTAAAATTGATTTGAATAATAGGGAGTATTTGTTGCCTACAATTCTTTCTATTTTGGTTTTGTTTGGGGGTATTCTTTTGTCTTCTACTTTTGTTTTGAAGGAAAAGAAAACTAAGGCTTATTTTAGAAATTTTATGACTCCAACTAAAGATGTTGTGTTTATTCTTGGAACCTATTTTACTTGTTTGTTGATTATTTTAATTCAGTTTTTACTTGTTTTTGTTGGAGTGAGATATATTCTTGATTTAAATTTTGTTTTGATGCCTTTGGAGTTATTGGTTGTGCTTCTCTTGTCTGCATCTGTCTTTATCTTTTTGGGAATGTTTATTGGTTATATTTTCAAGTCGGAGGAGACAACTATTTTTACTGCTGTTTTGACTTCTGCTGTTTTGATGCTTTTTTCTAATGCAATTATTCCTATTGAGCATATTACTGGAAAGTTAAAAGATATTGCTATGTTTAATCCTTCTGTATTGACTGATATTTCTTTTAAGAAAATTCTTTTATTTAATTTTAGTTTTGATGCCTTTTTGACCGAGATTTATGCTTTGTCTGGATTTATTGTGTTTTTCTTTATCTTGACTTATATTTCTCGAAGGATGAATAAAAGGAATTTATGATTATTTATTTGTTAAAAATTCTCTGAAAATTGTTCTTTTATTTTATTGATGAATTCTTTGGAATCTGGAATAAATTCTTCTTTCATTGTTTCGAAAACTATTTTGTCGTCTATGTCTCCATATTTGTGAGAAATTATGTTTCTCATTCCTTTTGCATTTTTTAATTTATTGGATAAATTTTTTGTGATTATTTGTTTTTCTGAAAGAAGATCGAAAACTTTGTTTTTTTCTAGTAAATTGAATCTTTCATTTTTTGAAACTAAGTGTGCTAAATATATGAGGGATTCTACAATCTTTTCAAAATATCTTTCGCAAGCTGCTTTCTTTTCAAAATTAATTTCATATTCTTCAAAATTTTCTGGAAAAAAAGATTCCAGTATTTTTTCTTCAATTAATTTTAATTCCATTTTATTGATTTTTCAATAATATTATTGATTTTTTCTAAAAAAGACTCTCGTCCGGGGAGATGACACACCTTCGGGTGTATACCCAAAGGGCACGAGAACCTCTTCGAGGCCCAGAAAAAATCTAACAGATTTTTTACTAAGGGCAAAAAAAAGAAAAAGAAAAAAAATAAAAATAAAGTTTTTTGGATTTAGCTTATTTATGCTACAACTAATTCAGCACTAGTTGATGATGTTCCGATATATTCAGATGAAGTGTCAACGTCTTCATTCTTTAAGAATGTAGCAGCGTTAACAGTGTCTTCTGCGTTATAACCAGCAACAACAAGAGCTAATTTACCATCAGTGAATTGGTCTTGAACACCTTTGATCAAGAATTGTCCTTCACCAACACCAGTAGCGTCAGTAAAGTCATCACCACAGTAAGCTCCACCTAATACAGTAGCAGCAGCTGAATTAATACAACTTCCACCAACAATAATTAGATTCATAGCACTAGCTTCAGAGATTTCAGTATCCATAAATACAACATCTCCTAAAGCGTCTGTTGTAGTTGCTTCGCCAGAAGTTACAGCAACATCATAAACAGTTTGTCCTTCCATTGGAGTCCAAATGTTCATGTAAGCTTTTTCATCATCATCTGCTTCGTAGTATGTTCCTAGTTCTGAAACACCATATTCCA
>CAYQDG010000035.1:0-3889 GCA_964416245.1 Candidatus Woesearchaeota archaeon
CAAGGGACTAAAAGTCCCTTTTTATTTTTCTCTTGAATCTCACTGGTCAAATTCAAATATATTTAATTTCTATAGAAATTAATTCCTGTTAGTGTAAAGTTTCACGAACTTTATGCGACCGATTCGGGGTGGGGGCGTAATCAAGGGACTAAAAGTCCCTTTTTATTTTTCTCTTGAATCTCACTGGTCAAATTCATTCCCAAAAAATTTAAAACAATTCTTTTCATAGTTATTTTATGCATAAAAGGAAAATACACATTAGTTGGGGATTAATAATATTTTTAACAATTTTAATAGGCTTTTCTCTTTATTCTTATTTTTCCGGAGGTGTTGTTTCTCTATTAATGGGCAGCGACGTAGATTCCTTACTAAATTATTTATCTTCTTTTGAACATTGGACAGTTTTTATTTTTATTTTTCTCGTAATCTTAGAAGTTCTTTTTGCGTTAATTCCTCCAATGGTTTTGTATATGGCCGGGGGAATACTTTTTGGACCTTTTCTTGGAGGAGTTTATGGTTTGATTGGAAATATATTGGGAGCAGGAATGGCTTTTCAGATTTCAAGACATTGGATCAGGGAATATGTCCAACAAAAAGTTCCAAATAGAATCAAGAAAAGATTTGATAAAGCATCAGAAAAACATGGCCCTTTGGCAGTTTTTGTATTAAGAATAAATCCTTTAACAACAACTGATTTAGTAAGTTATATTGCAGGAATATCAAAAATGAAATTCTGGAAATTTATTTTAAGTACTGCATTGGGACTTCTCCCCCTAGTATTTTTGGAAAGTTATTTGGGAGAATCAATAAAAGACAATCCATTGCTTTTCAAAATGTTTATAATATTGAGTATTTTATATGTAGTTGCCTTTGTTGGAATTTATATGTATTCAAAAATAAGGAGGAAAAATAAAAAAGATGCAAAGCTACCATCAAACAAGGAGAGATAAACCCTTAACGCAGGAAGAACTCGAAGAAAAATACGAAGACATTCAAGATGAAATGAAAGAAGTCTTAGAATGGAAAAAGGAAGAAGAAGAGAAATTAAAAAAAGATAAATTTAAAACTCATCAAGCAAAATCAGCTTGCAAAAGAAATCTAAAAAAAGCAAATAAAAGAGTAGATTCAGTAAGAGGGATGATAGAATATTGGAAAAACAGAAAAGAAGGAATGTCACACTTTCGAGCTTCAATTGAACTTAATGAGTATTGGGCTTCATTAAAAGAAAAAGCAAAAGAAGAAGAAAAGAAAGAAAAAGAAAGACTCGATAAAGAAGCTGAAAAAGAAATACTTAAGAAAAAAGGAAGGAAGAAATAGAATAATTTTATATAAATTGATTTAATCTTGAAAATTCATTTTGACCTTTATTTGTTAAATTCCAACCCTTTTCTTTATCATAATTAAAATATTCTTTTTTAGAAAATACCAAAAAAAATTTTATTCTTTGTTTATCTAATTTTCCAGCATAATTTAATTTTTTACAGGCCAATAAGATTTCATTTGTGGATTTTAATTGTAATTTTCCAATAATTAGTATTAATTGTTGCCAATGTTTAATTGAAGAGGGAAAATTGAATTCTTTTCCAATAATTGAATTATCTAATTCTTTGAGAATTTTCAATCTTTTAAGTTCCATGTCTAATTCTTTTTTTGTTTTTGCATTTCTAACCCTCATTGCTGTTTCAATTCTTCCATGTGAAACTTTTGTTTGTGTAATGCTATCGCTTATTTCTTTATCTTTCATATATTTTTGTGCATGTTTAACCATTATAGAATAAATTTTCGCAAATATAAAAAAGTATAGATTCAACCAAATTCCTCCTCCGCTTTCTCAAGAACCCGACTATCTGGACTTAACAAATAAATATGATCTTCTTTAAATCTAAGTCCACGATAAATCTTTTGTAAAAATTCACGACGAGCTTTATCACGATAAAATGTCCAATAATGCTGAGGTTTAGTTTTCATTAAAATTTTCCAAAAAGCATCTTGAACATTTGGATTAGGATATTTTGTAAAAACAATTGAATTACATTGTTCTCCAGGAAAATCAACCCCTCTTGAATCTCGTGTAGAAAATAAAACCTGACGTTTTCCCTCTTTAAATTCCTGAGTCAATTTTCCAACCTTATCTTCTTTTTGCATTTCACGAACTTCTTCACGAGAAACAAGATTTTCTAATTCATATTCCAAGAGTTCTTCTTCTGAAGGCAAATCCAAAAAAGCATTAATGTGTACCAAGGTTGGACGAGGAGCTTCCTCCAAACATTTATCTATTGCTTTCAAATAATCTTCTCGCGTAAATTTTTCCGAGGAAAAGTTAGAATATTTACAATCCATTTCAAATCCAGTTTTTTTAATTTCAACTTTTCCCTGCCCTTCAACTTCTGCATCTACTTTTTCAAAATCTTTTAACCCAAAAATATTAGATAAGACCAACTCTGAATGAAGTGTTCCAGACATCATAACTAAAACTTTATTTTTTTCAACAAGCTGTTTTAATTTTTTAGCTAAATTTGTGGTTACAATATGAACAAATAAATTGTTATCTCTTTTGATAATCGTCACATAACTCTCTTCCATAAAACCAATAAACATTTTTGCAGTTTCCAAAACGTCAAATAAATAACTTTCGTCATCAATATCTTTTAACCAACTTTCTTTTAAGAAAATTTTTAATAAGTCATAAATTCCAGTAGCCTTCAAAGGAATTATGTTTTTGTTTTCAATTGCTTTTTCTATTCGTGAATCCTTTTTAAAATGTTTTAATATTTCAAACAAAATCTCAATTAATTTTTCATCTCCTTCTCCTGCTCCAAGAGCATGCATCAAAGAACTTTGTAATCTTTCAATATTAATAACTCTTTCATTAGAAAAACTATCCAAAAATTCATCACATTCATCAATAATTTCAATTTCAGTTTTAGGTTTTCTTAATAATGCGGTCTCAAGTTTATATTTTAAAGAATTAAATACAATCACGTCAGAATCAATATAAGAATTAAATTGTTCATAAAAAGGACATCCTTCTTTTCTTTTGTATTGGATAAAAGTTGTCTCTTCCAACCCCTCGTATTTTCTTTTTTTTCCATCCAAAGATTTTAAATCATATTTTTCGGGTAAGACTGGTGACCAGTAAGGACAAACTGGAGCAACACTCATTCTTTTTACATCTTTAATGGATCCAAAATCACCTAAATTTACATTTTGATTTTGTCTAATATATTCCTTTAATTTTGGCCAATTAACTTCTCGAAGTTCAATCTTACAAGGAATTTGACTATTGTTTGCAGATAAATCCTCTTGGATTAAATTTTCATTTTCTTTGTTTTTTCCAGCAAAAATATCATTGAGTTTAGCATTAATTTCTTTTTTTATTTTTGGAATTGCATTTTGATTATCTTCAAGAAACTTACACTTGTGATTATTTCTTCCAGTAATTACACTGATTTTTAGTTTTTCTCCATTGGGTTTCAATAAATATTTTTCTCCCTCATAATCTTTTTTGTATTGCGCCTGCAAATTTTTTCCAGGAACAACAACAGAACTCTTTCCCAAATGAGATGCCAAATTTAAGGCAATGGCACTTTTTCCCGTTCCACAAACACCATGAATAAAAATTATCTTTTTTCCATTTTCAATTAAGTTTAAAACTTCTCGAACAACATCTTCTTGACTTTTTCCATTAGAAAAACAAAGAGGTTTCAAAAATTTCTTATTTTCATATAAGTTCCACATAACTTTAGAAAAATTAAATCAAGTTATAAAAGTTTAGAATTATTGAAGGATTAATGTAACTATTCACTAAATATTTCTATCTAAAGAATAATCTCAATTTGTTTAATTTCTGAAGTAATTCATGCATCTCCACATATTGAATTAAAATTAT
>CAYQDG010000036.1:0-3450 GCA_964416245.1 Candidatus Woesearchaeota archaeon
TATCTCTTCTTTCATTTTAGCACGCAACAAAATATTATCATAAACTGCATCCCAATTACCTGCCCACCCTTTTACTTTAGAAGCAATATCTTTAATTGTTTCAGAATCGCCATTAATCAAATCATCAGTTGCTTCCAATTCATCTTTTTCAACATTATATTTCATCAAATCCTTAAATCCTCCTTCAAGCATAGGGTCTTCCTTCCAATGTTTCCTCACCTCAGAAATTTGTAATAACCTTCTCCAAGATTGTAATCCGTCCGCAGATTTTATTGGATTTGCAACAGCAATTATGTCAGTCGCTTTAAAAGAAGTCGCAGGAACCCCAATATCATTCACGACCCTGTCAAATACTCCGTAAGGGCTAGCACCGTGAATTGTACCAGCAACAACATTTGCAAGAGCACCAACCCTCATTGCTTCATACAATGCTTTAGCTTCACTGCTTCTAACTTCACCTACAATCAAAGAACTATCTCCCAATCTCAAAGAAGTTCTAATTCCATCTTCAGCAGAAACTTCAGAACTAGTTTTAATCAACGCAGAACGAACCTTCATCCGAAGAATATTATATTTCAAAGTTCGTAAAGCCTCAACAGGAAGTTCTAAAGAATCCTCCACAGTAATTATCCTCGATTTAGGGTTAATTTCTAAAAGCAAACTACCCAAAAAAGAAGTTTTACCTGAAGACCTTGTTCCAGCAACCAACAATGTTCTCGCACCATCAATTAAAAAACTCATTAATCCGGCACACAAAGGATTAATCATTCTGTTTTCAATAAACAAAGGTAAAGTCCAAGGAGCTTCCCTATGCCTTCTAATTGAATAAGCTAAACCATCTGGGCTCAAAGGATTTTGAACAATAGCAATTCTTGCTCTCAATTTTCCAATTTCCAATTGAGTATCCAAAATTGGATTTGCTTCATCCAATGGTCTCCCCGACATCATTCTAAATTTAGCAGCCCAAGAGTCAGAATCTTCTTTACTAGGCAAAATATTTGTAGAACATTCATCATAATCTTGATGTCTCGTATAAACTGGAATTCTAGAAATCGGAGCATTAAGAGAAATATCCTGAATTTTTTTATCCTGCAATAAAACTTCAATCAGACCAAATCCAATAGTATGCCTAACAAGAATTGTTGCAAGTTTATTCAAATCATTAAAATTAACTTTAACTCCCTTAGAAGCCGAAAGGTCCCTCAATAAATCCTTCGAGATGTTGAAAAAAACTTGCCTTGTTCTTTCGGTATCTGTAAATTCTTCTGCTTTAGGTTGATGCTCAATTAAAACACCCCTTGCAAGATTTAACAAAGAATTTTCATCTTCAGTTAAAGAATTTTCCGGAGGATTCAAATAATAAAATAATTTTGATTCATTTCTTTTTTTAAAAATTGTAACTGTACTCTTATCATATTCGTTTATAGAAATTTCATATTGGTCAATCATTTCCGCACCAGCTGGAATATCTCCCACTAACCTTGTGAAAGTAAAATTTGGAATAACATCTGGCTTAAATAAATAATTATAAATTGTTCTCTCTCCCTTTCTATAATTATTCAAATGGTGTAAAGCCGCCTGAATAATTTTAGTTTTCTCTAACAAATCAAAAATTTTTTCTAATAATCTTAAATAATTACCATAGTCAATTTTCAAATCTCCAGAAGTTTTTTCCAAAGAAATTCTCGTCTGAATTAAAATTTTTTTCAACTCTGCATAAGCAGCCACAGGATCCCTTTTCAACAAATACAAAAAAGAAAATAAATCATTATATCTTTTAGAAAAAAATTCTTCATGAATTGTAACCAACTTTTCATGAGATAAAATTCTTTCTTGTTTCATCAAATAAACATAAAGAGAAGCAATCTCTAAAAGAAAATTAGTTTCTTCAAAATCATAATTATAATTTTTATCCTGAACAAAAACAATTCTCGAAACATTTGGATTTTCGATTAATGCATCTATTGTCATATCCATGACTTTAGAATAATCCGCCAAACTAGGAAAAAAAGGAGAACCCTTATAATTAAAATAAATTATATCTTCTCCGCCCTCACGTTGCACTTCATAACTATATAATTTTGCATCCTTTGAAAATTGCATATAATATCACCTAGTTGATAAAAGAAAACTTAGTTTATATTAATTATTGTATTATTTACCTTGAAAAACCAAATAATTCTCTCCCCCAATTTCAAACTCCTCAATCACTTTGAAATTTTTTTCAATAAATTCCTTTAACCATTTTTTTGTTGCAAAAATTTTCTTTCTGTCTCCCAAACTTTTTGTAGCCCAACTCACAACACCTTTATCTATCAATGGAACTAATTCCTTCAAAACCGTTTTAGAATAATCTCTCTTAAGCATCTCCAAACTATCTAATACTTTAAAGAAAAAACCAATCCGAGGAGTTTTTGTCTTGCTAACTATTTTCCCAATTTCCTTCAAATCAAACAAACTAGCCTTAATACATTTCCCATCAAAACCTTTTTTCTCAAACCAATCATTCTGTAAATCTACTAATTGCCCAACAGGTTCAATTCCAAGATAATAAATATCCTGGCCTACCTCACCAAAAAACCCATAACTAAAACCATTCACCCCACAACCAAAATCAATAATTTGTATCTTTCCACTTCTTTGCCTTCCTTTAATTTCTTCAGAAATTTTTGACAAGTATTGGGCGGGAGGGTGGGCTAAAAGAGAATTATTATTGTCAAAAATTTCGTCAACTCCAAACAAAATCCTTTGATAAACTTCCTCATAACTTCCCAATCTTTCTTTTGTAGATTTATGTCTATTCAAAAACCAATCAACAGATTTATCTTTAAGATTCAAAAGTTTATTGCTAACAAAAACTGTATACATTTTCATTAATAACTCTCGAGTTTTCTTTATCCTCTCTTCAACTAATTCAATATCTTTAAATTGAGAATAAACCATTAGAACATCTTTCTTAGGCAAATCACTAAATTCTTTCTTCTTCATAATTTCAGAAACAATTTCTTCTTCCTTCAATTCCTGATAATTTATTTTCTTTGCCATAAAAAAACAAAGGATTAAAACTTTTTAAGATTAATCAACGAGAAAATTTGTTAAACCAACTTAAAATTCTTTGCCAAAGGGAACCAGAAACACAATTTCCATCAACACATAAATTACTATCACATTCAAAATTATTTTCACAAGATTCATCTGAAATTTTTTGTTCAACCATTTCTTTGTTAATATGGCAATATTTTCCTTCAATTCTATATCCTACTGGAACACAATTATTTTCAAATAAACATCCAGAATCACAAGAAAACTCACTTTCCGACTCTATTTCTTTTGGAGAAATTATTCCGCTTTTCAAATCTAGAGAATCATCTCCCCTAGAAACAGCAATACTTCCCTTGCTCCCAGTATCATAAGAATAATCAAAAGAAATATATGATTCTCCTTGTGCTA
>CAYQDG010000037.1:0-3203 GCA_964416245.1 Candidatus Woesearchaeota archaeon
TTGTTTTTTCTTTTTAGATTAAATTTGGGAAGTGAGACTGAAAAGGAGATATGTCGGAATTCAGTTGTTGCCAGAGGCAGTTCAGTTATTCCAACTGAAGCGGTGCCATTGGATTGTAAAAGGAGTTATGTTTGTATAACAGAAGATGGAGGTTGTGAGAAAATGACTAAACCTATTATTAAAAAAGTAGAATCTAAGGAGGATATTTACAATGTTTTGGCTATTGAAATGATTGATTGTTGGTGGATGTTTGGAGAAGGAAAAGTTAATTATGTTGGGGAAGACTTGATTCCTGGAATGTATTGTTCTATTTGTAGTCAAATTGCTTTTGATGAGAGTGTTAAAAAAATTATTGAATCTGGTGAATTAGATAAGGAAGAATTTTATAATTATTTATATTTAAAGAACATGACTGGAAGTGATGAAACTTATTTAGAATATTTGGGATTAGTCAATTATTATAAAAATATTGATACTGAATTTGGAACCATAAATTTGGATAAACAATATTATGTTTTGACTGGAATGAATAGTGATATTAGTACTTGGGGATACGTTGGAGTTGGTGCAGCAGTTGTTGGAGGAATTGCTTTTGCTCCTTTTACTTTTGGAGGAAGCGCAGGTTTTGTTGCAGGAACTTTGTTGGCAGTTGGAGGTGGAACGGCAGGATATTTTGTTGCTCCTGTTGTTCAGGGAGAAGTTGGAAATAGAATTATTTCACCTTCATTGATTGAAGTTAATTCGGAAGAGTTTGAAGGATTGGATTGTAAAAAAATTACAACTACTAATTAGTAATATTTATTAAAAGAATTTTCCTAGATTGATTATAAGTAAAGAAAAAAATATTTTTATTTTAGCAATAATTTTCAATGTAATTGCGGCTTTGTTGAAACTCCTCCATCCCTAACCCCGGCCAACCAATTGCGACAAGGCTTTCCCCTATTAGTCAATTATTGTAAACAATAATTGTTATTCATGTTAGGGATTTTTTCAACAAAGCCCTTAATCCAATACTTTTATATATTATACTATAGTTAATTATATATGAAATATGGTGATGTAACTACAATCCAATTGGATAAAATGATTGTAAAAGACTTGCAGGGTTTGAAAGAATATCCTAGACAAACTTATGGGGAGTTAATTCGAAAGATGATAAAAACTTTTGAAAATGTTAAAAATAAAAATCAATATGATGAATTTTTACATAAAATCCAACAAGAAAAAATGAAAGAACTTTGGGATAATAAAGATGATGAGGTTTGGGAAAATGTTTAATTCTGGAGATGTTATTTTAGCAAAGATACAATTTGTTGATTCTTTTGAAATAAAAACAAGGCCTGTATTAGTCCTATTCAATGATTTTGGCAATTTAGTTGTTTGTGGGATTACAAGCAATAAAAAAATGGAAGGTATTTCTTTATCAAAAAAAGAAGGGGCAGTAAAAGATAGCATCATTAAATTAAATTATATTTTTACTATTCCAGATAAATTTATATCCAAAAAATTATTTACTTTGAGCAATAAAAAGAAAAAAGAAGTTTATGATAATTTGATAGAAAAATTAGGTGGATTAAAATGAAGGAAAATAAAAGAGGGGAATTATTGATTGAAAATATAGTTTTTATTATTTTGAATGTTGTTTTTTTGGCGATTCTTGTTTTGTTTTTGTTAAGGCAGGGAGAAGGAGCAGTTTTGTTGGAAAGTTCTTATGCAAAGGAGAGTGCTCTTTTAATTGATGCAGCAAAGCCAGGGATGATTTTTTTTGTAAATATGGAAAAAGGATTGGATGTTTCAAAAGATAATGAAATTGATTTTTCTGAAGTGGTTGAAGTGGGAGATAATTATGTGAATGTCAAATTGTCTGGAAAAGGAGGTTATAAATATGCGTTCTTTAACGATGTTAATGTTTCGGCTTATCCGGATAGGGATGAAGAAAACAATTTGAATGGAATGTATGTTTTTACAATTTCAACAAAATGAATCTAAACGTTTTTAAGAAAAGTAAGAAAGGAGATAAATTGATTTCTGTTTATTGGTTTGCTATTTTGGTGATTGTTGCCGGAGGAATTGTTATGATGGTAAATTCTTTTTATTCTTCTCCTTATGACGTGAGGGAAATTGAGGCAGAGATTTTGGCAACGAAAGTTGCTGATTGTATTTATCCAGGGGGAGAAATGAACAAGATGTTGACTAGTCCCACTGGTACTTTTAGGGAATCATTTAAAGATGATTTTATGGACATTTGTTCTTTGAATTTTGATGTTGAGGGAGAGTTCCAAAGGCCGGATTATTATGTAGAAGTTGGTTTTTATCTTGATGGTAATTTAGATCGGAAAAAATTTGAAATTATTGAAGGAAATTTAAATTGGAAAGAAGATTGTAATCTTGACGGGGGAAAGCAGGAAAAATTGGTTAAATGTGTTGAAAAAGAATTTTATGCTGCTGATTCTACAAAGAATATATATTTAGTTAAAATTTTGTCAATTGTTGGCAAGGCGGAGCAAAATGTTAAATAGAAAAAAAGGACAGATAGGAGAAACTTTGACTTGGTTGATTGCAACAATAATAATTGTTGTTGTTTTAATCTTTTTTATTTTTGGAGCTTCTGTTTTTGGAAACACAAAAAAGGTTGGAAATTTTAAGGACTCTTTATTTTCTGAAATTACTTTTCAAGGGGATGATGTTTTTTTGAAAAAATCCCTTTTTACTTATTATACAATAAATAAAGATCATGATCGTGAACTTATTTGGGAGGATTTAGTTAAATGGGAGAATGAAGGAAAATTTGATTTGAAATTAAATGAAACAAGAGTTGAAGTTTCTGGGAGGAGAAATAGATGAAAGGAATAAATAATTTTGTTTCTAGAAATAAGAAGGGAGATATTCCTGTGACTATTTTAGTTATTGGAGTTTTTGCAGTTTGTAGTTTGGCACTTTTGACTTTTTTTATTTCTGACTTTAAAATTACTAATTCTTTTGTTGGTTTAGAAGTTATGGAAAAAATGAATGCGCAAATTGATGAATATAAATATTATCGATCCGAGGGAGTTTCTGAGGGAAAAATCCAAGGATATTATAGGATTCTCGAAGAGAATGGGAGAAGTTATTTGTATTTAGAAAAATATTCTTCGGATCTTTTTGGAAAAGAAAAGATTTTGTTGTTTTCTGTTAGGTATCCTGTTCCTCGAGTGGATTAGGGA
>CAYQDG010000038.1:0-2676 GCA_964416245.1 Candidatus Woesearchaeota archaeon
AAAGAAGAGATAGTTAAAATTTCTAAATCTACGGGAAACAAAAATTTGTTAGAGGCAGAATTTAATACTTTGGCAAATAATGAATTCCATAAAATTTCGAATGATATTATTCAGGAAGTGGGTTTGCCTATGAGCGAAAGAGTCTTTCCTGAGTGGCAGAGCTGGTTGAATAGAGAAGTTAAGAGAAAATCTTTCTAATTTTTTGAAGTTGTTAAAAATATTTATAAAGGAATTTTAATATGTTTTACCTCAAGGGAATTATTCCCTTTTTTAATTAAAGGAGGTTTTTAGAAATGGAATCTTATGAAAATTATATTCCCCCGGTAACAACTCATTAAATTAATGGATATTTATATTTAATTTTTTTATTTTTTCTAAAAGTTTATAATATTGTTTTTCTTGTTTTTCTTGTAATAAATTGAATTTTTTATTAAGTTATTCGATTTATTTTTTATCAAAAAAGAGTGTGAAAATGCCAAATCCAAATAAACCAACTGTTGATGAAATTTTAAAAAAGTATGGGGCAAAGATAGAGGGTAAAATAAAATCTGGAGATTCTGATTCTTATAGTAAGTCTTATACAAAATTTAAGGGAGAAATTTCTCAGGAGTTTACGGGTTATGAGAAATGGTGCCATTCCTTAGGAAATCTTATAAAATTAAAGCCTTCCAAAAAAGATGAGAAAAATATTCAGAAATATATTGATATTGCTCATTTAAACATTGAACCTTGGCAAGCATTGGGGTTGGGAGTTATGACTTTTATTTCAGTTTTCTTTTTAGGTTTATTGGTTTCTGTTGCTATTGCAATGGTTAAGGGGAGTTTTGCATCTTTTCCCCTCGGTTTCTTTTTTTTAATGGTAGTTTTATCTATTTTTTTATTTTATTTTGTGAATGATTATCCTAAGAGGTTGGCTCAAAAATGGAGGTTGAAAGCATCGAGTCAGATGGTGCCTGCAATTTTGTATTTAGTTGTTTATATGAGACATACTCCAAATTTGGAAAAAGCAGTTGCCTTTGCTGCAAGAAATTTGGAGTCTCCTTTGTCTGAAGATTTTAGAAAAATATTTTATAATGTTGAAATTGGGAAGTATTCAACCATTAAAGAAAGTTTGGATGTTTATTTGAATAGTTGGAAAGATTATTCTCCCGAGTTTGTTGAAAGTTTTCATTTAATTGAGAGTAGTTTGTTTGAACCTAATGAAGGTAGGAGAATTTCTATTTTGGAGAAGTCTTTACAAGTTGTTCTTGATGGAGTTTATGATAAGATGCTTAAGTTTACACATTCTGTAAAGAGCCCATTAACTAATGTTTACATGTTGGGGGTTGTTTTACCAACTCTTGGTTTGGCTTTAATTCCTTTGGCTTCTGCTATGGTGGGGGGAAGTTTAACTTTTGTTCATGTATTTGTTATTTTTAATTTAATTATTCCTTTTCTTGTTCTTTATTTAACAGATAAAGCGTTGGCTTTGCGTCCTGGAGGATATGGTGAAACTAGTTTGTTGGAGAAGAACCCTAAATATAAAAAGTATAAGAGCAAAGTTCCTCACAAAAAAGCTTTTGTTTTATTATTGCCCTTTTTTATTTTAAGTCTAATTCCTATTTTTTGGGGATTTACTTCTTTTCCAGATTTAGTTGGTGTGCCTTATGACTTTACTTTGGGAGAAATTGGGTTAGGTTTTTTGGGTGAAGGAGAAATGTTTTTTGGTTTTGTTAATTCCGAGGGTGCGCCTATTTTAACTTCGACGGATTTCCACAGTGCAAATTCAATAAAGGGGCCTTTTGGAATTGGTTCAATTTTATTGGGAATGCTTTTTCCTTTAAGTCTTGCCTTGTTTTTTGCAATGTCTTATAAAGAGAGAACTAAAGAACTAATTGTTGAGAGGAAAAAAACAAAGGAATTAGAAAAAGAATTCAATAATTCATTATTTCAATTAGGAAATAGGCTTGGTAATGGTGTTCCTCCTGAATTGGTTTTTGGAAGAGTTGCGGAATCTTCTCGTGGACTTAGAACTGGTGACTTCTTTTCAAGAGTAAATTATAATATTCGGCAAATGGGAATGAGTGTTGAAAAAGCAATTTTTGATAAAAACCGAGGAGCTTTGAGATTTTACCCCAGCCAATTAATTTCTACTTCGATGAGGGTTTTAATTGAATCTGCGAAGAAAGGTTTGAAAATTGCAGCTATTAGTTTGATGAGTATTTCTGAATATGTTAAAAATATTGATAAAATTACTTTAAGGTTGAAAGATATGCTTGCTGAAATTGCATCGGATATGAAAAGTAATATGACTTTTTTGGCACCTTTACTTTCAGGTATTGTTGTTGGTTTGGCTGTTATGATTACAAGTATTTTGGGCAAATTACAATTGGGAACGATGGGGGACTTGGGGGGAGCAAGTATTGGAGGATTAGGCGATTTATTGAATATTTTTGATTTTGTCTCAATGATTCCTCCTTATTTTTTACAACTTGCAGTTGGAATTTATTTAATTGAAATTGTTTTTATTTTAACTTCGACATTAGTTACAATTGATTCTGGTCAGGATCAACTTGAAAAAACTTATCAAACTGGCTTGAATTTGAAGAAAAGTATTTCCTTGTATTTTATTACTGCTTTATTGGCTGTGATTGTTTTGTTTGTTTTGGCTTCGGTTGTTCTTGGAAATCTTGTGTA
>CAYQDG010000039.1:0-2674 GCA_964416245.1 Candidatus Woesearchaeota archaeon
ATTATAACAATACCACTCTTGAACAAAATCTGGACCTTCACACACATCTTCAAAAGTTTGATTTTGATAAAAAACTGTTCCCTTCTCAAAAGAACTCTTTCCTCCATCACTATCTTCACAAACAATTTCTTCCTCAACACAAGCACCATTTTCACAACCCTCGTCACACTCTATACTAATATCATTGGGTTTTCCATTATAACAATACCACTCTTGAACAAAATCTGGACCTTCACACACATCTTCAAAACTTCTATTTTGATAAAAAACAGTTCCATTCTCAAAAGAATTCTTTCCCCCATCATTATCAATACATTCTGTATATTCTGCAGAAACACATTCTCCATTCAAACAATCTTCGTTACAATCTTCAATTTTTTCTAAAACTTTTTCTTCATCACAAATCCCTTGCAAACAGGAAAAAACTTTTTTATATTGTGCAACATTATTTGAATCGTCACATACTTTAGTTCCCTCTATAAAATAATCTTCCCCACAATCAGAATTTACATTACATTCTTGTTCCTGTTCTTCTTCATCTGGGCAATCAAATCGAACTCGATAGTCGTAATTACATCTCCCATCGGGTTGTTCACTATTTACACACCATAGTCCTCTATCTAATTCGCAATGTACAACTTCTCCAGTTTCTTTATAATTTATTCCTCCAGTAGTTTCACAATATATGCCAAGCGGATTTTCACAAGCATTTGCACTAATATAATCATTTTTCAATAATTCATAATCTCCATATCCACTGGGATTATCAACATCAAACCATTGTGTTTGATAAGCCAATGATCCTTCAACTGCTTGTCCAGTAATTTTCTTCCATAAATCTCCAATTAAACCAGCACTAACAAAACTAGTCAAGATTAAAACTAAAAAAATTCCAAAAATAAAAACTTTTCCTATCCCCTTTTTCATAAAAAGAAAACGCCCTCTTTCTTTATAAATATTACTGGATTAAAATCTCCGATTTATCTTCCAACACTAACAAACCTATTTCCTTTAATATAAAATCGAAAATGTTTTTCTAAATCATTTCTAACACCAATCCTAAAAGAACTTTCTATTTCTAAATTTTCCTTATTATTTTCGATAAAAAAGTCTTCCATTTCAAAAATATTCTTTCCATTAAAATTTTTTTCAATTTTCATTTCTCGAGATAACAACCCGGGACCAGAACACCTGCCTTCAAAATTAATTGGTTCCAATGCACGAATTAAAACAGCTCCAGCTTTTCCTTTTTTCCCAACAACAAAATTCAACATCAAATACATATGAACATTTTTAACAAGAATTGTTCCCGCTTCAGACCACATATGAAGATTATCTTTTCTTTTCCCCAATTTTGCCCAAGATGCAGGATCTTCTTCAGAAAAATAAGCTTCAGTTTCAACTATTTTTGCTTTCAATAATTTCCCATTAATCTTCCTAACCAAAATTTTACCCAATAAATCCTTCGCAACAACATCTGCTGGACGATTAAAAAAATTCTTAGATATTTTTTTAGCCATAATAAATATAGAGAATAAATTATTTTAAAAATTTTCACCTTTCAAAAGGTCCGAAAAATCTGGGCCCAGCAGTTGAAGAAAAATCAGAGATTATATATGAGTCACTACAAATCAAAGCCAATCTTGAATATCCGCAGCCAACAGGAGCAAATGTAGGAAATAAAGATTCAAAAAAAGATCTTCTACAATTATAATAAAATAAATTAATTTTTTCCGGAGATTCACCAGAATCAATACATGCCCAATTTGAGGGTTGAAAAGAAAAAACCTCTTCCAAATATTTATTTTCATTAACTCTAACAAAAAATTCTTCCAAATCTTCCTCAGATCTAATTTTTGCTTCTACAGGTAAATCATATAAATAATTACCTTCCGAAGGAGAAGAATATCCTAGGTCATTTGGAATGTTTTTATACACACAGAAATCTCCAAATTTTTTTGTTCCACTTTTACAAGTATTAAATTTTATGTAATTAATAAAACCATATAATAAAACCAAAAAAACAATTGATAAAATAATTATTAATAAAATTTTATTAATTCTCCTCATATTTTTCTAAATTAAACCTAACTTAAATATATTTCTAATTCAAAAATCTTAAAAGTAATTCTCAATATATATTTCTATTCCTCCCACTAATCTCAACCGTCCGGGCGGGCGGGAAACTTCCGAGCTTAGGGGGACGGTGGAGGAAACATGCCAATAAATGTAAATGATCCAGAATACACAAGAGCAGAAGAAGCATATCAAGAAGCTTCAACAGTCGAAGACCAATTAATGGCATTAAATAAAATGATTTCTCATGCGCCAACACACAAGGGTGCAGAAAATCTAAGGCAACAATTGACAACAAGAAGAAAAAAATTAGAAGCTCAATTAGAAAAAAAGAAAAAAACAGGAAAATCAACTCAAACTGGAATAAGAAAAGGAGATATGCAAGCAATTATTGTTGGAAAAACAAATGTAGGAAAATCAAGTTTACTGAAAACATTAACTAATGCAGAACCAAAAATTACTCCAACAAAATTCACAACAAAAGAACCAACAATCGGAATGATGAATTATAAAAATTCTCAGATACAAATAATAGAAATTCCGGCAATCGAAAGTGAAGAATTTGATAAATCATTGGCACACACTGCAGACACAGTTC
>CAYQDG010000040.1:0-2277 GCA_964416245.1 Candidatus Woesearchaeota archaeon
TGTAAGTCAGGTAGTTAACTTTCGGGACTCTGGCATTAAATTGTCAAGAAATGTTATATGATTTCTGAGTTCTGAGGAAGGTCCGCACACCCACGTCTTCTGACGTGATAAAACCATCGAGGAAATCTCGATTGCCGCGAGGCAAAGCTCTGGTATAGAAACGATCCTATTAAGTTAGGCTGGAACGAGCATCTTGGTTGGTGCAAGGGCAACTTAATGTACGCCTGCTAAGTTGGATGTTAACACGAACTGTTCGATTACGAAGTTCGACAAAAAGTGGCCTATTCCTGACTTGCTTTTTTTATATAAAATCAACTTTTAACAGAATTTAATGCGCCAACCAATCTTACAGAACCAATTACAAAAAATATTGTGCTAATTGCAAACAAAACAGGAATCAATTGCCAAATGCCGCTTTGAAAATCTGTATTTTCTCGAAGACCTAAAATTATCATTATTGTACTAAAAATAACATAAATAAAACTAGCAATTACCAAAAATAAAAAATCTGATTTGAATCTTTTTTGCATAAGTAAATATGATATCAAAAAGAAAATTCCCCCTACAATTCCAACAAAAATTCCTGCTATTCCTATATACCATCCAATCATATAAAATAAAAAAATTATAACTATATAAAATTTGAGGAAAATTTTAAAATTAACTCTTCAAAGAATTCATTGCTGAAGCAAATTTTATCGAACCAACCATAAACAAAAACATTCCTGCTGAGAAGATAATTGGAATTGATTTCCACAGATTGCTCGAGAAATCAGAATTTTCTTTAAAAACTAAAAACATAACAAGGGATCCTAAAACAAGATATGTTAAATTAGTCAAAACCAAATAGAAAAAAGATGATTTGAGTTTTTTATTCACATTCATAAATAAATATGCAACGGTAAAATATACAATTCCAATTAATCCAAAAACAATTACAATTATGAATATGTACCACCAATCCATTTTGAATGGGATGGGAGGGATTCGAACCCTCGACTCCATGATCTTCAGTCATGTGCTCTCCCCCTGAGCTACCATCCCGGGAGAAATCTAATTTCTTAGATATAATTATTAGAACAAAACTCTTTTTTAAAGTTTGTTAATCTTTTTTTATAATATATTTAGAGGTATTTTTGTCAATTTTTATAATTTTATTCACAGTTTAGAAAAAATATTTGATAATTAATTATTCAGTGTGAAGCGGAGTGAAATCAAATTTGCGTTTAGCGATTTAATTGAATGGAGCGATGTAGTTTGTTAATCTTTTTTCTCCCAAAACTTTTATAAACAAACTCCCCCTTAATCAATCATGGCAAAAAAAGTGGTGAAAAAAACAGCCGATAAAAAAACTGATGTGAACTTTCCATTGGTTGCATATATTCTAGGAATAGTTTCAATAGTTCAAGCTTTCATTTCGCCAATTTCTGGAATAGCATTTGCAATAATTGGTTTAGTATTTACAAAAAAACAAACTGATTCTGTTTCGAAAAAAGCATACAAACTAAATTTAATTGGGTTAATTTTAGGAATAATTTTCTTTGCAATAGTTATAATTGCTTCTTTTGTTAATTTTATGCCAACGTACTAAAATGAAAAACAAAACATTTTGCAGAAACAATTTTTTCAAAAAAAATCGTAAAGCAGCAATGGAGATGAGTGTAGGAACCATTGTAACTATTGTTCTATTAATGAGTGTTTTAGTTTTAGGAATTTTCTTGGTTCAAAAAGTATTCCAATCAGGAACAAATGCGGTTGATCAAATTAATCAACAAGTAGAAAATGAAATAAACAAATTATTTTCAGAAGAGGGCCAAACTTTGGCAATCTTTCCAACTTCAAAACAATTAACAATTAAACAAGGTGATTCTAAAGGGTTTGCCTTTTCGCTTTTTAACAAGAACGTGAATGGGAACACATATAATTGGGAAGTTGAATCATTGAGTTCATTCAATTTTGCTGAAAGATGTGGGTCTGGAATGACTAAGGAAAAAGCTGATATGTTTTTAATTGTGCCTGCTGGGGAAATTTCTTTACCGGGAAGTTCTCAAATGGAATCTCCCGAATTAATTTTATTTGATATTCCTGAAGATGCTCCTTTGTGTACAATTCCTTATAAATTGACAGTTAATCCTAATAAGGGAGATCCTTTTGGAGCAACAATTTTCTTAGAAATAAAATAAACCCCTAATTTTTTAAATTCCATTTGTTTAGAATTCTCATGTTAGAAATATATAATACATTAACAAAGAAGAAAGAAGAGTTTAAACCAATAAA
>CAYQDG010000041.1:0-2237 GCA_964416245.1 Candidatus Woesearchaeota archaeon
AGGAGAGGAAAGGATTTTTTAGGAGAATTTGGGATTGGTTTTTGGGATTGTTTGGGAAAAATTAAACTAAAGCAAGTTTTATAAAGTATTTTTGCTATAGAATTGTATTGAGGTGAAGATGTTGAAATCTAGAAAAGGTCAAGGGATGAGTACGAATACAATTATTTTGCTTATCTTGGGATTGGTCGTTTTAGTTGCTTTGATTTGGGGTTTTTCTACTGGATGGCAATCGTTTAAGAAAATTACAAATCCTACAAATGTTGATGCTTTAGTTGAAGAATGTCAAACTGCTTGTGGCTTAAATCAAAGATTTAGTTTTTGTTCTGCTGAAAGAACTTTAAATGTTTTAGAAGAAGACTTGGAAGTCAAAACAAGTTGTAAAGTTTTGGCTACATTACCTGAATTTTCTAAATATGGAATTGAGGATTGCCCGTCTATTGATTGTGAGTTAGAATGTGAAGATATTGTAATTGATGGAAAGAGCGGTCAACCGGATTTGGATACTGCCACATATGATGTGAGTGCTTTGGTTGGCGGAGAACCTTGTTTCATCCAATAATTTTGTTTCTTTTTTGTTCTAACTTCGTTATTTCACTCCTTGTGTAGCGCCGCTACACGGCGGAGCAAAATGTCTTGTTAGAACAAAAAAATAATTCAAAATTATAGGGTAGAGAAAGAGATAAGGAAAAAAGGGTAAGGAATAGGAGAAAGAGTAAGAATTTTAAATGTTACTTTGTTATTTATTTTATGTCAGATGATTATGCTTGTGGTGGAAGAAGAAATAAGAAGAAAGATAAACGTAGAGAGAAGAAGAAAAATCCTTACAAAGCTGGAGGGAAGTTTAGGGCTAGTGGAGTGAAGGATACTAATAATTGTTCTGAAAAAGTGACTAATGTGAAGAAGGCGAAGAATAAAAAGAAAAAGAAATAAATTGATGAAATAAAATTTCAGAATGAGTATAGACTTTTTAATAAAAAGTGAGGAATTTTATTGAAATTAATGCGGGAAATTTTTTGGTTGAGAAAATATATCTTTTTCAAAATAAAGATTAGCTTTATTAATTAAATTTCTTTATTCATTTTATGATAGAGGTTTATGTTTTATTTGGATTGGCATTAGTTTGGATTTTGTTTGCTGTTGTTCAAGATATTCGAACTAGAGAAATCGCTAATTGGTTAAATTTTAGTTTGATTATATTTGCATTGGGTTTTAGATTTTTTTATTCTTTGTTTGAGATGAATGATTTTCAATTTTTCTATCATGGAGTTTTTGGTTTTGGGATTTTTTTTGTATTGAGTAATTTATTTTATTATGGAAAAATGTTTGCTGGAGGAGATCAAAAATTAATGATGGCGTTAGGTGCAATTTTACCTTTTAGTTTGGACTTTGTTTATAATCTTAAAGTATTAGGAGCGTTTGTTTTTTTGTTTTTAATAGTTGGAGCAATTTATGGTTTAGTTGCTAGTTTGTATTTTGGCATTAAAAATTTTAAAAAGTTTAGAAAAGAATTCGTTAGGCAATTAAAGAGTAACAGAAATTTTGTTATTTTATTCTTGGTCTTAGCTTGTTTATTTTTGTTTTTGGGGTTTTTTTATTCTTTGTTATTTCCTTTTGGGATTTTCTTTTTTGTCATTCCTTATTTCTATTTGTATGTAAAAGCAGTTGATGAAGCTTGCATGGTTAGAAAGATTAAAACAGATAAACTAACACTGGGAGATTGGTTGTATCGCGATGTTAAGGTCGGGAAAAAAACTGTTAAAGCTAGTTGGGATGGTTTAACTGAAAAAGATTTGAAAATTTTGAAGAAAAAAGATTTTGTTTATGTTAGATATGGAGTTCAATTTGCTCCAGTTTTTTTGATTACTTTTGTTTTGTTGGGTTTGATTGTTAAATTTGGTTGGTTTGGTTTTTAGAATAGTTTTGCTTTGCAAAGAATTGATAAATCAAATTAATGCCCAATGGCAAGACATAAATTGAGATTAGATTTATAGAAATGTTTGGAGATAAAGAATAATTTTAAGAGAATTAAATAGTTAAGAAATACTTTGGAGAAATATTAATTCTTTTTAGAGGAAAGCTAATTAAATTATAAATTATTTATTAAAACATGGATGCACCTTATTCAAATTTATCTAGGAATATTTTTTCTATTATTAGGAATAAAAATAGATTTGATGAGTCTATGAAAAAATATTCTTTTTATGGAATTGAATTAGAATACGGGGCTAAGAAATATG
>CAYQDG010000042.1:0-2148 GCA_964416245.1 Candidatus Woesearchaeota archaeon
TATCTCACATTGATATCCGATTAACTACATCGCCGAATTCCAAATTTCTGGAAACAGGCGCATTATGTAGAAGGATACGAGGAAAATAAAATGTCAGAATTTGATGTCCAATTTAAACAAGCGCTAGAAGAATTACGAGCGAATGCTAAAGAAAGAAAATTTAATGAAACAGTAGATTTAATTATTAATTTACAAAAATTTGAATTAAAAAAAACACCTATTAATCTTTTTGTTAGTTTGCCTCATCCTGCAAAAGAAAAAAAAATTGCTGGATTTTTTGAAGCCAAAAGTGATTATGTTGATACAATAACTGAAGCTGATTTCAAAAAATATTCAGATAAAAAGAAATTAAAATCTTTGGTTAAAAAATATGATTTTTTTGTTGCTCAGGCAAAATTAATGCCAAAAGTTGCAACAACCTTTGGTAGAGTTTTAGGGCCTGCAGGAAAAATGCCTTCTCCTCAAATGGGAATTATGCTTAATGCTGATGAAAAATCAATAAAGGAGATTAAAGAAAAGGTGAATAGTGGAATAAAAATTAGAGGAAAAGAATCAAGCGTTAAAATAGGGGTCGGAAAACAATCAATGAAAGATGAAGAAATAATTGAAAATGTCAATGCTATTTATTCTGAAATAATTAAGGTTCTACCAAGAGACAAAGAAAACATAAAAAATCTTGAAATTAAATTTACAATGAGTAAACCTCAGAAAATTAAGGTACGATAATATGGAACACAAAGCAGTTGAAAATATTCCAAAGAAAAAAATTGAAGCAGTTAAAGAATTAGTTGATTTAATTGACAATAAAAGGACTGTTTTGATTGCAGACATATCAAATATACCTGGATCTCAATTCCAACAAATTTCTAAAAAATTGAGAGGAAAAGCAATTGTTAAAGTTCCAAAGAAAAATTTATTATTTAGAGCACTCAATGATTCAAAGAAAGAAGTTGTTAAAGATTTAAAGAAACAATTTAGAGGGGCAACAGCAATTTTATTCTCAGATATGGATTCTTATGAATTAGCTGGAGAATTATTAAAAATTAAAAGTCCTTCAAAGGCAAAACCTGGACAAATTGCTCCAATTGATTTAGAAGTTCCAGAAGGACCAACTGAATTAGTTCCGGGCCCAGCAATTTCTGAATTAGGAGCTTTGGGGATTCAGATAATAATTCAGGGAGGAAAAATTGAAATTAAAGAATCAAAAATTGTTGCCGAAGCTGGAAAAGAAGTTTCCCAGGGTGCAGCTGATATTTTAGGTAAATTGAACATCATGCCTTTTTCAATAGGATTTAATCCAATTTCAGCTTACGATTCTGAAGACGACACAGTTTATGTTGAAATGAAAATAAATCCGGAAGAAGTAAAGGAAGAATTATTGGAAGCTTACTCCAGAGCTTTGCCTTTTGCAGTTGAAATAGGATATGTCTCTGAAGACACAATAAAACCAATGATTACAAAAGCAGCGGCTTATGAAAGAAAATTAATTAAAGTTATTACTGGAGAGCCTGAAGAAGTTATAGAAGAAGCTCCAAAAGAAGAAGTTCAAGAAGATGCTCCTAAAGAGGAAACAAAGGAGGAAGAAAAAGCGGATACCGGTGCAGGACTTGCAAGTCTTTTCGGTTGAAGCTTTAATTAAATAAAAGGAAAACAAAATGGAATACGTATACGCGGCACTATTGTTGCACAAACTTGGAAAAGAAGTTAATGAAGACGCTGTAAAAGGCGTTCTAAAAGCAGCAGGCGCAGAAGTTGACGATTCAAAGGTTAAATCTTTGATTGCCAGCTTGAAAGATGTAGATATTGAAAACGAATTGGCAAATGCTAGTTTAGTTTCTGCAGCTCCGGCAGCCCCAAGCAATGCAGCTCCGGCAGCTGAAGAAAAGAAAGAAGAAGAAGCGCCAAAAGAAGAAAAAAATGAAGCTGCTGCTGAAGGATTGTCTTCTTTATTCGGTTAATTTTGAATTGTTTTTTTACCGAAGAGACAATCCTAGGCTTCTTTAGTTAGGACAGCAAGTTTTTCTTTTGATAATTTTAATTTAATATGTATTGTGCATGAAGTACTTCAGATATTAAGCAAATTGGGATTATTCTTTAGATAGAAATATTTAGTGAATAATTATATTAATCCTTCAATAATTCTAAACT
>CAYQDG010000043.1:0-1821 GCA_964416245.1 Candidatus Woesearchaeota archaeon
GATTAATAATTTTTGAAATTGGAAAATATATAAAATTAAAGAGAAATAAATAAAACTGTGTGGAAAAACATTAATCTTTATGGAACCCTCATTCCCAACGCATGTGACATTTCAATTAAAGTCATCAAGGGGACGGATTATTTCTATGCCATTAAATCAAAGTCCTTCCACAAATAAACAAACAAAAAACTAATTATAATATTAATTAAATAATTTTATCCTAAATGTAGGAGGAGAAGTATCAGAAGATACTTTTCCCAAGAGGATTTAATCATCTAATGATGATTAAAAGTCTTAATCAACAGAACAAGTCTGTTAATTCCTACAAAAAAAATAAAGATGTGTTGTATATAGTTTTAATCAAATAATTTTATCCCAAGAAAAAACCAGTATAAATTAATTTTATTCCCCAAATTAGGATTAAACCAACTCCTGCTCCAATTAAACACCCGACAACTTTTCCAAGCATTGTAGAAAGAGAATTTCTTTCTTCTTCAAAATTATCTCTTTTTAATTTTTCAGCGATTCTTCCTTCAAAAATTCCTCCAATCCCATCAGTTAAAGTATTTCCTGCTGCACCCCCTAGAACCGCACCAGCAACTCCTGCAAATTTTCCTCCAATTACTGCTGTAAAAATCAAAACTCCATTATCAATAATTCCAAAGATTATATCAGGATAGACTGCTTTAAGATCTATCCCAAAAATTCTTAAAATTCCAATAACAATAAATGCAATAAGGAGATATGCTGGACCAATTAACATTTCATCATAAATAAAATAAATGCTAAAACCAACAACTAATATTGAAATTATTATTAATGTTCCAATAGATTTAATTAAATTATTTTTAACAAGCCAGTGTTTCATATAAATATATCTTTTTTAATATTAAAAAACTACCTTTTTTTCAGGGATAAAAAATTAAGACAAGAATTAATAATAATTTTTTAATTAATATTTTATGAAAAGAGGGATAATTATCTGGGCCTTGATTATTTTGGGAGTGATTTTCATTGGATATGCGGCGACTAAAGTAAGATTTACAGGAAATCAAATTCTTTCAATAGAAAAAATAAATAGTGTTTATTCAGTAAAAATAGAGAATTCTATGTATGTTCCGAATGAGTTGAATATAAAAGTTGGAGAAACAGTTGAATGGAAAAATTTAGATTCTCTAAGACATACAGTAACTTCTAATGATGCCCCCTTAAATTCAGCAGTAATCAATCCCGGAGAAAATTATTCATTTACTTTTGAAAAAGAAGGAGAATATGACTATTACTGTATGTTACATCAATATATGAGGGGTAAAATCATTGTAAAATAATTCTAAATAAAAAATAGAACAACAGAATAAGTAGTAGAGAATAACAGACATAAGAAGTGTGTTGTAGTTTTCAAATTAATGAAAACTAAAAACTACAAATGAGGCTTTCATCGATGTTTACCAGCGATGCTAGATCATTTGAATTTAAAGAAACTACAAATGAGGCTTTTAGTAACTCTATACTGAAATTCTCGGACGTGCCTCGAATCTTACATAAGAGCTCTATCAACGCAGTCTTCTTCTGCGGCCTTAATTGTCTCGTTTTGCGGTTGGCTTCGAGCTTAGATGCATTCAGCTCTTATCCATAAAGTGCGTAGCTATGCAGCCTGCCAAATGACAACTGCTCACCAGAGGCACCCGAGTCCCGTTCCTCTCGTACTAGAAACTCGTTCCACTCAGACAATAACACACCTAGTAGATATCATACAAACTGTCTCGCGACGTTCTTAACCCAGCTAACGATCCCTTTTAATGCGTGAACTCCGACACCCTT
>CAYQDG010000044.1:0-1307 GCA_964416245.1 Candidatus Woesearchaeota archaeon
TTCTGAAAGAAGAAATTGGTTTTTTGGTAGGAAAAAATCTGAAGAAGAGGATGAAACAATAGATCCGGAAAAAATTGATTTGAAAAAAGTTGAAGAGATTTCTGGGAAGCCTGAAAAGAAAAAAGGTGAAAATTTGGAGACTTCTGAAAAATCCTTGGATGAACTCTCAGATGATGAAATTAATGATTTAATTTGGGGTAAGAAATAGTTTAAAACAATCCCTTCTTGAAAATTCCTCCAGCAATTTTGCAAATTGAATGTAGGGGTTCAAGCCCTAGGAATTTTCTAAAACAATCCCCTCTTGAAAATTCCTTCGTTTTTTATTTCGAAATTAAATTCTTTGTTTGGAATGCTTCTGTGTTTTAATAAAATTGCTTTTCTGTTTTTTCCATTTTGTTTTAATTCAATTATGCATTTACTCCAATATTTGAATAGATCTCCTCCGACTATGCTCATTTCTTTTTCTTTTCCGCTTTTCCAATCTTCTTCTGAAATAAATCCTGAATAAACTTGATTGGTAATTAAAATTGGTATTTTTTGTTTTCTTGAAATTTCTACTAAAGTTCTCATTTGTCTTGCAACGTCCCTGTTTACTTCTTGAACCCTTTCTTCTTCGTTTGATTGAATTGCATCACCTAATTCTAAACGATAAAGCATTGCCATTGAGTCAACTACAATTAAATTTACTTGATTTTCTTTTAGATGATCTAAAAGTTTCGAGAAACATTTTTTTTGTTCTTGGAAATTTGTTGGATTTAATAATAAAATATTTGAGAGAATTTTTTCGTAATTATTTTTTCCTACTATTTGTTTTACTCTTTCTGTAGAAAATCCTCCTTCTGTATCTATAAAAATCACTTTATTATTTTTTGCTTGACTGCAAGCGGTTAAAATTGCAAAATTGGTTTTTCCTGATCCTGCTGGCCCAACAACCATTGTAACAATACCTTCTTCATATCCTCCTTCTAACCAGTCATTTAATTCAAAACTACCGGTTGATATTTTTTCCATGTTATAATAAATAAATTAGAATTAATAAAAATTTAGATTGGATTATTTCAATTTTTTGAAATCTGCTTCAAGTTTATCTAAATCTGAATTGATTGCTTTTACTGCATCATCTACAGCCTTTACAGCATCTTTTCCAGAAGTTTTCACTTTCATTACCGGACTTTTTGTAAAGTGTTCTCTTTTCCAAGCTGCAAATTCTACTGAAGAATCTTTATTTAAATAAGATCTTAAAATTTCTGCAAGAGTTAAACTTGAAATTTCAAAAACTATTTCGTTTTTTTCTTTTGTTAAAACTT
>CAYQDG010000045.1:0-1230 GCA_964416245.1 Candidatus Woesearchaeota archaeon
AGTGATGTATTATTTTATCACGAAGTTTGTTTTTAGAATAGTTTACTTTTTTCATGGTATTATAATTCAGGTTTTTTAACAAATATAATTACCTTATCAATTAGCAATCCAACTTTATCATACATTTGTTGGTTTTCCTTTGATTTAAAAGAGTATTTTGTTTTTAGCGTTTCAAAATCTTTTATTAGATCGTTTACTTTTGCAGCGTCATCTTTGTTTAACTCTAACTGTAGCCTTGCTTCTTTTTCTTCTTTTGCCTTAATTTCAGCTTCTTCTTTTGCTTTTAGTTCAGCTTCTAACTTTTCACGCTTTGCTTTTTCAGCTTTTTCAATTCGTTCTCTTTCTTCTTTTTCTGCTTTTAATTTAGCTTCATACGCTTCCAGCTCTTTGCGTTCTTTTTCTTCGCGTTCTTTTTTTTCTGCTTCAAGTTTAGCCTGTCTTTCTTTTTCAGCTTTTTCTCTTTGCTGAGCTTCAAGTTTAGCTTTCTTTTCTCTTTCTTCTGCTTCTTTTTTTAATTTTTCATTTTCTTTTCTTATTCTTTCGCGTTCTTCGGCTTCGGCTTTTTCTCGTTCAATCCTTTCTTCTTCGGCCTTTTTTTCTGCTGCAATTCTATCCTCGTATTCTTTTTTCTTTGCTGAAAAATAGGCATTCCAAACATCCTCATCCATGCTGGATAAATTTCTTTCTTGTGCATCCTCAACATAATGAGATAATTTTCCGGCTCTTTCCGATTGCAATGACTCAAGTCTTTTTTGTTCCTGTATTTCAAAGTATTTTTCACGCTCTTTCGAATTATCTTCCATTTCTTTAACAGAATAGACCAGTATGTTATGAACACCCATTATGGCCTTGTCTTCTAATTTTAGATATTCCTTCGCTTTGTCCTTTGCTTTACCCGTGCTAATTCTAACTTGTGCAACATCTAACCTAAACCGTTTATACTCTTCACAAAGTTCAGGCGTCATTTTATCTAAAGGAATAGACATTAAATCATTATACCGACTTTCAAATTCTGATAACATCTTAACCATCGGCTCAAATGTAGCTCTAATTTGTTCGGCTTTACTTTTTTCTATTGCCTGTAATTCAGGAACATTCAATTTTACAATTTCGTTTTTCATAGTATTATGTTTTAAATTTAATGCAATCTACAATTAATTATTTACTTTACAAAATTTTTATGTGTTTTTTTGAAATTTTTTCTGCCTAAAACTCGGAAAATATGATTAA
>CAYQDG010000046.1:0-1176 GCA_964416245.1 Candidatus Woesearchaeota archaeon
TTTGGATAGCGAAGGAAATCCTATTGAAAATGCAACTTGTGTTGTTACAAATGATGAAACTAGCGAGGAAGTTTCTTTGGTTTATAATGAATCTACTGGAAATTACACGGGCGAGATTAATAATTATGGGTTACATGGAAAAGTTAATTTTAATGTTTCTTGTTCAAAAGATAATTATAAATTAAATGAAAATTCTACTTTTGCTTATGTTGTTGCTTATGCTTATTTGTGGGAACTTGGAAATTTAAGTTATGGATCAAATTCTTATAATTCTCGTTGGTTGAAAAGGAATCCTGCTGAGAATTCAGAAGTTTATGTTTATGAAAAAAATATTTCAACTTCTTTTGGCGAGAATTTTGTTGAGAGTTTTCCCTCATTTGGTCTTGGAAAAAATAATTCTCTTTTGAGGGATTATAGTGCTCTTGGAAATAAAACTTTAAGATTAAATATGTCGTTAAATGATTCTTCTTGTAGTCCTCTTTTGAAAATTAGTATTTTGGATTATAATCTTTCTGGAAAGAGTTCTTTTAGTGGGGAGGTCCAAACAATTATTGTAGATACACCAACTTTGATTGAAACTTATGTAGAAAATAATTTTACTGTTCAGCAGGGAAATTATGTTAATCTAGACCTTTATTTGAATTGTTCTTCATCAGTTTCTGAAAAGGTTAATATTTATTATAACTATTCTGGACAGGATGCTAACATGGAAATTCCAGATTTTGATCCTTCTGAAATAACGGGACAAATTGTTGCTTTTTATAATGATTTGGAAAACCCTTTGGTTGGACCTAATGAAAAATTAAATATTACAAACTATATCAATTTTTCATTGAATAATACAAATGATGAATCCACATACATGGAGTATCATTTGGTTTTGCCTATTTTGTCAGATTATCCAAATAGTTTAATTGAAAACACAACTTACATTTATAATTCAACGGGAGAACTTTTAGCGTCAGATAATGAATCTGCTGGAGCTCCAAATTTGGCAAAAGTAAGTTCTGATAATATTGTTTCTTGGTTTACTGAAGTTATTCCTGCAAATATAGCAGTGGTTGAAGTTGGGAGGGCCAAATTGAGAGAACAAATTCGAGACGATGAAATGCTTGTTTTGAATTCTAGTGGAGTTGTTCAATGGAATATTTCGGTTTATAGTATTTCTACGGTGGA
>CAYQDG010000047.1:0-1170 GCA_964416245.1 Candidatus Woesearchaeota archaeon
GACGAACAGAAATTACATAAGAGGCTTATAAGAGCGGGTAAGGTAACACATGATACCAATGCCTACAACCAACAGTTCTTATGAGTAGATGTAGCAGTTATTGACAGAAAGATAATGCTCTTACCTGGGGAGGTCTCTGAATGTTCGAGTAACATATACAGAGAAGTCAGCAGATTCCATAGTAGCCAAAGGAAACAAGCTGCATATAAGATGCAGAAGCCTTACAATTTGGTGAAGGGATGAACGGTAACCGCTTAGGGATTTAGGAAGTCGTGCCTAATAGCAATGATGGTAGTAACCTAGTTATTGGCAACACCCCTGAAAACTTAAGCACAACGAGACAAATTATGGAGTTAATGGAGAAAGTACTCAGTAAAGAGAACATGCAAATGGCTTATAAGGCGGTATGGCAAAATCAAGGAGGTTCAGGAGTGGATGGGATGGAGTTGAAAGATTTACTATTCTACTTTACCAAACACTGGGACAAAGTAAAGGCCAGATTACTATCAGGAGAATATTATCCACAGGCAGTATTAGGCTTGAATATCAACAAAGAAAACGGAGGTAAACGCCAATTAGGTATTCCTACGGTTGTTGATAGAACAATCCAGCAAGCTATTCATCAGGTTTTAAATTTGATGTGGGATAAAGAGTTTTCGGATAGTAGTTTTGGGTTTCGTCCCCGTCGAAATGCAGGGATGGCGATATTACAGGCACATACCTACATAAACGCAGGATACGCCCATATAGTAGATATTGACCTGAAAAGCTTTTTCGACAGAGTGAACCATGACTACCTGATGAACCTTGTCAAACGCAAGGTTCAAGACCCTTTGCTTCTAAAGCTTATTCGGCGTTTTTTACGAAGCCCCATTGAAATTGATGGCAAACTATACAAAAGGCGAGAAGGAGTTCCACAAGGTGGTCCTCTAAGCCCATTGTTATCGAATATTGTGTTAGACAAACTCGATAAAGAGCTCGAAAGGCGCAACCTTCGATTTGTACGTTATGCCGATGATTTCAGCATATTTGTACGTAGTAGGCGGGCAGCTAACCGCATAAAACGGACTATAAGTTGTTTTATCAAATTACGGTTACATTTAGAAGTCAATACTTCCAAAAGTAAAGTATGCCGGCCGCATAACTACGAATATTTGGGATACGCTTTTG
>CAYQDG010000048.1:0-1141 GCA_964416245.1 Candidatus Woesearchaeota archaeon
GGATAGAGCGTTTGCTGCTCGCTCAGGTCGTTCAGAATCTCCTCTTTGGTTGGAAACTCCAGGGTGGGATCGGTCCAGTGCGGATAGTTATTTTCGCGGGGAAGTCCGGACGAGTGGGTAAGCAGAGTGCGCACGGTAATGGGGCCGCTGAGCTGATACTGCTGATTGAGATCATATTCGGGGAGCAGGTCCTGAACCTCGTCATCGAGCCGAAGCAGTCCGTCCTCGTATAAATTCATGATGGCAACCGATGTAAAAAGCTTGGAGATGGAACAGACGCTGCAAATAGTGTTCGTGGCCATGGGCAGGTTTTCTTCGGGGTTCGCCTCACCAAACGCTCCTTTCCACACCACGTCCTGGTCATCGAGGGCAATCGCGCTGATGCCGGGCAGTTCATCATATTTCTGCATAGCGTCGAGCCACACTTCCACCAGCGTGATCGCTTCGGTATAGTCGGTTTTCTCTTCTTCAGTATCTGTGTCTGCTTCCTGGGCAAACAGTGCGCTGTTCAGACAGAGCATGAGCATAATCAAAAGTGTGGTTCGCAGGATATCCATGGTCGTTTTTTCTTTTATGATGGTGGTTTTTTCTGATTCAAGTGATAATAGAATCAAAAAAAGAGTGTTTTGCAACAGGGATTTGTGTGAATAAGGTGCAAATCGTGAGGGTCAACACACCTCTGACGGCTCCGCTGTACGCTTCACCGTCTGTCTCCTCTTCCCATCGGGATCCCTTCGGGGCAAGAGGAGAGGTCTTCACAACCCGCATCTCAAACTTTAAATAAATCAGTATTCTCCAAACGCTCACACCCTTCTGCTTGTTGATATATCAGAATCAGAAACCAAATAAAACCAAACACAACTACTTATTATGCTTGATAAATTAGGATATATCGCAGCGGGACTTGGATTTACATCAATTGCAGCCAGTGTAGCCGCATGGTACACCGAAAAGGGTCCGGACGCTGAAGAGAACGCACATGCAGAGAGGTCGGGCATATTTATAGGCCTGTGGCCGCAAACATTTTTTGCACTGGCACTCATTCTTTTCAAACTGAAAGAAATGGGCCACGACAAAGACGTAGAGCGCCTGATGAAAAAACTGAACAACAAAATCAATGAGGTAGAAACGAAAGGAGAAG
>CAYQDG010000049.1:0-1024 GCA_964416245.1 Candidatus Woesearchaeota archaeon
TTAATCTGAAAAAATTTTAAATATTATTAATATAAAATAGGTAGTTAGGGAGATCAAATTATTAGTAATATTTATTAAAAGAATTTTCTTAGTTGTTTTATGAAAAAGAGGTTTTTCAAATACAAAAAAGGAATAATTTCAGAATATTTGCCGTGGTTGTTAATTGCCATTGCTATTTTAGTTATTCTTATGTTGGCTGTTTTTATGTTAAAAGACAAGGGACTTTCAGTTTTAGATAAATTTCAAGGTCTTTTTAGGAGAAGATAATGGCAGAGTTGACAGTTAATCAGTTGATAAAGTTAATCTTGGGAATTATAGTTTTTGTTGCAGTTGTTCTTGGGGCTTATTTTGTATTCAAAGATAAAGTTTTTAGTTTTTTTGAAGGAGTGGATATTCCAGAATTTTGGAGGGGATTGAGGTGAGTAGAGTAAAACAAAATTCAAAATTTTCTAAGAATAAAAAAGGAATGCTTCTTGCAAGCGAAACTTTGAAAATTATTTTAGCTGTGATTTCTATTGGTTTTTTGGTTTATCTTTTAGCAGCAATTTATTTTAATAGCGGGGACACGAAAAAATTGGAGCAGGCAGAAGGAACAATGGAGAGGATTGAAAATATTTTGGAGAGATTTGATGAATCAAATTTTTCGGGAGAGAATGTTAATGAAATAAATCCTTCTGGTTGGAAAGTTTTTGCTTTTGTTGAAGATGAAACTAAACCTAATTCTTGTTCGGGAGAGAATTGTTTGTGTATTTGTGAAAATGTGGTATTGGATTATTTAGATAGGCAAGTAAAAAGATGTGATGACTTGGGTGTTTGTACAATTATTCCAAACCTTATGGAATTTGAGGATATAAAAATTGGGAAAGCGAGTGAACCTACGAGTTTATTTATTGGGAAAAATGGAGTTTGGGTGGAGGTTAAAGAGATATAAAATGAATTTAGATTCTTTGATTAAATATGTTGTTTGGTTAGTTTTATTTGGAATTGCGGCTTATGGGCTTTATCGGTTGTTTGGTGGTTTGGG
>CAYQDG010000050.1:0-1005 GCA_964416245.1 Candidatus Woesearchaeota archaeon
GTCCCGGGATTTATGAAGTACTGGTGGAGGATCCCAACCGAAATTATGGAGTTGAAAATATCCCTAACTCAGTAAATACCGTTTTTTCAGTTAAAACAACGATTTATGTGAATCCGGAATTTGGGCCCAACAGTACTCCGGTTTTATTAAATCCACCCATAAATAAAGCTGCTCAGTATCGTTTATTTGTTCATAATCCTGGTGCCTATGATCCCGATGGTGATAGCCTGTCTTATTCATTAACAGATTGTACCGGCGAAAATGGAGAACCTATTGAAGGGTATACGTTACCTTCTGCTACTAATGATATTGGTATAGATGAGATTACCGGGGATTTTGTTTGGAATACGCCTCCGGATACCGGAAAATTTAATGTTGCTATTCAAATTGATGAATGGCGCGATGAAATAAAAATTGGCTCGTTAGTTCGCGATATGCAAATTGATGTTTTTGAAACCGAAAATGTGCCCCCTCAAAATGATGATTTGAAAGATTGGTGTATATTGGCCGGCGATACCTTAGAAGTTACTATCAGAAGTACAGATATTAATTATGATTCTATTGAGCATGAAGCCACTGGTGGGCCTTTTCTGTTTGAATTAAATCCGGCCAAATTGGAACCTGTATCTAGCAAACCCGGTGAAGTTGTTTCCCGTTTTTCCTGGGCTACCGAATGTAATCATATCCGCAAAAGCGAGTATATGATTTTAATATCCGCAAGAGATAATCATCCCGATATTAATTTGGTAGATGTAGATAATTTTCTGGTAAAAGTTATTGGACCACCCCCGGAAGATATTTTTTTAGAGCCTTCTAATGCTTTTATGCGTCTTGCATGGAGCCCCGGAGAATGTAATCCCGCCAAATACCTTATTTATCGCCGCATAGGGTCGCTTGATTACACCCCCGATAGTTGCCAGACAGGAATCCCCGAAGATACCGGATATGAGCTGGCAGGAGAAACTACAGATACTATGTTTATTGATAATAACGAAGGCGAAGGCC